>NZ_VJZD01000410.1 GCF_009377175.1 Streptomyces adustus
CCGCCGCACCCCATCGTCCTGCCCGCCCAGGAGCCGCAGCCGCAGGCACCTCAGGCCCCGGCACAGACGCCGGGAGCGCAGCTCCCGGACCCCGTCGCCGTGGTCCCCGCCCCCCGGGAGGCCGAACCGGCCCCCGGCCGGGCGGCCGAGGACGCGGAGCACGAGCCGGACGTCGTGCAGCAGGCGGCGGACCTGGACACCAGGGGCGCCGCACCGGAAGACCAGGAAGAAGAGAGCACGGCCGCAGTGGAAGAAGCACGAGAGTCCACCGGCCCGGCGGCCCCCGGCTTCGCCGAAGCCGAGCGCGAGGCCGTGCTGCGGGTGATCCGCGAGCGCCGTGACATCCGCAACGGCTTCCGCAACGACCCGATCCCGCACGAGGTGCTGCTGCGCGTCCTGGAGGCGGCCCACACGGCCCCGTCCGTGGGCCACTCGCAGCCCTGGGACTTCGTCGTGATCCGTTCGGCCGAGACCCGCCGCACCATGCACGAACTGGCCATGCACCAGCGCGAGGCGTACGCCAAGTCGCTGCCCAAGGGCCGGGCCAAGCAGTTCAGGGAAATGAAGATCGAGGCCATCCTCGACACCCCGGTGAACGTCGTCGTCACCGCCGACCCGACCCGCGGCGGCCGCCACACCCTCGGCCGGCACACCCAGCCGCAGATGGCGCCGTACTCCGCCGCGCTCGCCGTGGAGAACTTCTGGCTCGCCGCCCGCGCCGAGGGCCTCGGGGTCGGCTGGGTCAGCTTCTTCGACGAGCGCGAGATGGTCCGCGCCCTCGGCCTGCCCGACCACCTGGAGGTCGTCGCCTACCTGTGCGTCGGGTACGTCGACGAGTTCCCGGAGGAGCCCGAGCTGATGCAGGCGGGCTGGTCCAAGCGCCGTCCACTGTCCTGGGTCGTGCACGAGGAGACGTACGGCCGTCGCGCGCTGCCCGGTGAGGACCCGCACGACCTGCTCGCCGAGACCGTCGCCGGGATCCGCCCGCTGGACGCCAAGGCGCTCGGCGAGGCTTGGGAGCGGCAGAAGCGCATGACCAAGCCGGCCGGCGCGCTCGGCATGCTGGAGATCATCTCCGCGCAGCTGTCCGGACTGTCCCGGCAGTGCCCGCCGCCGATCCCGGAGCCCGCGGCCGTCGCGATCTTCGCGGGCGACCACGGTGTGCACGCCCAGGGCGTCACCCCCTGGCCGCAGGAGGTCACGGCCCAGATGGTGGCCAACTTCCTGGGCGGGGGAGCGGTCTGCAACGCCTTCGCCGCGCAGGTCGGCGCCGAGGTCTGCGTCATCGACGTGGGCGTCGCGGCCGACCTCCCGGCCACCCCCGGTCTGCTGCCGCGCAAGGTCCGCGCGGGCACCTCGGACATGACCACCGGCCCCGCGATGACCCGCGAGGAGGCCAAGCAGGCCATCGAGGTGGGCATCGAGACCGCCCGCGACCTGGTGGCGGCCGGCAACAAGGCCCTGCTCACCGGTGAGATGGGCATCGCCAACACCACCGCGTCGGCCGCGCTCATCTCCGTCTTCACCGGCGCCGACCCGGCCGAGGTCACCGGCCGCGGCACCGGCATCAACGACGAGACGCTCGCCCGCAAGACCGATGTCGTGCGCCGCGCCCTGGAGTTCCACCAGCCCGACCCGGCCGACCCCATCGGCGTCCTCGCGGCGATCGGCGGTTTCGAGCACGCGGCCATGGTGGGTCTGCTCCTCGGCGGCGCCTCGCTGCGCACCCCGGTGATCCTGGACGGAGTCAGCGCGGGCGCCGCCGCCCTGGTCGCCCGGGCGATCGCCCCCGAGGTCCTCGCGGCCTGCATCGCGGGCCACCGCAGCGCCGAGCCGGGCCATGTGGCGGCCCTCAACAAGCTGGGCCTGCGCCCGCTGGTCGACCTGGACCTGCGCCTCGGCGAGGGCACGGGCGCCCTGCTGGCGCTCCCGCTGGTGCAGAGCACGGCACGAGCGATGCACGAGGTGGCGACGTTCGACTCGGCGGGCGTCACCGAGAAGTAGCCCACCGCGGGGCGGGGTCGGGGCAGCCGGGCGTCCCGGCGCCCGCCCCCGCCCCCTGCCGTACCCCGCACCACGGCTAAAATTCGCACGTCAGGGCCGCTCCGGAGCTGTAGCGCCCTTCGCATCGCCAGGACGAGGACGAGGAGCCGCCCCGCATGGCAGAACACCCCGCCTATCCCGTAGGCCTCCGTCTGGCCGGCCGCCGCGTGGTCGTCCTCGGCGGCGGTCAGGTCGCCCAGCGCCGTCTCCCGGCACTGATCGCGGCCGGCGCCGACATCCTCCTGGTGTCCCCCGAGGCGACACCGTCCGTCGAGGCCATGGCGGACGCGGGCGAGATCGTCTGGGAGCGGCGCCCCTACGCCGACGGCGACCTCGCCGACGCCTGGTACGCACTGATCGCCACCAGCGACCCGGAGGCGAACACCCGGGCCTCCGCCGAGGGCGAGGCGCACCGCGTCTGGTGCGTGCGCTCCGACGACGCCGACGCGGCGACCGCCTGGACCCCGGCCACCGGCCACAGCGAGGGCGTCACCGTGGCCGTGCTCACCACCGACGCGCGCGGCCGCGACCCCCGGCACACCGCCGCCGTCCGGGACGCGGTCGTGGAGGGTCTGCGCGACGGCACCCTGGTCGCCCCGCACCACCGCACCCGCACCCCCGGTGTCGCCCTCGTCGGCGGCGGTCCCGGCGACCCGGACCTGATCACGGTCCGCGGCCGGCGGCTGCTCGCCGAGGCGGACGTCGTCATCGCCGACCGGCTCGGCCCGCGCGATCTGCTGGCCGAACTCCCGCCGCACGTCGAGGTGATCGACGCGGCGAAGATCCCGTACGGGCGGTTCATGGCCCAGGAGGCCATCAACAACGCGCTCATCGAGCACGCCAGGAAGGGCAGGTCCGTCGTCCGGCTGAAGGGCGGCGACCCGTACGTCTTCGGCCGTGGCATGGAGGAGCTCCAGGCGCTCGCCGAGGCGGGCATCCCGTGCACGGTCGTCCCGGGCATCTCCAGCTCGATCTCGGTACCGGGCGCGGCCGGCATCCCCGTCACCCACCGCGGGGTCGCCCATGAGTTCACCGTGGTCAGCGGCCATGTCGCCCCCGACGACGAGCGCTCCCTGGTCGACTGGCCGGCGCTCGCCAGGCTGACGGGTACGCTCGTGGTGCTCATGGGCGTCGACAAGATCGGGAAGATCGCCGAGACGCTCGTCGCGCACGGCAGGTCGCCGGACACCCCCGTCGCCCTGGTCCAGGAGGGCACGACGGCCGCCCAGCGGCGCGTCGACGCCACCCTCGCGACCGTCGCCGAGACGGTGCGCGCCGAGGACGTGCGGCCCCCGGCCGTCATCGTCATCGGCGAGGTCGTCGGCGTGGGCCCCCGCACCACCGAGTAACCCCGGGTAACACAACCCGTTCCGAGCCGTTGGCACCACACCCAGGACAAGGCAGTATCACCCTGTGGCCGATCTCATCACCGTTGAGGACCCCGCCGACCCGCGCCTGAGCGACTACACGGGCCTGACCGACGTCGAGCTGCGCCGCAAGCGCGAGCCCGCCGAGGGCCTGTTCATCGCAGAGGGCGAGAAGGTCATCCGCCGGGCCAAGGACGCCGGGTACGAGATGCGCTCGATGCTGCTGTCCGCGAAGTGGGTCGACGTCATGCGCGACGTCATCGACGAGCTCCCGGCCCCCGTCTACGCGGTCAGCCCGGAGCTCGCCGAACAGGTCACGGGCTACCACGTGCACCGCGGCGCGCTCGCCTCCATGCAGCGCAAGCCGCTTCCCACGGCCGCCGAACTGCTGCGCTCCGCCCGCAGGGTGGCGGTCATGGAGTCGGTCAACGACCACACCAACATCGGCGCGATCTTCCGCTCGGCGGCCGCCCTCGGCATGGACGCGGTCCTGCTCTCGCCCGACTGCGCCGACCCGCTCTACCGCCGCTCCGTCAAGGTCTCGATGGGCGCGGTCTTCTCGGTGCCGTACGCCCGCCTCGACACCTGGCCCAAGGGTCTCGACTCGGTCCGCGAGGCGGGCTTCACCCTGCTCGCGCTCACCCCGGACGAGAAGGCCAGGTCCCTCGACGAGGCCGCCCCGCACCGGATGGACCGGGTGGCCCTGATGCTCGGCGCGGAGGGCGACGGCCTGTCCACCCAGGCGCTCGTCGCCGCCGACGAATGGGTCCGCATCCCGATGGCCCACGGCGTCGACTCCCTCAACGTGGGCGCGGCGGCGGCGGTCGCCTTCTACGCGGTGGCCACGGGACGTCCGACCGCTTGACCGCTTGACCGCCTGACCGCCTGACCGACGGCCGTCCGACGCCCGGCGAGCAGGGTGCCGCAGGCCGGGGCGGCGGGCGGCGGGGCGTACCCGCGGTGGCGTACGTCGGCCGGGGCGGCCGCCCGGGTCACTCCGGGCCGTCGGCCCGAAGCGTCGACCCGTACCGCTGCTCCGGCGGCCCGTCGAACGACGGCGCGGGCGGGTGCGGCTTGGCGTCCGACCGTCGTACGACGTCGGCGCCGCCCCCGAGTCCGCGCGCCGGACCCTGACAGCCCTGCACCACGCCGATGGCGAGCGCGACGAGCAGCGTCACCACGACGAACACGAACAGCCGCTGCCGCAGCAGCCGCGGATTCGCCGGCCGCCGACCGGTACCGGTGGTCCTGGGCGCGGGACGGCCCGCGCCGCTGCGCGGCCCCGTCCGGCCACCGGTGCCCGACCGACCGGTGTTGCGCGAAGCCGGAGTGGGCCGGGCGCCGGGCCGGGACCCGGTGCTGTTGCCCCGCGAGGCACTGCCGCCGCGCGACGGGGTCCCCCCGCTGCGGACGGCCGGGGCCGGACCGCGCGAGGG
>NZ_VJZD01000411.1 GCF_009377175.1 Streptomyces adustus
GCCGGGGGCCGGGTCGTGGGCGGGACCGGGTGGCCGGACGGCGGCTGGTACCCGTACCGGGTGCGCGGCCGCGAACGCAGTGGGACGGTGCTGTGGATCGCAGGGCGCGACGACGACCCCGACCAGGTGTTCGCCCCGGCGGACGCCGACCCGCGACGCGTGCCGGTGTTCGTGACGGGACGGCAGGTCCGGATGTACGTACGTCGGCACGGCCGGCGGCTGGACGACTCGCGGACCGCCACCCTGGAACTGGTCCGGGTGCAGCACTGGCTGGACGACCCGGCCCGCAGGAAGGTTCCCGCGGGCGCCGTGCTGGAGGTGTGGAACTTCTTCGAGGACCTGGCCCGCGGTCTGGCCTCGGCCCACCTCCTGCCCGACCAGGGTGCGGTGCACAACGGTGCCTACGACAAGCTCTTCGGGGACGAGTGCGACGCGTGGACACCCGAGGAACGGGGCGCGGTGCTGGAGCTGCTCGCGGCCGGAGTGGAGCTGTGGAACACGTGCCCGGTGGCCGCCGGTCCCCGGTGAGGGACTGCTGAAGGGTCCGCTGCCGTACGGGCCTGCGTGGGCCGCGTGCGTTGCGCGGGTTGTCCGGGGCCGTCGGGTCAGGTGTTCTCCGGGTCCTCGTGCGGGCCGTTCGTCGGGCCGCTCTCCGGGCCGTTCCCCGGCGTCTTGGACCGTCGGCGCGATACCTGTTCGCGTGCGGTGTGCCAGCGGGAGCGGGCCTGCTCGACCACGAGGTCCCACTGGCGGCGGACCTCGTTGTCCGAGGGACGGTGGCCGTTCTTGATCCGGACGAGTTCGTCGCGCACCTCACGGCCCACCGCCGCCGACCCGACGATGACGAGCATGGCGGCGAACAGCGCGGAGATCATCGCGAAGACGGCTCCGATCGCCCCGTAGCGCGAGGCGTAGGAGTTGAACAGGCGCGGCAGATACACGGCCGCGCCGATCGAGTAGACGGCCGTCAGGACGGCCGCGGTGGTCCCGAAGGGCAACAGGTCCGCCCAGCCGATCCGTTTCGCGGACAGCAGCCGGCCGCTCCAGAGGAGGAAGGCGGCGGTCAGCGGCACCTCGGACACCGCCGCCGTCAGCTCCAGCCGGCCGCCGCCGAGGACCGCATGGAGCCATCCGGTGACGGCCATGTAGGCGCCCAGCGAGATGATCCACCACAGGCCGTTGCGCGTGTTGCGGACACTGAGCGGCTTCAGCTGCCAGGTCTGTTCGAACAGTCGCTGCGAGGCCCGTGCGAAGCTCAGCGCGGAGATCGTCAGGAACACCACCCCGAAGACTCCCGTGCTCGAGACGTCGTCGTCGGCCGGGGTGAAGAGCGACCGGACGGAGGCGGCGCCCGCTCCGGTGAGGCCGTAGCGGCTGATGATCCGTTCCGCGGCGTCGTAGTCCGTGGCGCTGTTCAGCACGGCGCTGGTCAGGATCGCGAGCGGGATGACCGCGGTGAGCGCGCTGGAGGCCAGGGCCATCGCGCGGTCGAAGCCCACGATCTTCTGGAACCTGTTGACGACGCGCAATGCGAAGGAGGGGCGCAGCCAGAACGTCAGGGTCCTGGTGACGCGCTCGCGATTGATCTCCGCGGTTCTGTCCTCCGTAGCGATCGTCACCTTTGTGGTGGTGTGACCTTAATGGACGAACCGGTGAGCGGCGTGGGGCGACACGGCTCGGCCGGGCCCGCGGTGGGGCGACCGGTCGGGACTCGGCCGGTCAGCCGGGGTGGCCGTCGAGGTGGGCGGCGGGCTGCGGCCGGGGGAAGTGCCGGGAGCGGGTGCGCTCGATCACCAGTACGGCGGCGTCGTCGCCGGGGCTGCCTCCGACATGGCGGAGCAGGTCGTGGTGGATGTGCCGCAACAGGGCGTCGGGGCTGTTGACGGGCAGGAACGAGGTGATCCGTTCGGCGAGCGGATAGAAGACCCCGCCCGGCGACCGGGCTTCGACGACCCCGTCCGTGTAGAGCACGAGCAGGTCACCGCCCTCGACGGTGAAGGTCTCGGCGGAGCGGGGCGAACCGGCCGGCTCGCACAGACCCAACGGCGGTACGGGGTGTCGGACGGACAGGGCGGTGACCTGTCGGCCGCGTACCCGCAGCGGAGCCGGATGCCCGAAGTTGATGATCTTGGCCTGCGCGGTGTCGTCGGGGATGTCCAGTAGGAGGGCGGTGATGAAGTGCTCGCCGAGCTCCTGCTCGGTGTCCACCACCTCCGCCAGGTTCCGGTGGACGCTGTCCTCGACCGCGCCGGCCAGTTCGGGCAGGGTGTCGTACCGGTGCGCGCCCTCGCGGAACGCGCCCAGGACCAGGGAGGCCTCGGCGATGGCGGCCAGTCCTTTGCCCCGGACGTCACCGATGACCACGCGGGTGGCGGGCCGGTCGGCACGGGCGACGGCGAAGAGATCACCCCCGATCTGGGTCTCGTCCTCGGCGGACAGGTACAGCCAGGCCACCCGCAGCGGGCCGACCCGCCGTGGCGGTGGCCGCAGCAGCACGAGCTGTGCCGTCTCGGCCACGGACCGCGCCAGGCCCAGTTCCCGCTCCCTGCGTTCCTGGATGTGGCGCAGGAAGACCGTGAGCCCGGACAGCAGGGTGAGTGCGGTGATCTGCGCCAGATGGTTGGGCGTGGTCAGTCCGCCGTGGAACACGGCGATCAGCGTCTGGGCCGTGATGGCCAGGGCCCCGGCCAGGGCGGTCATGGCGGTGCCGGCCAGCGAGGCGGTGAGTGCGGGAGCGACGACCAGCAGGGGTCCGAGATGGACGTCGTTTGGTACCTGGAGATCCACCACGGTGATCGCCACGATCAGTCCGAGCGGAATCGCCACCAGTCCACGGCTCAGTGGCTGCTCGAGGAGGTGGTCCACCGAGGCATGCCGGAGACCCATATGTCTATTTTGCTCTCTGGCTGAAATATCGCCCCGTATTGGGGGGGCCGGGAGTGGCGCGTGCACGTAAACCCGGAACGCGTGCACGTGAACCCGGAAGGAGATGTCCGTCCGGCGGCGACCTCCCCAGGTGCCGCCGGACGGAGAGCGGGGGTGGTGCGGCTCAGGCCGCCTTCACGACCTCGCCGCGGATCGCCGCGGCCCACTCGATCACCAGCAGCTCGTACTCCGTCCGCTCCTGGGTCGACAGCGAGCCGCCCGCGCGCATCCAGAGCGCCCGGATCTGCTCGTTCACCTCGGCAGCGCCACGCACGGAACCAGGGGTCACGGATTCGGGGGACATGGGGGTCAGCCTAGGGGCAAGCACTGACGGTGCGCTACCGGGTCACTACACAGATCGTATGCCGTAGGTCACGGGCGCAGGAGCGCCGAGATGTGACGGCGGCGGGACGGCCGGGGCGGAACGGCCCTGCGCGGGACGGGAGTTCGCGCGGTGCGGCAGCGGCCGGGGTCGGCCGCGGCGGCCGACTGCGGGCTCCCCTTCCGTGAAATGCGACGGGGGAGAGCCCTGTTGACGTTCCGCGGGTGCCGCCGTGCGCGGTTCTCAGCCCGCGGACTCCGCCGCGTGCGGGCTCAACACGCCCGCGGCCACCAGGCCGATGACGACGATGCCGAGGGCGACGCGGTAGTAGACGAACGGCATGAAGGACTTGGTGGAGATGAACTTCATGAACCACGCGATGACCGCGTAGCCAGACGCGAACGCGATCGCCGTCGCGAACAGCGTCGGCCCCCACAGCACATGGTCGTTCTCCAGCGCGTCCTTGGTCTCGAAGAGGCCGGACGCGAGCACCGCCGGCATGGCGAGCAGGAAGGAGTAACGGGCCGCCGCCTCACGCCTGTAGCCCATGAAGAGGCCGCCGCTGATGGTGGCGCCGGACCGGGAGACGCCGGGCACGAGGGCGCAGGCCTGGCAGAAGCCGTAGATCAGACCGTCCTTCACGCCGAGGTCCTCAAGCCCCTTGCGCTGCTTGGGTGCCCGGTGCCGGCCGCCCTTCTCGTCGCGGTCCGCGAGGCGGTCGGCTATGCCTATGACGATGCCGACGACGATCAGCATGGTCGCCGTGACCCGCAGATCACGGAACGGCCCCTCGATCTGGTCCTTGAGCGTCAGGCCGAGCACGCCGATCGGGATCGAGCCGACGATCACCAGCCACCCCATCTGCGCGTCGTGGTCGCTGCGCATCGCCTTGTCGAAGAGCGAGCGGCACCACGCGGAGAGGATCCTGCCGATGTCCTTGCGGAAGTAGATCAGCACGGCGGCCTCGGTGCCGATCTGGGTGATCGCGGTGAAGGCCGCTCCCGGGTCCTTCCAGCCCGAGAAGGCGGCGGTGAGCCGCAGATGCGCGCTGGAGGACACGGGGAGGAACTCGGTCAGCCCCTGGACGAGGCCGAGGACGAGGGATTCGAACCAAGACATGAAGTGAGGAAGTCCAAGTGCCGATGCGGAAAGGGGCGAGGGTCCGCCGGGTCCGCCCGGTCCGCCGTGCGGGGGCACGGACACGCGTTCCGTCGCGCGCGTTGATCACGTGCGCCGTGATGCAGCGTAGCGTCCCCGGGTGACAGGCCCGTCACAGGGGTTTCGAACACGGCTGGTGAGCAGCCGCTTCCGGGTGTTGACCGGCCACGGTGCCGCCGCATACGTTGCCGGGAGGGAAAGCGCTTGCTGTCGTGCGCGCCGCCGTGCTCACCGCCAGGGCCGCCGCCGTGCCCGCCGCCTTGTCCGCCGCTTCGGAGGAGTGCTGATCACGCTCATGCCCACGCCTGCCGCCCGCCCCGGGACGCCCACGTCGCCATCCGCCGCCCGCCCCGGGAC
>NZ_VJZD01000412.1 GCF_009377175.1 Streptomyces adustus
GTACGACGGTCCGTCGTACCGCGCGCCGCCCTGCTCGTGGTGCCGGCCGCGCTGCTGGTGGCCGGCACCCTCCTGGTGGAGCCGGTGCGGGTCGAGTCGACCAGCATGGAGCCCACGCTGCTGGCCGGGGACCATCTGCTCGTCGACGACCGCGCGTACCGAGACGCCCCGCCCGGGCGCGGCGACCTCGTGGTGTTCGACGGGTCCGACGGGACGCTGGTCAAACGGGTGGTGGCGGTGGCCGGGGACACCGTCGCGATCGAGGACGGCGTGCTGGAGGTCGACGGCCGTGCCGTCGAGGAGCCGGCGGTGGATCCGAGGACGGTGGACGGGATGTACTTCGGGCCCGCGCGGGTACCGGACGGCACCGTGTTCGTGCTGGGCGACAACCGTCGGCACTCGGTGGACTCCCGGCAGTTCGGGCCGGTCCCGGTCACGAAGGTGACCGGGCGGGTGATCCTGCGCTGGTGGCCGCGGCCCGGCAGACCCTGACTGACGGGTGCGCGGGCCCGGCCGGACCGGACCCGCGCACCCGTCAGGGCGTCACGCCTTCGGGGGAGACCGCCGTGATGGCGTCGAGGACCGTGTCGATTCCGGCGTCCTTGTGCAGGACCGTGGCGGCCCCGGCGTCGAGGGCCGCCCGCTCCAGCCGGCCGCCGACCGCGGAGGTCAGCACCACGACCCGGGTCCCCGGACGGAGCGTCAGGAGCCTTTCGGTCGCCTCGGCCCCGTTCAGTACGGGCATGACCAGATCCATCAGGACCACGTCCGGCATCAGTCGTACCGCCGCTTCGACGGCCTGTGCGCCGTCGCACGCCACACCGACCACGTCCACGAGCGCGCTGCGGCCGAGCGCGGCGGACAGGGTGTCCCGCACGAGCGGGTGGTCGTCGACGACGAGCAGGCGAATCGGCATGGTCCAACAGTGCCCGTTTCCACGCGTATCAGCCATCCCCAAACCAGAGGGGTCGACCGCGCATGCGGGCACATTTCCTTCACAACCAGCACTTTCTCTCGATCGCGTCGTGATGGCACGACAGATGCTTTTCGGCCATGGCGACCCTCGGAAGTGGGCGGGAACGCTCCGGAACGGGAGGTTTCGTCGACGGTGTGGACGCTGATCAAGGACACAATTCCTTCACGGACTGTGGTTTCCTTCAACCGTGCCGTGGTTCCATGGCATACGCGATCCGGCCACCGTGGCGGCTCGCCGAGGTAGGGGGAACATGCCGGAACAAGAAGGTTCGCCGACGACCCGGGTACTGATCGTCGACGACCATCGGACCTTCGCGGAACTGCTGGCGTTCGCGCTGGGAGCCCAGCCGGACTTCGACTGCGCGGGCTGGGCGGGCACCGGCGCGGAGGCCGTCGAACTGGCGGCCAGGGAGCGGCCGGACATGGTCGTGATGGACATCTCGCTCGGCGCGGAGAGCGGACTTGAGGTCACCCGGCGGATCCGGGAGGCGACGCCGGACGCGACCGTGGTGGTCGTCTCCGCGCACCGCGATCCCGACTGGGTGGTACGCGCCGCGCAGGCGGGCGCGAGCGCGTTCGTGCCGAAGACCGGTTCGCTGGAGGAGATGCTGAGCGTGCTGCGCGCCGTACGGCAGGGATCGATGCTGGTGTCGGCGTCCATGTTCGGTGACCCGCCGCCCCGCCCGCGGGTCACCGACGATCCCGCGGTGGCCAGCCTGACCGCCCGCGAGTCCGAGGTGCTCACGCTGATGGGCAAGGGGCTGGCCCCGGCGGAGATCGCCAGGCTGCTGGGCATCAGCATCAACACCTGCCGCGGCTATGTGAAGGCGATCCACCTCAAGCTCGGGGTGCGCTCACAGTTGCAGGCCGTGGTGAAGGCGCAACAGCTCGGTCTCGTCGAGGCGCACAGCGATGGCTGACCGCGCGGACCCGGCCGCGCCACCCGAGCCGCAAGGCAGCAGAACGGTCCGGCACGCGGTGATCGCGATGATCCTGATCGGACTGGGCGCCTTCACGGTCGTCGGCGCCGGCACCGTGCTCGCCGCCGAGTCGATCGCCAAACGGACCGCGCTCGCCGAGGCCGCGCGGTCCGCGCAGCTGATGGGCAACGTGATCTTCAAGCCGGTCATGCCCGCGGTGATCCGCGGCGACAGCACCGCGCGGGCGCAGCTCGACGAGGCGGTCCGGGCCCGCGAGAGCGAGGCCGGCGTGGTGCGCGTGAAGGTGTGGAACCGGCAGGGCGAGGTGCTGTACAGCAACGAGCACCGCGCCATCGGAATGTCCTTCCCCCTCAACGACGACGTGCGCAAGACCATCGACCAGCAAGCCAGTTGGGCGGACCTCTCCGACCTGTCCGACGAGGAGAACATCACCGAACCCCACGGCGACAGCCGACTGGTGGAGGTCTACGTCCCCCTGGACCTGGCGTCCGGCGAACGGCTGGCACTGGAGGTGTACTCCACCGACGACCGGGTGGCCACCGCGCGCGGCGAACTGATGCGCACCCTCGTACCGTTCTCGGTGCTGGCCCTGCTGCTTCTGCTGGTCACCCAGCTCCCGGTCTCGGTGCAGCTGCTGCGCCGGGTCAGCCAGGCCGACGCCGAGCGCAGCCGGCTGCTGCGCAACGCGCTCACCGCGTCGGAGCGTGAGCGGCGCGCGATCGCCCGCGACCTGCACGACGGTGTGGTCCAGGACCTCGCCGGTGCCGGGTACGCGCTGGCGGCCGTCCGCGCCGACCTGCCGGCCGACATCCCGGAACCGGCCGGCCGCATGCTCGACCGGGTCTCCGAGGTGCTGCGCGGGGCCGTCGGCTCGCTGCGCACGCTGATGGTGGACATCTATCCGCCGGACCTGACCGAGGACGGCCTGCCGCAGGCGGTCGAACTGCTCGCCGAACGCCTGCGCCGGGAGGGCGTCGCCGTCACCACGACCGTCGACGTGCGGGCCGCGCTGGGCCCCGACCTGACGGCCGCCGCCTACCGCTGCACCCGGGAGTGCGTCACCAACATCGTCAAGCACGCCGAGGCGGACCGGGCCTGGATCGACGTCACCGGCAGCCAGGACCGGCTGCTGGTCGTGGTGGCGGACGACGGCAGGGGGCCGGGCACCGCCCTCGGCAGGACCGGGCATCTCGGGCTCCAGCTCATCCGGGACACGGCGAGCGAACTGGGCGGCGAGGTCACCGTCGCCGAGCGCGCCGACGGCGGCACCGAGGTGCGCGCCGTACTCCCGATCCGGCCCTGACCCCCTCGTTTTGAGGGGGTCCCACCCCCCAAGGGCGAGGCTGCCGGGGACCGCGGCGGGACGCCACCCTGGAGACACCGTCCGACCAGTGCACCCGGGGGAAACAGCGGATGCGCCGCATCGTCACCATGCTCTGCCTCGTTCTCTGCGCCCTGGGCCTCCAGACCGTGACCGCGGGGCCCGCCGCCGCGCACACCGGCCTGCTGTCGAGCGAGCCCGCGGCCGGCCAGGTGCTGCCGGACCTGCCGCCCAAGATCGCGCTGACGTTCCGCCAGCCGGTGACCGCGGGCGCCGACGCGATACGCGTGTTCGACGACCACATGCGCCGGATGGATCTCGGCGGCCACCCCGACGACCGGCGGCGCACGACCCTGCGCACCGCCCTGCCCGGAAGCCTGCGCGCGGGCACCTACACCGTGGCCTGGCAGGTGACCTCGGCCGACGGGCACCCCGTGGCGGGCACCTACCGGTTCTCCATCGGTACGACCACGCATGTCGTGGGCGTGGTGCCCCCGCTCGCCGGTGCGAACGCCGCCTGGGCCGGGCGGCTCCTCGGGGCGGCCCGGGGGATCGGCTACGCGGGACTCGCCCTGGGCCCCGGCGTGCTGCTGGTCGCGCTGTGGCTGTGGCCCGCCGGGCTGCGCGAGCGCCGGACCCGCGCCCTGGTGTGGGGCGGACTCGGCCTGCTGGCGGCCGGCACGCTCGCGGTCCTGACCGTCCACACCGTCTGGGCCGACGGCCGGCCGCTGGCCGAGGCCTGGTCCGGCGCGCACGCCCACCCGTACGCGGCGACGGCCGACCTGGCCTACGCGGTGCGCTTCTACGCCCTGCTGGCGCTGGGCGCCGCGACCGCGGTGGTCACCGCGTCGGCCGGGCGGGACAGGCCCGTGCGGCCGCTGGTCCTGGCGACGACGGCCGCGGTCACCGTGCTCTGGGGCACCTGGCCGCTGACCGGGCACGCCGTCGACGGCCGGTACGCCCCGCTCGCGATGGCCGCCGATCTCGTCCACCTGGCCGCCATGACGCTCTGGCTGGGCGGGCTCGCCCTGGTCGCGGCCGTCCTGTCGCGCCCCGCCCACCTCGGCGAACTGGACGCCGTACTGCCCCGGTTCTCGCGGCTGGCGTTCACGGCGGTCGTCGCCCTCGTCGTCACCGGGACGGGTCGGGCCTGGCAGGAGGTGGGTTCCGCCGGGCATCTCCTGGACACGGGGTACGGCCGACTGCTCCTCGTGAAGTCGGCCGGGGTGGCGGCGGTCGTCGCGCTCGGCGGCGTGGCCCGCCGCTGGGTCCACCGCCACACCGGCCGCCCGGCCCCCCTGCCCCCGCCGACGGCCGGAGCGGCGGGCACCACGCTCACCCGCACCGCACCGGCCCCGCCCGCACTCCCGGACGCCGCTCTCGTACGCACCCTCAGGCGCGGTCTGCTGGCCGAACTGCTCGTCGCGGCCGCCGTGCTGGGCATCACCGCCGCCCTGGTCACGGC
>NZ_VJZD01000413.1 GCF_009377175.1 Streptomyces adustus
CCTGTTCCCCCGTCCCCCTCCGCACGCTCCGGCCCCCCGCCGGGGCGTGCGGGACCCCGAGGTCCGTCAGCCGAGCGCGTCCAGGTCCAGGATGTTGCCCGTGGGCTTCTGCGCCGGGACCGGCTTGTCGTAGTCGCCGAAGGTGAGCGTGCCGGGCTCCTTGCCGGACGTGCTGTCGATCCGCAGCAGGTACGGCTTGCCCTCGGTGGCGACGTACAGCGTGTACGTGTCCTTGCCGTCCTTCTCGTGCAGCACGATCGCGGGCGTGCCGTCGACCGTGGTCGTCTTCCCGCGGGTGGCGTCCGAGTTGACGTCCTCCGCGCCGCCGAGCACCGAGTCCAGGTCGCAGAAGCCCGCGATGTCCTTGGCGTCCTGGCCCTTCGCGGCCATCTTGGTCCACTTGCCGGCGAGCATGGCCACGGCCGCGTCGGTGTCCGACTTCGACTCGCCCTCGCTCTGGGCGCGCAGGAAGGCCTCGTCGTACTTCATGTACACGATGTCGCCGGTCTTGATCAGATCGGCCTTGCCCTGGCCGCCCATGCCCAGGGTGCCGGCGCACTCGCCCTTCCGGTTCAGGGCCATGTCGATCCGGATCGTGCCCTTGCTCTCGTCGTCGGCGACGTCGCCCTTCATCCGGAGCGAGGAGGCGCCGGTGGTGGCCTTCAGGGCCCGGTCGGCGATCTCCCCGCCGCTCAGACCGGCGAACGGCTCCTTCGGCTTGGCGGAGGCGGAGGTGTGGGACGTGCCCGTCTTGTCGTCCGCCTTGTCCTGGCCGGACAGGCAGCCGGTGAGGCCCGCGGCGGCCGCGGTGGCGAGACAGAGGGCGGCAAGTGCGGTACGACGCATGGCGATTCCTCGATGAAGAAGATGAAGGTGAAGACGGAGGTGGGGGTGAAGACGAAGGTGAAGCGAGGTGAGGTGAGGGGACGCGGCGGGGTGGTCGGCGGGGCCGGCGCCCGATGGTGGCGCCGCGCCCCGGACGTGACCGGTCCGGTCAGCCGGTCTTCTTCCAGTCCCCGCAGCCGGACGTCTTGAAGTAGGCGTCCTTGGCGCTGATCGTGACGACGGCCGTGCCGGTGACGTTGTTGTTCGCGATGATCGAGTCGATGCCGTGGTCGGCGTCCTTGGTGCGCTCCCAGTAGCAGGAGGCGTCGGCGTTGCCGGTGGAGCGGTAGGTGCCGGGTGCGATGTCCGGGCCGACCGCGAACATGCCGCCGTCGCCGTCCATGCCGGTGGCGGAGGATCTCTTGGACCCGCCGGCGGCGACGGCCTCCCAGTCCTTGCAGCCGGTGGACTTGAAGAGCTTGTCGGTGGCCTTGACGGTGACGTAACTGGTGCCGGTGACGTTGTCGTTGGCCAGGATCGAGTCCATCTCGCCCGAGGCGTCCTTGGCGCGCTCCCAGTAGCACATGCCGTCGCTGTTGCCGGTGGTGCGGTAGGTGCCGGGCTTGATGTCCGAGCCGACCCGGAACTCGCCGTCCCCCTCGAACGTGGCCTTCTTCTTCTCCGACGCCTCGGCCTTGCCGCCGCTGTCCTTCTTGGTGCCGGGCTGCTGGGCCGCAGACGTCGAAGAGCCCTTGTCGGCGGTGTTGCCCGTGCCGTCGGCGCCGTTGCCGTTGCCGTCGGCGTTCGCCGAGACGACTCCGATGACGACGATCCCCACCACGGCGCCCAGCGCGACCTTGCCCTTCATGCCCATGGCTGTCCCCTCCCCCTGACGTGGCGGCCGCCTTGCTGGGGCCGCTCGTTCGCTGGGTCAATAAGACCAGAGCCTGTGAACCGAGTCAACACGATTCACAAAGGCTCTTGCGTACACGCCGTGAATGGGTAGATCTTTCCTACGTCGGTATGCTCGACGCCACGCAAGCGCGAGCGGGACGAGGGGAGCTACGCGGGTGCAGGACAACGCGACTGAGGTGACCGCCGCCGGGATCGCCCGGCTCGCCGGCGTCGGCCGCGCGGCCGTGAGCAACTGGCGCCGTCGGCACGCCGACTTCCCCAAGCCCGTCGGCGGCACCGAGACCAGCCCGTCGTTCGCGCTCGCGGACGTCGAGGCCTGGCTGCGCCACCAGGGAAAACTCGCCGAAGTGCCGCTGCGGGAGCGGGTCTGGCAGCAGTTGGCCGGACACCCCGAGGGCCCCGTCACCGCGCTCGTGCACGCCGGCTGCGTCCTGCTGCTCATCCATGACCGGCCGACGGTCTGGCTGGAGGTGGGCGCCGGCTCCGACGAGCGGCTCGCCGCGCTGCTGCCGGCCGCGCTGGAGCGGGTGATCACCCCACGGTTCGGCCCCCCGGCCGAGAGCGGGCGTGGTGTTCACGCTCGCGAGGGCGCGGCGAGTCCAGGGGCTGTGAACCGACCGCCCGCTGTGAACACTCCGGAATCGGCGTCGGGGGAGTGGACCGCCCCGCAGACCCCCGTCCCCTCCGGGGTTCACACCCCTGGCAGCCCCGCCACCCTCGCGGTCCACACTCCCGCGGTCCACGTCCCGACCGGCCCTCAGCTCCTCCCCTCCGTCCCGCTCCTGCGCGGTGTGGCCGAGCTCGCCGCCGACCTGGGCGCTCGCCAGACCTTCGAGTTCCTGTTCGGGCGGCACTTGGACGCCAACCCGCGCCAGTACACGCTCACCCCCGGCGAGCTGGCCCGCCTCATGGCCGATCTCGCGGGCCCCGCCCGTACCGTCCTGGACCCGGCCTGTGGCACCGGCGCCCTGCTGCGCGCCCTCGACGCCCGCCCCGACCAGGAGCTCTACGGCCAGGACAGCGCACCCGAACTCGCCGCGCTCACCGCGCTCCGGCTCGCCCTGCACGGCCGGGCCACCGTGCGCGCGGCCGTCGGCGACACCCTGCGCGCGGACGCCTGGCCGCAGCTGCGCGCCGACACGGTCCTGTGCCACCCCCCGTTCAACGAGCGCAACTGGGGCCACGACGAACTCGCCTACGACCCCCGCTGGGAGTACGGATTCCCGGCCCGCGCCGAGTCCGAGCTGGCCTGGGTGCAGCACGCGCTCGCCCGGCTGCGGGACGGCGGCACCGCCGTGCTGCTCATGCCGCCCGCCGCCGCCTCCCGCCGCTCCGGCCGCCGCATCCGCGCCGACCTGCTGCGTCGGGGCGCGCTGCGGGCGGTCGTCGCGCTGCCGGTCGGCGCGGCCCCTCCGTACAACATCGCGCTGCACCTGTGGGTGCTGCGCCGGCCCGAGAAGGCGCCCGGTCAGCCCGAGGTGCTGCTCGCCGACGCCGGGCAGTTCGCCGGCGAGGGGCGCGGCGGGCCCGACTGGCAGGCCGTCAAGGAAGCCGTGCTGGACGCCTGGCGGGCCCACGACCGGGACGGCACCCTGCCGGAACGGCCCGGCCTGGCGCGGTCCGTGCCCGTCATCGAACTCCTCGACGACGACGTCGACCTCGCCCCGGCCCGCCACCTTCCGCCCCCGACGGCGGCCGACGGCGGTGAGCAGCTCACGGCCGTGCGCGAGCGCCTCGGCGAGACCCTGCGGCTGACCACCGCCCTGACCCCGCCGCCCGCGGTGACCGCACCGCCCGCCCGCTGGCCGCTCACCACCGTCGGTGAACTCGCGCGCGGGGGTGCCCTGGTGCTGCGCACGGGCGGCACCGGCGGCCCCGCACGCCTGCCCGTCCTCACCGACCACGACGTGCTCGCCGGGACCGGCCCCTCGGGGACGCTGCCCGAGAGCGAGGAGGAGGCCGTCCTGACGGAGACGGGCGACGTGGTCGTGCCGGTGCTCGGCGGCGGCTCGGTGGCCCGGGTGATCGACGACGCGACGGCGGGCGCCGCGCTGGGGCGCAACCTCGTGCTGCTGCGCCCCGATCCCGCGGCGCTCGATCCGTGGTTCCTCGCCGGGTTCCTGCGCGGCACCGCCAACAACCGTCAGGCCAGCAGCTACGCGTCCACCGCCACCCGGCTCGACGTGCGCCGGCTGCATCTGCCCCGGCTCCCGCTGGACGAACAGGGGCGCTACGGCGCCCGGTTCCGCGCGCTCGACGAGTTCGAGCGGGCGCTGCGGTACGCGGGGCGGCTGGGGGACGAGCTCGTACGCGGTATGTACGACGGGCTGACGGACGGCACGGTGGCCCCGGGCTGAGCCCCGGAGGGCGCCCGTGACGCCGTACGTGCCACTTGTGACGTCGTACGGGCCACCTGCGACGTCGGGCGAAGTGATCAGCATGACAACGGTTCGGCACATCCCGGGACCTGTTGTCGCCGCGGGCCTATACGCTCGAACTCCGATATCGAACCAGGCCCGGGAGCAGTCATGTACGGCCACGGCGCGGCGCCGCCGCCCACCCGCAGCGCGGGTACCGTCATCGTCCTGCGCGTGCTCTTCGCGGCCGCCGGGATCCTGTCGTGCGGTCTGCTCGCCTGTGTCCCGCTGTTCCGGGTGGCGATCCTGCGCGGACGGTGGTTCGACTGGACGGCGGCCTGGGTGTCCCTGCCGCTGTCCATCGCCGCCCTGGCGGTCGTCGGCAGCGTGCCGGAGACCGACACCAGGAGCGATGTCGCGCTGGCCGCGGTGCTGATCCTCGGGGCCGGCAGCGCCGCCTACTACCTGGTGACCGACATCCGGATGAGCCAGGCCGCGCGCCGCTTCGGCGGCTATGCGCCGCCGCACGCGCAGACCGTCCAGATGCCGTACGGCTACCCGCATCCGGCGTCGCCCGTCCCGCCGTACACGAGCACCCCCGTCC
>NZ_VJZD01000414.1 GCF_009377175.1 Streptomyces adustus
GGTGGGGCGAGGAGTTCGTCGGCGAGGCGGTCGCGCACGAGGTGCGCGATCTGCGCGGCGCCGGGGACGGTGTCGTCGGCCGCGCGGGCCGTGGAGTGGCGCCGGGCCAGGGCGGTGAGCAGCCAGGGCAGCCGGGACTCGCTCTCCAGCGGGTCGGGGCAGGCGCTGAGCTCGGTGTGGGCCAGGCGCAGGGCCGCGGCCAGTTCGGGGTCGTCGAGGACGGGGTCGCGGAAGTGCGGCAGGCCGGTGCCGAGGACGCCGTCGGCGAGCAGGGACGGCAGCGCGTACAGGGCCCGGTAGGCGTAGCCGTCGGTGCTGTTGGCGGGGCCGCCGGTGTGCATCTCGCCCGGGGCCAGGACGACGATGGCGCCCGGCCCGTTGTGGATGTGGCCGCCGCGGTAGTCGATGATCTCGGAGCCCCCGACGCAGACGCCGACGGTGAACTCCTCGTGCGCGTGCGGGGCGTAGACGTGCTTGTCGAAGGAGGCGGTCAGCAGGTCCAGGGGCGGCCCGCCGCGGCCCAGCCGCGTCCGTGTCCACAGCGCTTCCTCGGCCACCCGGCACCCCCTTAATTCCGTACTGCGGCACCCCCATGGCTGCCCGTACCCGCCCCTGGCGATCCCTCGGCCGCCCTGCGGATGGTGCAACGTCCGCGAGGGGCGGATCCATGCCGGTCCGGGAGCACGGTTTCCAGGAGCGCGGTTTCCAGGAGCGCGGTTTCCAGGAGCGCGGTTTCGGAGCGGACGCCGGGGTGCGGCTTCGGGGCGCCCGGCGCCGGGCGCGGCGGTGCGGCGGTGCGGCGCGGCCGGTGTCAGCCGTCCCGGAGGCCTGCGACCGCCCGCTCCAGCGCGTCGAAGGCGGCGTCCACCCGGGCCCGGTGGTCGTCGGTGATGTCGGCCGCGCGCTCGCCCGCGAGCAGTCGGGTCGCGGAGGTGAGGTAGACCGTCCGGTAGGCGGCGACGGTCAGGGCCGCGACGAGACGGGGGTCGTCCAGGTCCGGGGCGGTCTCCGCCAGCACCGCCGCCAGCGCCTCCTCCACCTCCTCGACGCCCTCCCGGGCCCGGGCGCGCAGCGCGGGCGAGTCCACGACGATCCGCCAGAAGCCGGGAAAGCGGTCGTCGACGGCGGACAGCGGGTGGTGCCGGTCGAGGAGGGTCAGCACCAGGCGGCGCAGCGCGGCAAGGGGGCTCTCGTCGGGGCCGCGGCGCCGTACGGCCTCGGTGAACAGCTCGACGGCCTCGGGGATGCGGTCGAGGAAGAGGTCCTCCTTGCGCGGGAAGTGGTTGAAGACGGTCATGGCGGAGACGTCGGCGGCGCGGGCGATCTCGGCGACGGTCACCTGGTCGAAGCCGCGCTCCACGAAGAGCCCGGTGGCGAGGTCCGAGATCCGCTGCCGGGTGGCCCGCTTCTTGCGCTCGCGCAGGGAGGACGGCGCGGTCTCGTTCCGCGCGCTCTCTTCTTTCCGGTCTGCCGGGTCGTTCGCCACAAGAAGAGTGTAGCGAATACAAAGTTTTAGTGACTACAGTGAAGAGGTGAGCGAGGCACGGACACTCTTACGCGGCCGGGAGGCGGACATGAGCGATTACGACGTGGTGGTGGCCGGGGCGGGCCCCACCGGGCTGATGCTGGGCTGCGAGCTGGCGCTCGGCGGAGCGCGGGTGCTGATCGTCGAACGGCTGACGGAGGTCGACGAGACGATCAAGGCGGGCGCGATCAACATCCCCACCTCCGTGGCGCTGGACCGACGGGGTCTGCTGCCCGCCCTGACCGAGGTGCAGGAGCGGGCGATGAGCGGCTTCCGGGAGTTCATGCGGCAGCGCGGCGGCGAGAACGCCTCGCCGCCGCCGAGGTTCGCCGGGCACTTCGCCGGGATCATGCTGCGCGGCGACCTGGTCGACGACTCCGACCCGGCCTTCGCGGACCTCGGGCCGGCCGGTGACGTCGGCCTCGTCCCGCAGGCGGCCCTGGAACGACTGCTCGCCGGGCACGCGGACGGCCTGGGGGTCGAGGTGCGCCGGGGCGTCGGGCTGACCGGTTTCGACACCGACGACGACGGGGTGACGGTGCGTCTGGCGCCCACCGACGGAACGGCGCCCGGGACGGTCCGGGCGGGCTGGCTGGTCGGCTGCGACGGCGGCCGCAGCACCGTGCGCAAGCTCGCCGGGTTCGACTTCCCCGGCACCGCCCCGGAGATCACCGGTCATCAGGCCATGGTCACGATGACCGGCGCCGAGGGGCTCGGCACCGGCTGGCACACCACGGCCACCGGTACGTACGCCCATGGCCCGATGCCCGGCCGCGTCCTCGCCGTCCGCTTCGACGGGCCGCCCGTGGACCGCGACGCGCCCGTCACCGCCGAGGAGCTCCAGGACAGCGTTCGCCATGTGTCCGGCGTCGACGTCACGGTGACCGAGGTGCGCACGGCGACCCGCTTCACCGACAACTGCCGTCAGGCGAGCAGCTATCGCGCGGGCCGGGTGCTGCTCGCGGGCGACGCGGCGCATGTGCACTCGCCGTTCGGCGGGCAGGGGCTGAACCTCGGCGTCGGGGACGCGATGAACCTCGGCTGGAAGCTCGCCGCGGTGGTGCGCGGGTGGGCCCCGGCGGACCTGCTGGACTCCTACACCGCCGAACGGCATCCGATCGGCGCCTGGGTGCTCGACTGGACACGGGCCCAGATCGCGCTGATGCGCCCCGAGTCGCACGCGCGCGCCCTGCACGCGGTGGTCACCGACCTCGCGGGGACGGTCGACGGCACCACCCACCTGGTCAAGAAGATCTCCGGCGTCTGGCAGCGCTACGACCTGCCCGGCGGTCATCCGCTGGTCGGGCACAGCGCCCCCGACCTGGAACTCGCCGACGGCGGCCGGCTCGCGGACCGGCTGCACGGCGGGCGGGGTCTGCTCCTCGACCTCGCCGACGACCCCAAGCTGCGGGCGCGCGCCGACGGCCACGGCGACCGGGTCGACGTCGTCACCGCCGGCTGCGCGGCCCGGCCGGACCTCGCGGGGCTGCTGGTGCGTCCGGACGGGTACGTCGCCTGGGCGGCGGACGGCGGCACGGCCGACGGGGACGGCCTCGCCGACGCGCTCACCAGGTGGTTCGGCGAGCCCTCCGCCGTCTCCTGACCGCCCTCCGCCTCCCGACCGGGGCACGCCGCGACGCGAGAGCGGGCGCGGCGACGGTCGTCAGGGGACGGCGGCCGTCACGAGGCTGCGGCCGTCAGGAAGCTGCGGCCGTCAGGAGGCTGCGGCCGTCAGGCCGGGGTGAAGCGTACGTGCGGGGCGAGCGGGTCGGCGTGGGTGAGGCGGACCCGCAGCCGCTCCCCCAGCGGCAGGGGCTGGCCCCGCTCGTCCTCGATCCGCCCGACCACCGCCGGGTCCGCCAGCCGGACGGTTCCCACGGTCGGCCGGTGCTCCTCGACGTCCACCACGCAACCGTCGAAGAGGTCCCCGACCCGGTCGGCGAGCACCATCGCCTCGACGATGTCCACAGAGCCGCGTTCCACCGCGGCCGCGCGTCGACTGCCGTCCCGCATCCGCGCGGGCAGCGTGTCCAGGGCGGCGAGCACCCACTCGGGCGGGGCCTGGCCCGCACCGGCCGCGAGACAGAGCTCGGAGGCGTACCGGTCGGCGAGCCGGCGCAGCGGGGCCGTGCAGTGGGCGTAGGGCACGGCGACGGCCGCGTGGGTGGCGGCGGCGGGCAGGTCGCCGTCCCGGAACACCGTGTAGCCGGCGCCGCGCAGCAGGGTCGTGCACTCCTGGAGGAAGGCCGCGTGCCGCGGCAGGTGCGGGTCGAGGGAGCGGATGAGCGCCGCGTACGAGACATGGTGCGGCCACTCGATGTGCAGAGCGTGCGCGGTACGGCGCAGCCTGCCCACGGCGCCGTCCGGCGCGGCGGGCAGGGTGCGCAGCACGCCGGTGCCGTACATCAGCATCAGTTCGGCCGCCGTCATGCCGGTGAGCAGTGAGATCTGGGCGTTCCAGCTCTCGGCGGGGAGCGGGACGCGGTAGGTCGGCCGGTAGGTGTGGTCGTGCCGGACGATCTCCTGCTCGGGCACGTCGAGCGAGATCCCGCCGCGTTCGACCTCCAGCCGTGCGCGCAGCCTTCCGACGGTCTCCAGCAGCGCGAGGGGCTCCTCGGCGGTGCCCGCGTCGAGCTGCCGCTGCACGCCCGCGTAGTCGAGTGCGGCCCGGCTGCGCACGAGGGCCCGGCGCACGTCGGCGACGAGCTTGCGGCCGTCCGCGTCGAGGTCGATCGTCCACAGCACGGCCGGGCGCGCCCGGCCCGGGAGCAGGCTCGCGGCGCCCTCGCCGAGCGACGGCGGGTGCAGCGGGACCCGTTCGTCCGGGAAGTACAGCGTGGTCACCCGCCGCTGGGCCTCCGCGTCCACCGCTCCGCCCGGTACGACGAAACCGGCGACGTCGGCGATGGCGTACCGGACGCGGTAGCCGGTGGCCGTCCGGGACAGGTGCAGTGCCTGGTCGAGGTCGGCGGAGCCGGGCGGGTCGATGGTGAGGAAGGGGACGTCGGTGGCGTCGATGCCGGGCGGCGCGGGGGCCGCCCCCGCGCGGTCCGCCTCGGCCAGGACCGCGGGCGGGAAGCCCTCGGGTGTGCCGAGCCTGGCGCGCAGCGCGGTGAGGGCGGTCCGCAGCGGGGCTTCGGGGGCGCCGGGCACGCGGAGGG
>NZ_VJZD01000415.1 GCF_009377175.1 Streptomyces adustus
GAGAGACGGGGGAAGAGGGCGGATCATGTCGCGAGTGCCAGGGTGGCTCAGCCGGATCGGCGCGAGACTGACCGAGATCGGCGAGCGCCTCGACGAGCGCCGCGCCGAGGTCGAGCGGGAACACGGGGACCTCGCACCGCCGCCCGCGCCGACGTCCACGACCGCCGCGCCGTCCCCGACGCCCACGCAGGCCCCGGCCGGCGTACCCGCGTCCGTCCCGGCCGATCCGGAGTCGGTGCAGTACGAGCTGCCCGCCGTCGCCGTCCGCCCGGACCCGGCGCAGGCGGTCCCGTGGGCCGTACGGGTGGCCTCCGAGGCGGGCTGGCGGCTGCTGGTCCTGGCGGGCACGGTCTGGGTGCTGATGCGGGTCATCAGCGCCGTACAGCTCGTGGTGCTCGCCTTCGTGGCGGCGCTGCTCATCACCGCCCTGCTCCAGCCGACGGTGGCCCGGCTGCGGCTGCTCGGTGTGCCGCGCGGCCCGGCCACCGCGCTCACGGCCGTCCTCGGCTTCGTGGTCATGGGGCTGATCGGCTGGTTCGTGACCTGGCAGGTCATGGAGAACATCGACGATCTCTCCAACCAGGTCCAGGACGGCATCGACGAACTGCGCAAGTGGCTGCTGAACAGCCCCTTCCACGTCACGGACAAACAGATCAACCAGATCGCCAAGAACCTGCGCGAGGCGATCGGGGCGAACACCGACCAGATCACCTCCGCGGGTCTGGAGGGCGTGACGGTCGTCGTCGAGGCGCTGACCGGCATCCTGCTGACCGTCTTCTCGACGCTCTTCCTGCTCTACGACGGCCGGCGCATCTGGGAGTGGTCGCTGAAGCTGGTCCCCGCGGCCGCCCGTCCGGGGGTCGCCGGGGCCGGTCCGCGCGCCTGGCGCACCCTGACGGCCTACGTCCGCGGCACGGTGATCGTCGCGCTGATCGACGCCATCTTCATCGGCCTGGGCATCTACTTCCTCGACGTCCCGATGGCCGTCCCGCTGGCCGTGTTCATCTTCCTCTTCTCCTTCATCCCGCTGGTCGGCGCGGTGGCCTCGGGCGCGCTGGCGGTCCTCGTCGCGCTGGTCACCCAGGGCGTCTTCACGGCCGTCATGACCCTGGCCGTGGTCCTCGCGGTGCAGCAGATCGAGGGCCATGTCCTCCAGCCGTTCATCCTGGGCCGCGCGGTGCGGGTGCACCCGCTGGCTGTGGTCCTGTCCGTCGCAGCGGGCGGCATGATCGCGGGCATCGGCGGCGCGGTGGTCGCGGTGCCGCTGGTGGCGGTGACCAACACGGTGGTCGGCTACCTGCGTTCGTACGCCCAGGGTCCGGCCCTGCGCACCTCCCCCGTCCCGCGGGGCGCGACGGTGCTGGACGCGGCCCCGGTGGACCCGCCGGTGATCCCGCCGAAGCAGCCCTGACGGGACAACGGCAGGGGCCCCGCCCACCGCGAGGGTGAACGGGGCCCGTGAGGCTCGGGCGGAGTTACTCCGCCAGCACCGCCTCCGCGTCCAGCGTGACGCCGACCGCCTGGATCACCGAGGCGATCTTGAAGGCCTCCTGGACGACCTCACGGTCGACGCCGGCCTTGCGCAGCACCTGCTCGTGCGAGTCGAGGCACAGGCCGCAGCCGTTGATCGCGGAGACCGCGAAGGACCACAGCTCGAAGTCGACCTTGTCGACGCCCGGGTTGCCGATGACGTTCATCCGCAGACCCGCGCGCAGGGTGCCGTACTCGTGGTCCGACAGCAGGTGCCGGGTGCGGTAGAAGACGTTGTTCATCGCCATCACCGCGGCGGCGGCCTTGGCCGCCGTCCAGGCCTCGGGCGACAGGTTCGCCTTGGCCTCCGGCGCCAGCTCGCGCAGCACGATCGGCGAGCGCGAGGCGATCGCGGTCGCCAGCACCGTGCCCCACAGCTGCTGGGCCGGCAGGTCGGAGTTGCCGATGACCGAACCCAGGTTGAGCTTCAGGTCCTTGGCGTAGTCCGGGACGAGGGACTTCAGGGAGTCGAGGGACATCCGTCACTCACCGGCCAGCAGCGCGCCCGCGTCCAGCGTGTCCTCGCCCTTGGTCCAGTTGCACGGGCAGAGCTCGTCCGTCTGGAGCGCGTCCAGGACCCGCAGGACCTCCTTGGGGTTACGGCCGACGGAACCGGCGGTCACCATGGAGAACTGGATCTCGTTGTTCTGGTCGACGATGAAGACGGCGCGCTTGGCGAAGCCGTCCTCGCCCTCGATGCCCAGGTCGCGCATCAGCTCGTGCTTGGAGTCCGCCATCATCGGGAACGGCAGGTCACGCAGGTCGTCGTGGTCCTTGCGCCAGGCGTGGTGCACGAACTCGGAGTCACCGGAGAAGCCGAGGATCTGGGCGTCGCGGTCGGCGAACTCGTCGTTCAGCTTGCCGAAGGCCGCGATCTCGGTCGGGCACACGAAGGTGAAGTCCTTGGGCCACGCGAAAACGATCTTCCACTTGCCCTCGTAGGTCTTGTGGTCGATCGTCTCGAACTCCTTGCCCTTCTCCAGCGAGACACAGGCAGTCAGTTCGAACTGGGGGAACTTGTCACCGACAGTGAGCACAGGCTCTCCTTGCAGCGAAGAACAACCCCTTGTGGGGGCGTTTCTCATGGGTTGGATCGTTTCGATGGTGGCACAGGCTGCATTGATTAGGGAAATAGCTACACTTTGTGGTGTTGATCGGAGGTGGTTATTAGTGACCATGAGTACGGGAAGCAAGCGACGCCAGCCCAGCCTCGCCCAACTGCGCGCCTTCGCCGCCGTCGCCGAGCATCTGCACTTCCGTGACGCGGCCGCGGCGATCGGCATGAGCCAGCCCGCGCTCTCCGGTGCCGTCTCCGCGCTGGAGGAGACGCTGGGCGTGACGCTGCTGGAGCGCACCACCCGCAAGGTGCTGCTGTCGCCCGCGGGCGCGCGGCTCGCCGTACGCGCGAAGGCCGTACTGGAGGAGGTCGGCGCCCTGATGGAGGAGGCCGAGGCGCTGCGCGCCCCCTTCACCGGTGTGCTGCGCCTCGGGGTCATCCCCACCGTCGCGCCCTACCTCCTGCCCACCGTCCTGCGCCTGGTCCACGACCGCTATCCGCACCTCGACCTCCAGGTCCACGAGGAGCAGACCGCGAACCTCCTCGACGGCCTGGCCACCGGCCGGCTCGACCTGCTGCTGCTCGCGGTGCCCCTCGGAGTGCCCGGCACGGTCGAGATCCCGCTGTTCGACGAGGACTTCGTGCTCGTCACCCCCCTCGGCCACCGGCTCGGCGGTCGCGCGGAGATCCCGCGCGAGGCGCTCAGGGAGCTGAACCTGCTGCTCCTGGACGAGGGCCACTGCCTGCGCGACCAGGCACTGGACATCTGCCGCGAGGCCGGCCGCGAGGACGCCCCGGTGACCACGACCGCCGCCGGACTGTCCACCCTCGTCCAGCTCGTCGCCGGCGGTCTCGGCTGCACCCTGTTGCCGCGCACCGCAGTCAAGGTGGAGACGACCCGCAGCACCGAACTGCTCACCGGCTTCTTCGCCGACCCCGCCCCGACCCGCCGGATCGCGCTCGCCATGCGGACCGGGGCCGCGCGCGGCGCCGAGTACCAGGAACTGGCGGCCGCGCTGCGGGAGGCACTGCGTCCGCTGCCGGTGCGGGTGCTCGACCGGAGCGTCTGAAAACCTCAATCAATCGTTCAAATGCGCGCCGAACAAATCTCCTTGAGTGACCGGGTGCGTCAACTTCCGTCACCTGGCGACAGGTGGGGAGACCCCCGCCGGAATACGCGACCGCGCTGATACACATACCCCCTCAGCGTTATGCGTCAGCCGTATGTGCGAAATCCCAAGGGGAGTGATGTCGGGCATTCGTGAGGGCACTCGGGATTCTCTCGGCCGGGTCGGCTACGACCTGTTGTCGCGCTCGCTGATGGACCGCGGGCGGGAATGGTTCACCGGGGAACTGCGAGTGGCGGGCTCACCCGGAGGCAGCTTTCACCTGCGCAACGGACTGGTCGTCTCGGTCGAGAGCCCCGGTGCCCCCGGCCCCGGCGCCCTGCTGCTGCGCTCCGGCCGGGTCAGCGGCGAGCAGTGGGACGAGCTGATGCGGGAGTCCGGCGCCTCGCGCTGGCCGGCCGACGGGCTCATCGCCCACGGGTACGCCGGAGCCGCCCAGCTCAGGGTGGTCTGCATGATGGCGTTGCAGGACGCGACGTTCGCGATCACGGCCGGCCGGGTCGACGACTGCGAACCCGCCGAGGGGGCCGAACCGCCCGTCGCCCCGGTCGCCGTGGGCGAGGCGTCGGCCCGGCTGCTCCAGGACGCGACCCGCAAACTGGCCGCCCTCGCCGCGCTGCCGTACCCGGTACGGCCCGACCGGGAACGGCCCGTTCCCGCCCTGCTCTCCCGCGCCGGGGTGCGGCTGACCGAGTTGCAGAGCGAGCTGCTCGTCCACGCCGACGGTCGACGCACCGCTCGCGACCTGGCCTTCCGTACCGGGCGCGGGGTCTACACCGTCACGGTCGAACTCGCCCGGATGCTCGGCGAAGGGCTGCTGGAGTGCGCCGACGCGCCCGCGCCGATCCCGGTCCGGCTGCCGCCCGACTTCCAGGGCGTCCTCCCCAGGGA
>NZ_VJZD01000416.1 GCF_009377175.1 Streptomyces adustus
CACCAGACCCCGCCGCCCCCCGCCCAGCCGGTCCGGCTGTCCAAGGTCACCCTCACGAAGTCCACGCCGTCGGTCTCGCTGACCAAGCAGGGCGGCACATCGGGCGCCATGCGCGTGAACCTCAACTGGGAGGTGCGCAAGCAGTTCTCGGGCTGGGGCAGCAAGCGCGGCCGGGCCGTCGCGCTGCACAGAGACCTCGACCTCGACCTGTGCGCCCTGTTCGAACTCGCCGACGGCCGCAAAGGGGTCGTCCAGGCACTCGGCAACGCGTTCGGAGCCCTGGACCGGCCGCCGTACATCCACCTCGACGGCGACGACCGCACCGGCGCCACGGCGAGCGGCGAGAACCTCACGATCAACCTCGACCACGCGCGCGACTTCCGGCGGATCCTCGTCTTCGTGACCATCTACGAGGGTGCCCGCTCCTTCGCGGACCTGCACGCGACGGTCACCCTCACCCCGCAGTACGGCGCCCCGATCGACTTCTCGCTCGACGAGTGCACCGTCCCCTCCACGGTGTGCGCGCTCGCCCTCATCACCAACAACGGCGGCGACCTGGTCGTCCAGCGCGAGGCCCGCTACCTGGTGCCCCAGCGCGGGGTGAGCCCGCAGCGGACCGTCGACCACACCTACGGATGGGGCATGGACTGGACGCCCGGCCGGAAATAGGCGAGGCCGGTCCGAGGTCCGGCGTCCGGGGGCGGATCAGCCCTCGTCGGCGACGGGCTCGGGACGCGGGTAGGTGCGGCCCTTCCAGGCGGCACCCCGGCCCCGGTAGTGCTGCACCGCGGAGTCGACCGTCATCAGCAGGTACAGGAACGCGGTGAACGGAAGCAGGGGAGCCAACCACCACGACTGCCGGTAGTAACGCAGCATCGGTACGTACGTCCCGGCCATCACCAGCCAGGCCGTGCCGCCGAGCACGGCGGTCGCGGGATCGCCCAGCGCCGCCCCCACGACCAGGGTGACGGGCGGCGCCAGGTACACCAGCGCCAGTCCGCCGACCGTGCCGGCCAGCAGAAGGAGGTTGTGGCGCAGCTGCGCGTAGGCGCTGCGCGAGACCATCCGCCACAGATCGCGCAGCCGCGGATAGGGGCGCACGCTGTCCACGCCGTCGGCCAGGCCGAGCCAGACCCGGCCCCCGGTGCGCTTGACGGCCCGCGCCAGGGCGACGTCGTCGATGACGGCGTGCCGGATGGAGTCCGGGATCCGGGCCCGCTCCGCGGCCTCGGCGCTCAGCAGGACACAGCCGCCCGCCGCGGCCGCCGTCCCGGTCCTCTTCCCCTTCTTCTCGCCCGCCGTTCCTTCCCTGTTCTCCTTGTTCTCCTTGTTTCTCTTACTGATCCGGCGGAACGGATAGAGCTGGGCGAAGAAGTAGACGAAGGCGGGCACCACGAGCCGTTCCCACAGGCTCTCCACCCGCAGCCGCGCCATCTGCGAGACGACGTCGAAGCCTCCGGTGCGGGCACCGGCCACGAGCCGACGCAGACTGTCCGGCGCGTGGGCGATGTCGGCGTCCGTGAGCAGCAGGTAAGCGGGCTCACGCGTGCGTGCCAGGGCGATGCCGTGCCGCACCGCCCAGAGCTTGCCCGTCCAGCCCGCGGGCGGTTCGCCCGGCGAATCCACCGTCAGCGGCAGTCCGCCGTGCCGTCGCGCCAGCTCGCGCGCCAGGTCCCCGGTACCGTCCCGGCTGCCGTCGTCGACGAGGAAGATCTCCGCCCGGCCCGGGTAGTCCTGGGCGAGCAGCGAGGGAAGGCTCGACGGCAGCATCGCGGCCTCGTCGCGCGCCGGTACGACGACACAGACGGACGGCCAGGTCCGCGGCTCCCGCAGCGCCGGCAGCCGGACGTCCGTACGCCAGAAGAAGCCCTGGAAGAGCAGCAGCCACAGCCAGGCGGCGAGAGAAGCGGCGGCGATCCACGTGATGGCGCTCACCCGCGCAGTCTGCCCCACCGTGGGGCCGCGCAGCAGCCCATCGTCTATCGTGGCCGGGTGAAGATCGCGCTCATGGACTCCGGAATCGGCCTGCTGGCGGCCACCGCCGCGGTACGGCGCCTGCGGCCCGACGCGGATCTGGTTCTCTCCCTCGACCCCGACGGAATGCCCTGGGGGCCGCGTACTCCCCAGGACCTCACCGCGCGCGCCGTGGCCGTCGCGGAGGCCGCCGCAGCGCACCGGCCGGACGCCCTCATCGTCGGCTGCAACACCGCCACCGTGCACGCGCTGGACACCCTGCGCACCCGTCTCGAACCCGGCATTCCGGTCATCGGCACGGTGCCCGCGATCAAGCCGGCCGCCGCGGGCGGCGGCCCCGTCGCGATCTGGGCCACGCCCGCCACCACCGGCAGCCCCTATCAGCGGGGGCTCATCAGGGACTTCGCCGACGGTGTCGCCGTCACCGAGGTGCCGTGCTGGGGACTGGCCGAGGCCGTGGAGCACGCCGACGAGGCGGCCATCGACGCCGCCGTCGCCGCGGCCGCCGCGCTGACCCCTGCGGAGACCACGACCGTGGTCCTCGGCTGCACCCACTACGAACTGGTCGCCGACCGCATCCGCGCCGCCGTGCAGCGCCCCGGTCTCCCGCCGCTCGTCCTGCACGGCTCCGCCGGTGCCGTGGCCGCGCAGGCCCTGCGCCGCATCGGTGCGGTCGCCGCCCCCGAGGCGCCCGCGGTCGGTTCGGTGACGGTGCTGCTCAGCGGGCGTGAGGGCGCGCTGCCCCAGCCCGCGCTGGCGTACGCCGAGGGGCGGCTGTTCCAGGTGGCCAGCCCCGCCTCGTGACGGACGAGCCGGTCTCATGAGGGACGCGGGCATCCGGCGGACGCTTCCGCTCCGCCACTCTCCCCCGGCCGGCGGAGTCAACCTGCGCGACGCAGTACCCGCGCGGTGAAACCTGAGTAACCTCAATGCCATGAGGGACCACCCCCAGGACGTGGACGCTCCGCACCCGGACATCTGGACCGGGCGCGCCACCAACCGCTTCCAGTGGCTGCTGGCGCTCGGCGGCGCCGCCTGCATGGCGCTCGGCATCGAACTGGCTGTCGACTCGGCGTGGACCTCCGGCACGGCCGCGCTCGCCATGGCCGTCGTCGGCTGTATCGCGGCCGGCCTGCTCGTCCTCTTCGGCACCCTCGCCTTCGTGCACGTCGACCTGAAGCTCGACAGGGAGTCCCTGGAAGTGCGGTGCGGCCACATCGGCGTGCCGCGCCGCCGCATCCTGCTGGCGCACGTGGCCGACGCCGACTTCGCCCCGCTCGTCACCCCGCGCCAGTGGGGCGGCTGGGGTTACCGCTGGCGGCCCGAGAGGGGCACCGCGGTCGTCGTACGCCGGGGCGAGGGCGTGGTGCTGCGGCTGTGGGACGGACACACCTTCACGATCACCGTGGACGACGCCGAAGCGGCCGTACGCGTCATCCGGGACCGGCTGCGCTCCAACGCGCACGGCCCGCTGCACTGAGCGGGCGCGGGAGCGCCGGGCCCGCGACCCGGTCACGGGATCGGTCGGTCACCCCGCGCGCACCCTCGATTCGCCTGATTCATCCGATTCTTCGAGTGCGGGTTCGCGGGCCAAGGGCCGAGCCGTGGTCAGCCCGGCCAGGAGCCCCGCGCCGACCGACACCGCGGTGAAGCTCAGCGCGTCGCCCACCGAGGCGATGGCCGCCAGCGCCGTCAGCGCGGCTCCCGCGGTCAGTACGACGGGCGTGGGACGCGGCGAGCGCCACAGCGCGCCCAGCATCCAGCAGTAGGCGGCCGCCAGCAGGATCACACCGACCACGCCCTGCTCGGCGGCCAGTTGCAACGGCGCCGAGTGCGGCTTCCCGTCGGACGGCGTCGCGGCTGCCGCCGTCGCGCTGAGGTCGCCGAAGCGCCCCGGGCCCACGCCCAGGGCGCTGTTCCGGCCCGCCAGGTGCAGTGCGTCGTGCCACAGCTCGATCCGGTGCGTCGTGAGCCCGCCCTCCAGGGCCGAGGCGAGCCCGTCCGGCAGCGCGCTCCCGGCGACCGCCCAGGTCAGGCCGGTGACCACGGCGGTGGCCAGAGCCAGGACCGCGATGCCGGCACCCCGGCGCGTCCGGCCCGCGGCGAGCGAGCACAGCAGCACCGCGACGCAGGCGGCGGCGCCGACGACCGAGCCGCGGACGGCCGCGGTCACGGTGATCCCGGCGGCCAGCGCACCCGCCGCCAGTCGTGCGGCCGGGGCGGGCGCGGTCCAGGCGGCGCAGCACGCGGCACCGGCCGAGAGGGTCAGCAGGGCCGCGGTCGCTCCCGCGGGTCCGAGCGGCGCGACGATCTGCGGTCCGGGCGCGAGATGCGGCACGGTCAAGGTCAGGACCAGCCCGGCCAGCGCCCCGGCGCAGGGTGCCGCCACCGGCAGCAGCGCCCCGAAGATCCGCCCGGCGGCATGGCCCGCCGCCACGGCGAGCACCGCGAGCAGCACCCCCTCCGGGCGGCCGTCGTGCGCGGTCGCCGTCAGCAGGGACCAGGCGGCGCAGGCCCCGAGCACCACGACGCCCACGCCGTCGAAGGCGTTGCGTCTCTCGCCGTCCGCCGCCGGACCGGCAGCGGACGCCCTCCCCGTGAACTCCACGCCGTCCCCCCGCAC
>NZ_VJZD01000417.1 GCF_009377175.1 Streptomyces adustus
GCCCGATGCCGCCCCTGCGCCCATCGGCGGGGCCACCCGACGCCACCCGCGCCACCCCCGGCGGGGTCCCGCCCGGTACCCTCCCGGCGGCCACCGGCGCGGGCCGCCCGGCGACAGGACCGCGGGCCGTCCGGCGACGAACAGTGGGCCGTCCGGCGACGAACAGTGGGCAGCCGTCGGCAGGACGGCGAGCGGCCGTCGGCGTGACGGCACAGGCGAAGGCCCCCGGGGCGGACACCAGCCGGGGGCCTTCGGTTCACGATCGGATCGGACGGGGTCCGTCGATCGGTGGATCAGACGGACTCGGCCATCGCGGCCATCGCCGCGTCGCCCTCGGCGCCGTCCTGCTTCGGCCCCGCTCCCTTGAGCGCGACCTCCTTGACGAACAGCGACGCCACCATGACGATCACGGCCACCGCCGCCCCCAGCATGAACGCCGAGTGAGTACCGGCCGACACCGCGTGCTGGTAGGCCTCCCGCGCCACCGCCGGCAGCTTCGCCAGGCTCGCCGCGTCCAGCTGCGGGGACTGCTCGGTGATCTTCGAGCCCAGCGCGCCGGCCCGCTCGGCCATGACGTCCTGGACGCGGTTGTTGAACAGCGCGCCCATGATGGCGACACCGAACGACGAGCCGAGCGTACGGAACAGGGTGGTGGAGGAGGACGCGACGCCCATGTCCTTCATCTGCACGCTGTTCTGCGCCACCAGCATGGTCACCTGCATCAGGCAGCCCATGCCCAGGCCGAGGACGGCCATGTAGACACCGGAGATGAAGCGGGTGGTGTCCGTGTCCATCGTCGACAGCAGGTAGAGACCGATCACCATCAGCACACCGCCGACGATGGGGAAGATCTTGTAGCGCCCGGTGTTGGTGGTGACCCGGCCGGCGACCATCGACGTGACGAGCATGGCGCCGAGCATGGGCAGCAGCAGCAGACCGGAGTTGGTGGCGGACGCGCCCTGGACCGCCTGCTGGTACAGCGGCAGGAAGAGCGTGGCGCCGAACATCGCGAAGCCGGTGACGAAGCCGATGATCGACATCAGGGTGAAGTTGCGGCTACGGAAGATGTGCAGCGGCACGATCGGCTCGGCGGCCTTGGTCTGCCAGAACACGAACCCGACCAGCGCGGCGACGCCGAGGCCGATGAGCTCCATGATCCGCGCGGACGTCCAGGCGTACTCCGAGCCGCCCCAGGTGGTGACGAGGACGATGGAGGTGATGCCGACGGTCAGCAGCGCGGCGCCGAGATAGTCGATGCGCGTCTCGGACCGCTTCTTCGGCAGGTGCAGGACGACACTGATCGCGGTGAGCGCGATCGCACCGAGCGGCAGGTTGATGTAGAAGGACCAGCGCCAGCCCCAGTTGTCGGTGATGGTGCCGCCGATCAGCGGACCGCCGATCATCGCCAGCGCCATGATGCCGGCCATCATGCCCTGGTACTTGCCGCGCTCGCGGGGCGGGATCAGGTCACCGATGATCGCCATGACGCCGACCATGAGACCACCGGCGCCCAGGCCCTGGACGGCCCGGAACCCGATCAGTTCGCCCATGTTCTGGGCCATGCCGCTCAGCGCGGAGCCGATCAGGAAGATCACGATCGACGACATGAAGGAGCCCTTGCGGCCGTACATGTCGCCGAGCTTGCCCCAGATCGGGGTGGAGGCCGCGGTGGCGAGGGTGTACGCCGTCACGACCCACGAGAGGTGTTCCAGTCCGCCGAGCTCGCCCACGATCGTGGGCATGGCAGTGCCGACGATCATGTTGTCGAGCATCGCCAGCATCATCGTGAGCATCAGCGCGAGCAGGACCACCCGCACGCTCCTGGGCTGTTTCTCCTCGTCCGCGTCGACCGTGTCGACCGTCTGTGTGTCCGCCATCATTCCCACTCCCCCGGGTCAGGTACTTACTTGCCGACCGGCTAGTTGACTACACTGGGCAAGATAGAGCCGTAACTAGCCGGTCGTCAAGTAAGTTTCCCGGGAGCGCAAGGAGTACGAGGATGGTCGGCATCATGGACGGCACCAAGCACCAGCGTCGCGGCAACACGCGCCAGCGCATCCAGGACGTCGCACTCGAACTGTTCGCCGAACAGGGTTACGAGAAGACCTCGCTGCGCGAGATCGCCGAGGGCCTGGACGTCACCAAGGCCGCTCTCTACTACCACTTCAAGACCAAGGAAGAGATCCTGGTCAGCATCTTCGAGGACCTGACCCGGCCCATCGGGGAACTGATCGAGTGGGGCAAGGGACAGCCGCACACGCTGGAGACCAAGCAGGAGATCGTGCGGCGCTACCACCAGGCCCTGATCGACGCGGCACCGTTGTTCCGCTTCATGCAGGAGAACCAGGCGACGGTGCGGGAACTGCGCATCGGCGACTCGTTCAAGGACCGGATGCGCGGCCTGCGCGACATCATCATGGACCCGGACGCCCCCCTGGTCGACCAGGTCCGCTGCCTGAGCGCCCTGTTCACGCTGCACGCGGGCATGTTCGTCATGCAGGACCTCGAAGGCGACCCCGAGGACAAGCGCAAGGCCGTCCTGGAGGTCGCCATCGATCAGGTGACGCAAGCCCACCGGGGCTCGTGACCGTAACCGGTCAGACGGCCACGCCCTTGGCGCGCAGGAAGGTGACGGGGTTGATCGCCGATCCGTAGTTCGGGGTCGTGCGGATCTCGAAGTGCAGGTGCGGGCCACTGGAGTTGCCGGTGTTGCCCGACAGGGCGACGTGCTGGCCGGCTGCGACGTACTGGCCTATTCGCACGTCGATGCGGGACAGGTGGGCGTACTGCGAGTACAGGCCGTTGGCGTGCTTGATGACGATGGCGTTGCCGTAGGCCGAGCCGTCACCGGCGCCCCCGCCACCGGCCTTGACGACCGTTCCACCGGACGCGGCGACGACGTTGGTGCCGGTCGGCACGGCGAAGTCCTGGCCCGAGTGCTTGTGCGCCCACATGCCGCCGGCCTGGTTGAAGGTGGCGCTCAGCGCGTAGTACTTCACCGGCTTGACCCACACGGCCCCCGGCGCGACCGTCTTGGCGGCGGACTTGGCCGCGACCGGCGCGGCGGCCGGTGCGGTGGCGGGAGCGGCGGCAGCGACCCCGGCCCCCAGCGTGACCGACATCCCCAGGCCCGCGCCCAGAACGGCGACGCGGTTGCGGAGCAGGGACGTGCGGGCGTTACGGGACGAGACACGCTGAGACATCGGAACCTCACGACTTCGGGGACAGGAGCGCCACCCGGCGTCCAGACGTTCGCCCGGGGTGGCCACACCTTGGTAACCCGCGGCCCCATCTGCGCTCAAACGTGCGTTCTACGACGAGAGGTAGTAAACACACACCAAAACGCCCACTTCTTGACACAACCCCCATTCGGCACGGCAACACGAGGGGCACGGGAAAAGCCATGGGGACTTGAGAGCGAATGTCCGATTTGTCATTATCCGGGGTTTCACTAACCGGGATAGTAGGGAACAAATCGCCTGTGCCGCTTGTCACCGGGCGGCAAGATCGGGGGGTTCGGAAATGTGACGCGGGCTACGCCGTGGAGACCCGCCCGGAACCCCGGCGACGGGTGCGCGAACCGGCCCCCGCAGGCGCCGAATTGGCATCCGGCATCGCCGTGCCGCGCCGCCGATGCCCTGACGGGCCTCCAGGACACGCCCTCCGGGGCCGACTTGTGGGCGCCACGGCCTCTCCTGCCCCAACTGAGCGCGTTTCCCGCCCCTTTGTGACGCACGTCTCTGTACGCCTACTGCCCGGTAACCCTACGGTTCCCCTCGCGCCACCCTCACCCGCGATCATGCCCATGATCCCGGCAGTACACGGATGTGAGAGGACCCCCCACGCATGAACACAGGCTCCTGGACCCGCCGTATGTCGGCCGCCGCCGTCTCCGCGGCCGCCCTGGTGGCGATGGCCGCCCCCGCCGAGGCCGCGACGGCGGACGGTACCGCCTCGGCCGCCGCCACGAAGACCGACTACGCGACCTGGCAGCGGGACTGCCAGGCCGTGATGGACCAGGCCCTGCCGTACCTGGAGCAGCGCATCGCCGCCGCCCGGCCCGGCGAGAAGCCCGCCGTCGTGCTCGACATCGACAACACCGCGCTGGAGACCGACTTCGGCTTCAGCTACCCGCAGCCGGCCAACCAGCCGGTCCTGGCGGTCGCCCGGTACGCCCAGGAGCACGGCGTCGCCGTCTTCTTCGTCACCGCCCGGCCGGGGATCATCTATCTGCCCACCGAGTACAACCTGGAGCACGACGGCTACCGGGTCTCCGGCCTCTACGTGCGCGGCCTGTTCGACCTCTTCAAGGACGTCGCCGCCTACAAGACCGCCCAGCGCGTCGACATCGAGTCGAAGGGCTACACGATCATCGCGAACATCGGCAACAGCGCCACCGACCTCTCGGGCGGCCACGCCGAGAAGACGTACAAGCTGCCGGACTACGACGGGCAGCTGTCCTAGGGCGCGTCCCGAGGCCTGTCCTGGGCTTGCCCCGGGGCCTGGCTTGCCCCGGGGCCTGTCCCAGAGGCCTGCCCCGGGGCCTGTTCCGGCCGCAGCCGGACATGCGGAAGGGGGCCGGTGCTCTCGCAC
>NZ_VJZD01000418.1 GCF_009377175.1 Streptomyces adustus
GGAACAGGGGGACGGGGGAAGACCCGGCCGGGGTTCAGCGGGCGCGGAAACGCGCCGGCGCCTCGGTCGGGTTGCCCCCGGTGGGGAGCTTCTGGCTCGGGCAGCCGGAGAGGACCTTCACCATCGCGGCCTTCTCGGCGGCGGTCACCCACAGCTCGTACTTCTTCTTCACGGCGACCTGTCCGGCCACATAGGCGCACCGGTAGCTCGCGTTGGGCGGCAGCCAGGTCGCCGTGTCGCCGTCGCCCTTGCCGCGGTTGGTGCTCGCGTCGACGGCTATGAGGTTGAGCGGGTCGTTGGCCAGCGCGATGCGCTTGCTCGGGTCCCAGTACTTGGCGCCCTTCTGCCAGGCGTCCGACAGCGCGACGACGTGGTCTATGTCGACCAGGCTGCGGCCGCGCCGGTAGGTCACGTTCTTGCCGGAGTAGGGATCGGGTTCGAGGACGCCGTAGGACACCTTGCACTTGCCGTCGGTGAACTTGAGCTCCTTCAGGTCCCGCTTGAGGATGTCGTCGCGGGTGTCGCAGCTGTTGGAGTCGGTGTCGGCCCAGGCGGTGCCGAACCGGTCCCGGTCGTAGCCGGTCTTCGGCGCCCGGCCCTTGACGGTCAGCGACCGGGCCGCGGTGAGCGCGGCGCCCCCGCCCGCGGTCCCTCCCGGGCCGGCCGTCTCCGCGGGTCCCGCGGATCCCGTGGTCTGCGGTGTGCATCCCGCGACGGCGAACACCGTCATGACGGCGATCGCCGTCCCTCCCCTCAGACGCGTCACGCTGCGCCCCTCCCCTTCGCTTCCCGGTTCCGTCCCCGTACGGAGAGGGTTCCCCGCGTCGGTCCTTGCACACCGTAGCCGTCCGGGGGTCCGGAGCATTCGGCGCCCAGGCATCCGACGCGCAGGTCAGGGGGCTCGCCGACCGGAGGCACCCCCGACCGGAACGGTCCGTCGGGGGCACTCTCCGCGAGGACGGGCCCTACGAGCCCAGGACCGTCGCCAGGAACTCGCCGACCCACCCGAGGAGTTCGCGCCCGACCAGCGGCTTGCCGCCGACCTTCGCGGTCTTCGGGCGGGGCACCAGGATCTGGTGGACGGCCGGCTTGATGACCGTCCCGGGGTACAGCCGCTTCAGGCGCAGCTCCTGCGACTCGCGCAACTCCACCGGAGCGAACCGGATGTTGGTGCCCTGGAGCACGATCTCGCCGACCTCGCAGGCCCGCGCGAGCATCCGCAGCCCCGCCACCAGCAGCAGGTTCTCCACCGGCTCGGGCAACTTGCCGTAGCGGTCGACGAGTTCCTCGCGGACGGCCTTGATGTCCGCCTCGGAGTTGGCGGAGGCGATCGCGCGGTACGCCTGGAGGCGCAGCCGCTCGCCCGGCGCGTAGTCGTGCGGGACGTGCGCGTCGACCGGCAGTTCGATCTTGACCTCCAGCGGCGGCTCCTCCTCGACCCCGCCCGTCTCCAGCTGCCGCCGGTAGTCGGCGACCGCCTCGCCCACCATGCGCACGTACAGGTCGAAGCCGACGCCCGCGATATGCCCGGACTGCTCGCCGCCGAGCAGATTGCCGGCGCCGCGGATCTCCAGGTCCTTCATCGCCACGTACATGCCCGCGCCCATCTCGGTGTGCTGGGCGATGGTGGCGAGGCGCTCGTGGGCCGTCTCCGTCAGCGGCTTCTCCGGCGGGTAGAGGAAGTAGGCGTAGCCGCGCTCGCGGCCGCGGCCCACCCGGCCGCGCAGCTGGTGCAGCTGGGACAGGCCGAAGGTGTCGCCGCGCTCCACGATCAGCGTGTTGGCGTTGGAGATGTCGATGCCGGACTCGACGATCGTCGTCGAGACGAGCACGTCGAACTTGTTCTCCCAGAAGTCGACGACGACCTGCTCCAGCGCCTGCTCCGACATCTGGCCGTGGGCGGTGGCGATCCGCGCCTCGGGGACGATGTCGCGCAGCCTCGCCGCCGCCCGGTCGATCGACTCGACCCGGTTGTGGATGTAGAAGACCTGGCCCTCGCGCAGCAGTTCACGGCGGATCGCGGCGCCGATCTGCTTCTCCTCGTACGGGCCGACGAAGGTGAGCACCGGGTGGCGCTCCTCCGGCGGGGTGGTGATCGTCGACATCTCGCGGATGCCGGTGACGGCCATCTCCAGGGTGCGCGGGATCGGGGTCGCGGACATCGTCAGCACGTCGACGTTGGCGCGCAGCTTCTTCAGCTGCTCCTTGTGCTCGACGCCGAAGCGCTGCTCCTCGTCGACGATGACCAGTCCGAGGTCCTTGAACTTCGTCTCCGAGGAGAACAGCCGATGGGTGCCGATGACCACGTCCACCGCGCCCTCGCGCAGGCCCTCCAGGACGCCCTTGGCCTCGGTGTCGGTCTGGAAGCGGGACAGGGCGCGCACGTTCACCGGGAACTGCGAGTACCGCTCGCTGAACGTGCCGAAGTGCTGCTGCACCAGCAGCGTCGTCGGCACCAGCACGGCCACCTGCTTGCCGTCCTGTACGGCCTTGAAGGCGGCGCGGACCGCGATCTCCGTCTTGCCGTAGCCGACGTCACCGCAGATCAGACGGTCCATCGGGACCGTCTTCTCCATGTCGTCCTTGACCTCGGCGATGGTGGTGAGCTGGTCGGGGGTCTCCGCGTACGGGAAGGCGTCCTCCAGCTCGCGCTGCCAGGGGGTGTCGGTGCCGAAGGCGTGCCCGGGGGCGGCCATCCGCGCGCTGTACAGCTTGATCAGGTCGGCCGCGATCTCCTTGACGGCCTTCTTCGCGCGCGCCTTGGTCTTGGTCCAGTCGGCGCCGCCGAGGCGGTGCAGCGTGGGGGCCTCGCCGCCGACGTACTTGGTGATCTGCTCCAGCTGGTCGGTGGGGATGTAGAGGCGGTCGCCGGGCTGGCCGCGCTTGGCGGGGGCGTACTCCACCACCAGGTACTCGCGGGTCGCGCCCTGCACGGTGCGCTGCATCATCTCGATGTAGCGGCCGACGCCGTGCTGCTCGTGGACGATGTAGTCGCCCGCCTCCAGCGTCAGCGGGTCGATGGTCTTCCTGCGGCGCGCGGGCATCCGGGCGCCGTCCTTGCCGGCCGCCTTCTGGCCCGAGAGGTCGGTCTCCGTCAGGACGGCCAGCTTCAGCGCCGGGTCGACGAAGCCGTAGTCGATCGAGCCGCAGGCCACGTGCACGACGGACGGGGCGAGGTCCGCGAGGTCGGTGTCCAGGCGGGCCGCGATGCCCTCGCCGCCGAGCACCTCGACCGTACGGGCGGCCGGGCCGTGGGCCTCGGTGACGAAGACCGTGCGCCAGCCGTCGGCGAGCCAGCCCTTGGTGTCGGCCAGCGCCTTCGCGGTGTCGCCGCGGTAGGTCTCGGTGGCGCGCATCCCGAGCTGGAGGGTGTCGGCCTCCAGCTCCAGGTCGGCGGCGAACGGCGACACCGACCACCACATCATGTCCAGCTCGCGGGCCCGGTCGCGGACGTCCGCGATGGACCACAGGGAGGCCGCGCCGACGTCGATGGGCGCCTCGCCGCCGCCCGCGGTGGCCGCCCAGGACGCCTGGAGGAACTCCTGGGAGGTCGCCACCAGGTCCGCGGCGCGGGTGCGGACCCGTTCCGGATCGCAGACGACCGTCATCGCGCCCTTCGGCAGGACGTCGAGCAGCAGCTCCATGTCGTCGACCAGGACCGGGGCGAGGGACTCCATGCCCTCCACGGCGATGCCCTCGGCGATCCGGCCGAGCAGCTCGCCCAGCTCCGGGTGCTGCTCGGCGAGGGCCTGCGCCCGGGCGCGCACCTCGTCGGTGAGCAGCAGTTCGCGGCAGGGCGGCGCCCACAGGCCGTGTTCGGCGACCTCCAGGGAGCGCTGGTCGGCGACCTTGAAGTAGCGGATCTCCTCGACGTCGTCGCCCCAGAACTCCACGCGCAGGGGGTGTTCCTCGGTGGGCGGGAAGACGTCCAGGATGCCGCCGCGCACGGCGAACTCGCCGCGCTTCTCGACCAGCTCGACCCGGGAGTACGCGGCGGCGGCGAGGGCTTCCACCACCTCGTTCAGGTCGGCGTTGCGGCCGGGGCGCAGTGCCACGGGCTCCAGGTCGCCCAGTCCCTTGACCTGCGGCTGGAGCACGGACCGTACGGGGGCCACGACGACGGACACCGGGCCGGTCTCGGGGTCGTCGGTGCGGGGGTGGGCGAGCCGGCGCAGCACGGCGAGGCGCCGGCCGACGGTGTCGCTGCGGGGGCTGAGCCGTTCGTGCGGCAGGGTCTCCCAGGACGGGTACTCCGCCACCCCGTCCGGCGGCAGCAGCGAGCGCAGGGCCGCCGCCAGGTCCTCCGCCTCGCGGCCGGTGGCCGTCACCGCCAGCACCGTGCGGCCGGTCTCGCGGGCCAGCGCGGCGATCGCGAGGGGGCGCGCGGCGGGCGGGCCGACGAGGTCGACATGCATCCGGTTGCCGTCGGAGGCCGCCTTGGCCGCTTCCGCGAGGGCGGTGTCCTTGACTACGGCGTCGAGCAGACCGTGCAGGCTCATGGAGGGCTTTCCGTCCGGGGGCCGGCGGTACACCGGGGGCGTACCGGGG
>NZ_VJZD01000419.1 GCF_009377175.1 Streptomyces adustus
CGCGTGTGCCTCCCGACGGGCCCGAAGACCGTCGTTGAAGACCACGCGGGCGCACCCGAACGCCCTGGCCAGCGCATCACGCTGTGCAGGCTCGGGGTACACCCGGAAGTTGTACCGGAGCTGCATGAGATCAACCTACTGCCCGGCACTGACAACACCGGCCAGGACAGCCTCGCCCTGCAGACCGTTCCGGCCTACCCCGCCCTGAAAGACGAGGCTTGCGCCAGGCCCAGCCGGTCAGGCATCGGGTTGGGTGGTGGTATCGGAGGTGGCGCAGATGGGCCGACGCCTGGAAGGGGTGTACCGACGGCGGGGAGGGGGCCAGCTCGTAGAGGTCCGCCTGTACCAGACGGTCCAGGTCTCCACCTGGGCCATGCTTCCCCAGGACAGTATGGGGCCGATCCTCGATCCCAACGCTCTGCCCAAGCAGATCGCCGAACTGCTCAAGTTCACCGGCGCGTTGAATGTCATCACGCAGCACCGCATCGTGGTGGCTGCCGGCGTGCCGGAGCCCGCCATGACCAGCATCGATACCTTCGATCCACGTCGGTCACGGCGCACAGCCAGTCTCGTCGGTTTCGGCAGGCCCTTCGCCCCGAGGGGTTACCGCCAGAAGTCCCCCTGCCCGGCAGCACCAGATCAGCGGGGCGCGGGGAGGGGACAGAAAGTCACCGGCGCAGGCACCCGGCACTGCGGCAGTGGTGGACCCAGCACCGCCCTCGCTCGGCGCCGCCTCGCTCGTTCCGGAAGCCGACTCGCACGTCATGACCCACGCCACTGCTCCGACGGCCATAATGGAGGCATGCCCGCCAGCCCACAGCACCCCACACCCACGCAGAGCGTACTGTCGGGCGAGGTCGCCGAGGACCTCGCGCTGTACCGGGAGAAGTTCCGGCGGCGTCTGCCGAAGTCGCTGGACGAGTTGCACGGCCCGACCCACGGTGTCGTGGAGCTGCCGCTGCACCTGGCCTGGTCGGGGATGACGTCGTACGACCTGGGCAAACCCCGCCAGCGCATGGGCCTGTACCGCACTGTCCTGCACGAGGGCCTGCGCGACGACCTGCCCCACTACCTCGACCAGGACCTGCTCCTCCAGCTGTGGCCGGTACTGCGCACCCTCGTCGGCCGTACCGTGCGCGCCGTATGGGAAGACGCCTTTCCCGAGCTCGCCTCCCACACCCGGGCAGCCGCGTGACGGACATGCCGGAGCTGCACACGCGGCTCCTGGCAGATGTGATCGCCCTCGGCTCCCCGTATCCCCTGGTCCTCACCGGCGGATACGCCGTGCGGGCACACCGCATCGTGAACCGCCCCAGCCAAGACCTCGACGTTGCCACCGAGAACCCGGCGCCCATGGCCGACATCGCCGCCACGCTCCGCGCCGGCCTGGAGGCCCGTGGGTGGAAGGTGCACGCACTGGAGACCGCCCCGCTGTCCGCCCGCTTCACCGTGACCGACCCAGCCAGCGGGCAGGAATGCGAGGTCGACATCCTCAAGGAGATCTTCTGGCGGCCCATCGCCCAGAGCCCGTACGGGCCCGTCCTCGCGGAGGAGGACGTGATCGGCACCAAGGTCCGCGCGCTCGCCGACCGCGGTGCGCCCCGCGACCTGATCGACGTGTTCGCGGCCTCCCGCCGCTGGAACAACGCCGAGCTCGAGGAGTTCGGCCACCGCCACGCCCGTGGCCGCTTCGAGCACGAGGACCTGCAGGCGAACCTCACCGGCGCAGAGTGGACCGACGACGAAGCCTTCGCCGCCTACGGACTCGACGATGCCACCATCGCCGCTCTGCGCACCTGGGCCGTGGAGTGGGCCGACGACCTCGCAGCCCGGCTCCTCGAAGAGCCCGGTGCCCGAGACATCGACTGATCGAATCCGGACGGGACCACGCAAGCTGCAAACGAGACCGACAGCCGGTCCAGCAGGCCGGGCGGTTCGTCGGGGCGGGCCGGATCGGAACCGGTGAGCTGGCCCAGCCCAGTGTGCATAGGTGCTGCTGACGCAGCAGGCACGGTCTTCCGTTGTGGTGATCAGGGAACTCTACACTCCATGATCACCGGGAGTCGTGCCTGCGCGTATCCGCCGAACCATCATGAATTCACCACCATGGTCAAGTCGGAGCATCAAGCCCATACCTTCTACATCGGGTCGACCGCGGGAACGACGGAGCCGTGATCTTCGGGCGCAGGAGTCGCTCATGGCCACCCCGGTGTGGATGGCTCACCCTACGACCGACAGAGACATTCATCAATGGTCTTCCGTGGCGTAGAGCATGTCGTCATCGTCATGGAATTCCTGATTTCTCCAATCGGGAACTTCTTTATGCGTGAACGTCTGGTCGGAGCCATCCGAGAAAGAGGACAGGATGCCCTGCAAGGTTATCCCTTCACTGTAGAGAAGTCCGCTCGGGTCCGAACTCCAGTTGAACGCATCGCGGAGTGCCAATTCCGCGCGAGGATGTTCTTCGAGGAATCCTTGCAGGACGTGCGGGTTTCTCCTTGCGATCGAATACAATTCATCAGCGATGCGACGCAGTGAGCTGTTTCCAACCTCAGTTTGAGCAGGTCAGATGCAGGGTGAGGACGGCCTGAACCAGGCTGGTGATGCGAGTCGTGGAACATCGCAGTTTGCGCAGGAGTCGCCAGGTCTTGAGGGTGGCCATGGCGTGCTCGACGAGCGCACGGATTCTCGCATGCGAGCGGTTGACAGCCTGCTGACCTGCGGAAAGCGTCTCCCAGCGATCCCAATAGGGCAGCCGTATGGTGCCGCCGGCGCCCCGGTAACCCTGGTCGGCCCAGCACTCCACGCCGGCTTCCTCCAGGGCGTCGATGATGCCGTGGGTTCGCGCGGCCTTGATGTCGTGGACCGCGCCGGGCAGTGCAGGCGATGCCCACACCAGTCGCCCGGCGGGATCGGTGATGATCTGCACGTTCATGCCGTGCTTCTTATGTTTCCCAGAGTAGAAGGGCCGGTCGGCCGCGATTCGGTCGATCGGCAGCAGCGTGCCGTCCAGGATCACGAATGACTTCGGCTCGTTGGGGTGAACTTGCTCGGAGTGTCTAATAGGGCCGGTGTGGTGGTGACCATCGCGCAGCAGATCAGGACTCGCCGAGGCGAGGTTGTCCTAGGCGAGGGCGTGCAAGGGCAGACTGATGCCCCTATGGATGTCAACTGGCGTCGCGCGTAGTAGTTGTGGGATGAGCGGCTCTGACAACGATCGGGTAGAGCTCGCGGGCGATGTAGCGCTTGAGACATCCCATGCCGAAGCGGTGTCAAGCGGTGCTGGGAAGGGTTGCGTGGTGTGACCAGGCGGTGGCCTCGTCGTAGAGGGTGCGAGTTTTGAGGCATCCGTGGAGGATGCCGACGAGGCGGTTGCCGAGCTGGCGCAGGGCAGGGTTGTAGCCGGCATCGCGGGCACGCTGCTTGTCGTAGTAGCGACGGGTACCTGGTGAGCTAAGCGCGGAGAAGGCCTGTTTGTGGAGGGCGTCAGCGAGGCGGTCGTTGCGCGCGAAGCGGGCCTGGACGGTGTGGGTCTTGCCCGAGGCGCGGGTGATCGGGCTGGTGCCGGCGTAGTTCTTGCGGGCCTTTGCGCTGGTGTAGCGGGTGGGGTCGTCCCCGAACTCGGCCAGCACCCGGGCGCCGGTGATCTCGCCGATGCCAGGCATCGACAGGTAGATCTCAGCGTCCGGGTGCGCGAGAAAATGCTCGCTCACCTGCTCCTCCAGCGCGGCTATCTGCTCGTTGAGCGCGATCAGCACCTTCGCGTGCGCCACCACCGCGGCAGCGTAGGCGGCGGCGACCGGTGTGGGGACGCCGAGCTGGCGCTCACGCAGCCCGGCCTGGATCGCTGCGGCTCTCTGCTCCCGGCGATGGCGGCGATGCCGGGCCAGGACAGCGGTGATCTGCTGTTTCGTCAGCTTCGCTGCCTGGTCGGCCGTCGGTGCCTTGATCAGCAGTTCCAGGGCATCGGTGCTGGTCAGCTCCAGCCCGGCGTAAGCGGCCAGCGCGCCGGGAAAGTACTCGCGCAGCGTGCTCCGTAGCCGCTGGAAAGTCCGGGTCCGCTCCCAGATCAGGGTCTGATGGGCGCGGGCGACGACCCGCACGGCCTGGGCTTGCTCGCTGTCCCCGGCCACCGGCCGCAGCTGGGCACCATCGATACGGACCATGTCCGCAAGCGCGTGGGCGTCGCCGCGGTCGCTCTTGGCCCCTGAGGTGCCGTACCGCTCCTTGAACCGGGCCACCTGCTTCGGGTTGATTCCGTAGACCTGGTAGCCAGCAGCGATCAGCGCCTGAACCCACGGGCCCCGGTCCGTCTCGATGCCGACCACCACCCGCACCGGGTCCAGGTCCTCAGCACCGTGCCGAGCGACCAAAGCATGCAGCTTGGCGATACCTTCGACACCCTCCGGCAGCCGGGCGGCCACCAGCCTGCGGCCCGACTCATCCTGGATCTCCACGTCATGGTGGTCTTCGGCCCAGTCGTCGCCGATGAACAGCACCTGCATCCCCGCCCTTCCCCG
>NZ_VJZD01000041.1 GCF_009377175.1 Streptomyces adustus
GGGCGGGGCTAGCGGAAGCGGAACGCCTTCATGACCTTCAGGCTCCGGCTCATGAACTCCGCGTACTTCTCGTCGCTCATCCCCAGCGCGGGCGCCATCGGCAGCAGTCGCTGCTGGGCGACCGTCTGGGCCTCGGTGTACTTGAGGATGCCCTCGGAGCCGTGGCGGCGGCCGAGGCCGGAGTCCTTCATGCCGCCCATGGGCGACTGGACGCTGCCGTAGGCGGGCGCGTAGCCCTCGTTGACGTTGACCGTGCCGGTGCGCAGGCGGGCGGCGACCTCCCGGCCGCGCCGGCCGTCCTTCGTCCAGACCGACGAGTTCAGACCGTACGGCGTGGAGTTCGCGTGCTCGACCGCCTCGTCGTCGGAGCCGAAGCGGTAGATCGACACGACCGGGCCGAAGGTCTCCTCGGTGCACACGGACATCGGGGCCTCGACGCCGTCGAGGATGGTCGGCTCGAAGAAGTAGGGGCCGATGTCCGGGCGGGCGACCCCGCCGGCGACGAGCTTGGCGCCCTTGGCGACGGCCTCCTCCACATGCCGCTTCACGGTCTCCAGCTGGCGTTCGCCGACCAGGGAGCCCATGTCGGCGCCGTAGGCGAGGGAGGTGCCCAGGCGCATGGCCCGGGTGCGGGCGGCGAAGCGCTCCAGGAAGGCGTCCGCGATCGACTCGTGGACGTACAGCCGCTCGATGGAGATGCAGAGCTGGCCCGCGGAGGAGAAGCAGGCGCGGACGGCGCCCGCGGCCGCCTTCTCGATGTCGGCGTCCGCCAGCACCAGCATGGCGTTCTTGCCGCCGAGTTCGAGGGACACCCCCACCAGACGGGCGGCGGCGCCCTGGGCGACCTCGCGGCCGGTGCGGGTGGAGCCGGTGAAGGAGACGTAGTCGGCGTGCTTGACGACCTCGGGGCCGACCACCGGTCCGTCGCCGAGGACGACCTGGAAGACGCCGGCGGGCAGCCCGGCCTCGATGAGCAGGTCACGGGCCCACAGCGCGGTCAGGCAGGTCTCGGTGTCCGGCTTCATCACGACCGCGTTGCCCGCGACGAAGGCCGGCAGGGCGTCGCCGACGGACAGTTCGAGCGGGTAGTTCCACGGCGCGATCTGGCCGACGACACCCCGCGGGTGGCGCAGCTCGGTGACCCTGGTGAGGGTGGGCATGGCGCCCGCGTGCCGCTTGGGCCGCAGATAGGCGGGTGCCTTGCGGCCGTAGTGACGGGCGGCGACGGCGACGGCCTGCACCTCCTCGTGGGCGTGCAGCCGGGCCTTGCCGGTCTCCAGCTGGATCAGGTCCAGCACCTCGGCCTGGCGGGCGAGGACGAGGTCGTGGAAGCGGAGCAGGACGGCGGCCCGCTGCCGTACGGGGGTCCGCTCCCAGACGGCCTGGGCGGCGCGCGCCGCCTCGAAGGCCCGGCGGACGTCCTCGGGGGTGGACTCGGGCAGATCGGCCAGCTTCTCGCCGGTGAACGGCGTGTGGTTGGCGGTCCGGCCCGAGCCGACCACGCCCTTGGTGAGCTGGGCGACCAGCTCGGGGGTGACCACGTCGGCGGCGGTACGGGCGCCCGCGGGAGCGGGGGCGAGGGGGTTGGTGCCGGTCTGTCCGGGGGTGCCCGTGCCGGTCTTCTCCGGGGCCTGCGAGTCCGTCATGAGCCGCAGCGTATGCCGGTGCGGAGGCTTTGGGTACCCGTCGGTAATCGGGATTCACCGAGTACACACACGCCGCCAGCAGTCACTGGCAACAAAGGCGCTGATCAGGGCGTGTTCCCCTCGATCTCCAGCCGTTCACGGGCGTCCGCGAACTTCGCCGCTTCCGGAGTCGCCCAGGATCCGCCCCGCCCGGGGTTGTCCGCCCCGCCCGGGACCGATCGGCTCCCCCAGGGCCGACCTGCCCGCCCGGGGCTATCCGGCCCAGGGCACGGGCGTGAACGCGCCGCCCCGGCGCCGCACCTCCATCACTCCGGTTCCGCCGAAGTGCGCCGGGATGACCAGCTCGCCCAGTTCCGCGGCCCGTTCGAGGACATGGCGGCGGCCTGCCGCGGCCCGGCGCGGATCGAGGCAGAAGCAGCTGCTGCACTCGGGGTGCACGATCTGCACCGGGCTGTGCAGCACGTCCCCGACGAACACCGCCCGCTCGCCCCGGGAGGCGACCCGCAGGACGGCGGAGCCGGGGGTGTGACCGGGGACGGACTCCAGGGTGAGGTGCGCGTCGACACGGTGGACGCCGTCCCAGAGCCGGACCTGCCCGGCGCGGTGCACGGGCGCGACGCTGTCCTCGTAGGTCAGCCGGTCGTCCACCCGTACGCCGCCCCCGTAGCCGCCCGTGGGGCCGAAGTGGGCGTCGTCGGCGGCCGGGATCAGATAACGGGCCCGGGGGAAGGTGGGCACCCACTCCCCCGCCTCGTCCCGGGTGTTCCAGCCGACGTGGTCGCCGTGCAGGTGGGTGTTGACGACGACGTCGACGTCCTCGGGGCGGACACCGGCCCGGGCCAGCCGCCCCAGGAAGTCCCCTCGGCGTCGGTGGAACAGGGGATTCCCGGGCCGTTCACGGTCGTTGCCCACACCGGTGTCCACCAGTACGGTCCGTCCGCCGGAGCGCACCACCCAGGTCTGGAGGGCGACCACGGCCAGGTCGCCGTCCGGCTCCCAGTGGTCGGGGGCCAGCAGTTCCCGGTGCTCCTTCCAGACCTCGGGACCGCAGTCCGGGACGAGGGCGCGGGTCGGCGCGTAAGGGGCCTGCCACTCGACGATACGGAGGATCTCGACGTCGCCGAGGGTGAGACTCTGCACGTGTTCATCGGTCATGGCGGCAAGCCTAGGAAGGACCAGGTGAGCTTCACGATGCCTGATCGGCTCCTGTCGATACGCGAACGTCTCACTGGCAAGCCTCTGAACGCCTAGGCTGACCCCATGGACGTGGTCAGCGACGCGATCTCCGCCATGCGCATCGGGCGCCCCTCCTCCCAGCGGCTGCGAGTGGGCGGACGCTGGTGCACCCGGCTCGCCCCGTACGAGGGAGCCGGCTTCCACGTGGTGCTGGCGGGCGGCTGCTGGCTGCTGCCGGACGGCGGAGGCGAACCGGTCGCGCTGGGTCCGGGCGACGCGGTGCTGCTGCCGCACGGGACGGGCCATGTGCTGGCCGACGGACCGGCGGACCCGGCGGAGGCGGGCCGGGCGGTGCCGTTCGAGGAGGTGCACGGAACCGGACCCGGCATCGGCACCGGAACGGGCATCGGCAGTCCCGGCGGCGGCGGGCGGGCGACCGAGCTGCTGTGCGGGAAGTACCGCCTGGACCGCAGCCGGGCGCACCCTCTGATGGCCGAGCTGCCGGAGGTGGTGCATCTGCCCAACCGGGTCGGCGAGCACCCCGAACTCCGCACCGCCGTGGACCTGCTCGCCCGCGAGCTGGACGACCGGCGCCCCGGTTCCTGCCTCGCCGTGCCGAGCCTGCTCGACCTCCTGCTCGTCTACATGGTCCGCGCCTGGACGGCGGACGCGGAGGCGGGCGCATGGCCGGCGGTGCTGAGCGATCCCGTGACCACGGCCGCCCTGCGCGCCCTGCACTCCGACCCGGCCGCCCCCTGGAGCAACGAACGCCTGGCCGCCGAGGCGGGCGTCTCCCGCGCCACCCTGGCCCGCCGGTTCACCGGGCTCGTGGGCCGGCCGCCGATGGCGTATCTCACCTGGTGGCGGCTGACCCTGGCGGCGACGCTGCTGCGGAGCTCGGACGCGCCGCTGGCCTCGGTGGCCCGCCGGACCGGATACAGCAGCCCCTACGCCCTCTCGCACGCGTTCAGCCGGGAGTTCGGCGTCACTCCCGGGAAGTACCGGCTCCCGGGCACCGAGCGGCACCCCTGACCGTCCCGGCCGGCCGGAATTGCGGCGGACGCCTGACGTCGGGCCCGTACCGCCGGAATTCCGGCGGACGCCGGACGTCAGGCCCGTACGAACGTGTCGACGGCGACGTCGAAGTACTCCCGGGCCTCCCGCACCTTCCCCACCGGCGCCGACACCCACACGTCGTACATCCGCCCGTTCTCCTCCCAGCACAGGTCGAAAGTGTGCCGGGGGCCCTCGGCCGTGCTGAAGCCCTGCCAGCTGAACTCCCAGAGGGCGGCGGGCCGTCCGTTGTGGGCGGTCTCGACGACCCGGCCGTCGTGGTAGCCGGGGTTGGTGTCCGGGCCCTCGGCGGCGGAGCGCCGCATCACCGCGAGCGGGCCGCCCGGCTTGGTGTCGCTCACTTTGATGCCGAGCCGGAAGACCTCCCCCGGTGACATGTAGAAGATCCGCTCGCCCTGGGGCTTGCGGGTGAAGTCGTCCGGCACCGCGAGCGAGAAGCCGGCCGGGTCGTCGGCGAGGCGGTAGCCGGAAGGGGCGGTGGGACGGTTCGCGGACGCGGGGGCGGGCGAGTGCGTCACGGCCGCGGTGTCCGTGCCGGAGGCGGGGGCGGAGGCCGAGCCGGTGGAGCTAGTGGCGCCCGTGGCGCCGTGCGACGGCGAGGCCGGCCGTGAGCTGACGGGGCCGTGCGAGGGCGAGGACACCGGCGTGCCGCTCCCGTCGCCGCCCCCGTGCATCAGCAGGGCCGCGGCCGACACGCCCGCCCCCGCCATCGCGGCGACCAGCAGCGCGGCCACCAGCACCCCGCGCGTGGAGGGGGCCGGGTCGGCCGGGGCGGGCTCCGCCCGGCTGGGCGACTCGGGCCGGCTCCGCGGCTCGGGGCGCGTCGGCGTGTAACCGGAGGACGCCGGTTTCGGGGTGCGGCCGGTCTCCAGGAAGGCCCGCAGCATCCGCTCCGCCTCCGCCGCCTCCAGCCGCTGCTCCGGATCGCGTTCGAGCAGGCCCCGTACGACCGGAAGCAGTGGCGCGGCCTGCTCGGGCGTACGGATGTCGTCGGAGACCACGGCGTGCAGGATGCCGCCCAGGGAGTCGCGCCGGAAGGGTGACGCGCCGCTGAGGACCGTGCACAGCAGCGCCCCCAGGGACCACAGGTCGGAGGCCGGTCCGGCACCGGCGCCGGACATCCGCTCGGGCGCGGTGTACTCGGGCGAGCCGACGAAGGCACCGGTGTCGGTGATCGTGGTGGCACCCGCGACCTGGGCGATGCCGAAGTCGGTGAGCACGACCCGGCCGTCCTCGCCGACCAGGACGTTCGCCGGTTTGATGTCGCGGTGCAGGACACCGGCGGCGTGCGCCGCGCGCAGCGCGCTCAGCAGGGCGATGCCGATCCGGGCGGCCTCGCCGACGTCGACCGGGCCGCGCCGGGCGATCCGGTCGGCCAGCGAGCCGCCGTCGATCAACTCCATCACGATGTAAGGGCGTTCGTCCTGCTCGACGACGTCGTGCACGACGATGACGTGCGGGTGGCGCAGCTGGGCGACCGCCCGGGCCTCGCGCAGCGTACGGTCGTGCTGCCTGCGGGTCTCCTCCGGGGAGAGCGTCTCGTCGAAGGCGACCTCCTTGACCGCCACCTGACGGCCCAGCAGTCGGTCGGTGGCACGCCAGACGACGCCCATGCCTCCGCGACCCAGCCGGGCCTCCAGCCGGTACCGGCCCGCGATCACGCGGGAGTCGTCCCCCTCGGTCCCCATGAGTCTCATCATGCCGCACCGGACGCCCGCCCTCCGGGCCGCCCACCGGCCAAATCCACCCACTCGGGGCTGATTCACGACCGGTGGGTTCCGTCACAACGTGCCGGTCACGAACGGTCGTTCACACCCGGCCGGAAGCACCGGGCGAGACGGGGGGCCTGAACGTCCGGGTGGAACGCCCCGGCCGGTCAGGACGTCACGCCTCGGGCTGCCAGCTCTGGAGCAGCCGCTTGAACTGCTCCTGCGTGGTGGGCCAGTCCGCGGCGGGCGAGGACATGTACAGCGCGTACTCCACGCCGTTGCGGGCGATGTACACCTCGTCGATCGCGTGCCGCGGTCCGGGGAACTTCGTGTCCTTGGCCAGCGCCGTCCACGTGTACTCCCACAGCGAGGCCCGGCGGTCTCGGTAGGTGTTCGCCCCCAGCTGGAGCTTCTTGTAGTCGACCAGACGGGTGAGCTGCTGGTCGAGGTCGAGCTGGTGCTGGTAGGGATCGGCGAAGTCCGGGGACGTGTCGAGGGCGATCCGTACGAAGTGCTCGCCGCCGTCGGGCGAGTAGTCGATCTGCTTGAGGTCGCCTTCGTCGCTGAAGACCGACCGCTTCCAGCCCTTGGGCAGGGCGATGCTGAAGCCCAGCGGGTCGGGGACGGTCTTCCAGCTGTCGGGGGCCGTCGCCGGGTCGGTGTCCGACGTGCCCGACGCGCTCGACGTCGGGTCGGGCGACTGGCCGGAGGAGCCGGTGTCCGCCCGCTGGCGGCGGGTCTTGTCCCACTGGTGCAGCCCCACCGCCGTGGCTCCGCCGACCAGGGCGGCGAGCACGACCACCAGGACGAGCGAGCGCAGCCGACGCCTGCCGGGGCGTGCGGACGGCACGGTCCCGGCCGGGACCGCGGCGGTGCCCGGCGGCCCCATCGGCGTCGGCCCCACGACCGTCGCCCCGGTCCCGGGCCCGGTGGCCGGCGCCCCGTACGCGGGCCCGTACTCCGTCGCACCGGTCCCCGTCTCCCGCAGCCCGGGAGCGACGGAGCCACCGTGCTGCGTCGGCACGAACGCCTGTGCCGCGCTGGGCCGCCGTCCCTCCGCCGCCTCGGCGAGCATCTGCTCGGCCTGCGCCGCGTCCGGACGGGCGGCGGGGTCCTTGCGCAGCAGGGCGCTGATCACGGGCTCCAGCGGACCGGCGTACTGCGGCCCGGCGACCTCCTCCTCGACGACCGCCTGCATGGTGGTCAGCGGCGAGGTGCGGCGGAACGGCGAGCGGCCCTCCACCGCCGTGTACAGCGTCGCGCCGAGCGCCCACAGGTCGGAGGAGGGACCGGGGTCGTGGCCGCGGACGCGCTCGGGCGCCAGGTAGTCGACGGAGCCCACGACCTCGCCGGTGCGGGTGATGGTGCTGTCGCCCTCGATCTGGGCGATGCCGAAGTCGGTGAGCAGGACGCGGCCGTCGTTGCCGAGCAGCACGTTGCCGGGCTTGACGTCCCGGTGCAGGACGCCCGCGGTGTGCGCGGCGGTCAGGGCGCGCAGCACCCACAGACCGATCCGCGCGGCCTCGGTGGCCTCGACGCGCCCCTGCTCCTTGACCTCGTCGGCCAGCGAGCGGCCCTCGACCAGCTCCATCACGATCCACGGACGGCCGTCGTGTTCGAGGACGTCGTGCACGGTGACGACGGCCGAGTGGTTGATCCGCGCGGCGGCCCGCGCCTCCGCCCGGGTGCGCGCGAGCAGCACGCCCCGGTCCCCGTCGGAGACGTACAGCGCCGCGGTCAACTCCTTGATCGCGACGGTCCGGTGCAGCAACTCGTCGTGCGCCCGCCATACGCGGCCCATGCCGCCGCTGCCGATCGGGTCGGCCAGCCGGTAGCGACCCGCGAGGAGCAGGCCCTGCATCTGATTCACGTTGCCCCGCAATGCTCTTGACAGGCTCAGACTAAGGACCGGTCCGCGTCCAGGGAACACGCGGAGCGCCAAGGACACCGCACTGTGACGGTTGTCGCTTCTGGCCCGCCGCGGGAACCGCGGCCTCACGGTCCGCGAAGCGGCGCGGCGCGCCGGTGCGCCGCTTTCCGGATCAGCCGGTGAACTGGTAGGTGGACGACGCCTGTTCGTACAGTTTGGTCACCTCGTCGCGCTCGGCCTCGGGGCCGCGCACCTGCACCACGTGGTAGCGCCCGTCGATCAGGATCGCCAGGTTGCGCACGAACAGCTGGCGCCCGCCGGCGTCACTCCAGGTGAACTGGCCCTCGGCCATGGTCCGTCCGCCCACCTCGATCGTCCGCAGCCCGCCGGAGGTGGCCCAACTGGACGCCCGGTAGGGCCCCAGCTCGTACTCCTTCTCCCGCTGGTAGACCATCGGATCGGTGCCGTACGTCGAGGCGCGGTCCCGGCCGGGCACCACGATCAGCTCGAAGTCCCCGTGGGTGTAGAGCACTTGGCCGAGCCCGTTCTTCGGGGTGCGGTCCCAGCCGTTCGCCACCGCGATCCGGAAGCCCTCGGTGTCCTTGCGCACGGTGAAGCCGTCGGCGACGTCGGGGCCGCCGGTCTGCGTCGCGGTGGGACCGGAGGACGCGGAGGAGCTCCCGCCGTCCGCGGGCGAGGTCTGGTCGGGTCGGGGCTCGCTGCTCGCCTCGGGGACGGTGTCCCCCTGCGCGGGCGTCGTACGCGCCGAACCGGCGGTGCCGGCCGCGCCGGTGTCCGTGGCCTTCGGCATGAACAGCACGGCGTACGCGATCGTCCCGGCCAGCGCGAGCAGGATCAGCAGGAGCAGGGTGCGGCCCAGGCGGCGCGGCGAGCCGGACGGTTCCTGCCTGGCCCGCTTGTGCCGGCCGTGCGCCGTGGTGGCGGGCAGTCCGGCGCGGCGCCTGCGCACCAGTTCGCCGCGCCGCCGCACGATCGGCAGTCGGCTCGGGTCGACGGGCGGCGCCGCCACGACGTGCACACCGGCGTCCGGCTCCGGTGCCGAGCGCACCAGCGAGCGCAGCCAGCCGCCCAGTTCCTCGAAGTCGATCCGCTCGGTGGGGTCCTGGCGCAGCAGCGACTCCACCACCGGGCGCAGCGCTCCGCACTCCTCGGCGAACGCGGGCGGTTCCGCGCACACCATCTGGACCAGCTCGGCCGTCGACTCCTCCGGATACGGGGCATGCCCCTGTACGGCCCTGAAGAGCAGCGCGCCCAGCGCCCACAGGTCGGTCGCGGGCCCGATGGGCGCGGCGAGCTGCCAGTTCTCGTGCACGGGTCCCGCCTGCTCCGGCGCCCAGCGCTCGGTCACCGGGCCCACCAGCGCCATCCGCGCCTGCCGGGCCCGCTCGGCGGCCAGCGCCGTCGCCGGACCGCGCCGGACGGGGGCGCCGGGGGCGGCGTCGCCCCAGCGGGCCGGGGGCTGCGCAGGATCGGCCGGCAGGAGGGCGCCACGGGCCCCGGGCACGGGAGCCACGGGGCGCGGCTGAGCCCCCTGCCAGGGCGCTCCGCGCACGCCGTAGGGGTCGGCGATCTGCCCCGGCGGCACACTGCCCGTCGGGGTCTGCACCGTGCCGGCCGTGGGCTGCCCAGCGCTCCCGGGGGCGTACGGCGGCTGCGGTCCGCCGTCGGGGCTCGTGCCGTCGGGAGCCGGACGGGCTCCGGGCAGGGCCGGTCGGCCGTTCTGTTGCAGGTCCTGGACCCGGGCCGCGGCCCGTGCGCCCGCGCGGTACGCGGCGATCGCGCCGGCCCGCGCGGCCCGGACGTCCCCGCCGCTCACCGGCGCCGCCCTGCGGGCCACGGCGGCCGAGGCGCCGCCCGGGCCGGCGGCCGGTTCGGTTCCGGTCTGCGGCAGGCCTCCGGCGGCCCGTGCCTCGATGGCGGCCCGCCGGGCGGCCTCGGGATCGACGGCGCCGACCCCGCCGGGGCCACCGAGGGCGCCCTGGGGGCCCGTGAGGTCTCCGGGCGCGCCGACGGGCCCGGGGCCGGCTGCCGTGCCGTCCTCGGCCCCGTCCTCGGGCGGCACCGGGTCGTATCCGCACAGCGCCTCCTGGGCCGTGCCGACCGCGAGCCCGGTCAGCATGACCCGGCCGTCCTCGCAGACCAGCACCGTGCGGGCGGTGATGTTGCGGTGGACCCAGCCGTGCGCGTGCAGCACCCGCAGCGCCATGAGCACATCGGAGGCGACCTCGGCCGCCCGGTACGGCGACAGCGGCTTCTCGGCGAGCAGCGCCGCCAGCGGCCGCGCGGCCACCAGCTCGCTGACGACCCAGAGCGAACCGCCCTCGGCGAACACGTCGAAGACCTGGTCGAGCCGCGGATGGTCGGGGATCCGCGCGGCCGCCTGGGCGGCCTCCACCGCCCGCCGCACCACGGGATCGGCCGGCCTCCGGGTGCTCGCGTCCGTGCGCGGACGCGACGCCGGCCGTCGGGGCGCACGGTCACGCGCCGTGAACCCCTCGGGCAGCCCGTCCGCGTCGAGCACCTCCGCCTCGACGACCTCCGGCAACGGCACCTGCCTGACGAGGACTTCCTGTCCGCTGTAGGTGTCGAAGGCGCGGCTCTCGGTGAGTTCGTACTCGTCGGAGGGCGGCAACGGCAGGCGGTAGCGGTCGGCGAGCACCCGGCCCGCGTAGTCGTCCACTGTGCCTCCCCCGGCCGCCCGGTCGGTCAATTCCGTTCGTCCCGCGGCCCGTTCCGACCGCATAGCGGGATGCGTACGGTCCGCAAGTACTCACGATACGTGCCGGAGGCAACCCGCAATGAGAGGTTGACCGATCTCGGGCCCCCGGCCCTCGGGGACCGGCACCCTCACTTCTTCGGCTGGAAGGTCTCCGTCAGCGTCTGCCAGGTGCTCTTGCGCAGTTCGCCGTCCCACTCCGACGCCTTCGCCGTGTACATCAGGGCGTAGCCGAGGTGGTTGTTGACGACGAACCCGCGGTCGACGGTCCGGTACTGCGTGCCGCCGTCCACGTAGGTGAACTCCCAGTCGGCGGTGTTCCAGCCGCGGTACTGCACCGCCTGTATCCGGATCTTCTTGTACTGCGAGCGCGTCATGTAGCGCTCCTGGTTCTCCCAGTCCGCCTTCGGGTCGCCCTTGGGCGTGGTGGTCCAGGCGACCAGCAGCTTCTGTCCGTCGGGCCCGGTGAAACGGTCACCCGCGGAGTCCGAGGACTGGTACTTCCACCCCGCGGGCAGGCCGATCGAGTACCCCTGGCCGCCGTCGTGCGTGGACGCCACCGCGGCGGCGGTGTCGCTGGAGGTAGCGGTGTTGTCGTCCGTGCTGGACGAGCCGCCCGAGGACGCGTCCGACGCCGTGCCGTCCGTGGCGCCGGTCGTGGAGTCCGACTTCGTCCCCTGGGAGGCGGACTGCGAGGCGTCGTCGTCCCCACGGGACCCGCCGCTCGTGTCCTCCTTGGTGCCGACGCTCGCGCTCTGGCCGGCCCCGGCCTTGGCGCCGCCGCCGTTCCCGTCGCCGCTGTCGTCGCCCCCGCCGAGGTTGAGGGCCAGCACGATGCCGATCACCGCCAGCACCACCACCACGGCGATGATCAGCAGGGTCCGCTTCGGCACCACGTCGGTGATCGGCGCCTTGGGCACGGACCTCGGCGGCAGATCCGGCAGATCCGGCGGCGTCATCACGGGCCAGCCCGAACTGCGCCCGGCCGCGGTCGCGTTGCCGCCGCCCTGGGCGGCCCGCTCGGCCGCGCCCGCGCCGGGGCCGGAACCGGCGGAGTCGGCCGGCGCGCTCGCGGACACCGACGGGGACGCCGCAGCCGCCGCGCCGGCGGACTTGGCACGGCTCGCGGCGGCCGAGGTCGTCGCACCGGCGACCACGGCGGCCTTGCGCACCGAGCGCAGGGCTCCGCGCAGCTTGTCCGCCGCCTCCTCGCCGCGCTTGTTCCCGGCTCCCGTCGTGCTCCCTTGGCCCTCGGACGAGTCCGGCAGCTCGGGCAGCGGCACGACCTTCGTCGCGTCCGCAGGCTCGCGCTCGGCGGTCTTGGACGCGGAAGCCCGGATCACCTTGTTCAGCATGGCCCGCGCGCCCGCGTCGTCGAGGCGCAGCGCCGGATCCTTGGTGAGCAGTCCGTAGATGACGTCCCGCAGCGGGCCCGCGTTCTTCGGCTCCTCCAGCGGCTCGGTCATCACCGCCGTGAGCGTCGCTATCGCGGAGCCCTTGTCGTACGGCGGGGATCCCTCGACCGCCGCGTAGAGCAGTCCGCCGAGCGACCACAGGTCGGCGGCGGGGCCGGGCTTGTGGCCGCGGGCGCGCTCCGGGGAGATGTAGGAGGGGGCGCCGACAAGCATGCCGGTGGAGGTGATGGACGGGTCGCCCTCGACCTGGGCGATGCCGAAGTCGGTGAGCACGACCCGGCCGTCCTCGGCGATCAGCACGTTCGACGGCTTCACGTCACGGTGCAGGATGCCCTCGCGGTGCGCCGAACGCAGCACGTCGAGGATCGCCAGGCCGACCTCGGCCGCGCGCCCGGGCTCCAGCACGCCGTCCTCACGGATGGCCTCGGCGAGCGACTTGCCCTCGACGAGCTCCATCACGATCCACGGCCGGTCGTCCTCGTCGACCACGTCGTAGACCGTCACCGCGCTGTTGTTGCGGATTCTGGCGATGGCCTTCGCCTCGCGCAGCGTCCGCGTGATCAGCCGGCGCTTCTCCTCGTCGTCGATGTTCGTCGGGAACCGCAGCTCCTTGACGGCTACCGTGCGGCCGAGAGTCTCGTCCTCGGCGCGCCACACCGTACCCATGCCGCCGCGGCCGAGCACATCTCCCAGCCGGTACCGCCCCGCGAGGAGACGTGCGCTCTTCCCCTGACGGGATGTCCCCGCCCGCTCCGCCTCCGACATGCGTCCCCTCATGCAACCCGCCCTGACAGAGCCTCCATTGTCCCCCACCCGACAAGTGCTCGACGCCCAGGGTGCCCATCTCCGCGCGGCGGGGTCCGGACACCGGATCACGGGTCCCCCGGAACCCGCCCGTCAATCCCGCCGGCCGAACCCGGCCAAGGCCTCCGGCGGTTTCCGGCCAAGGTCCCGAGCGGGTCCCGGCCAGGACTCAGACCCGGTCCCGGCCCTCGCCCCGATCCGTTCCCGGCCCGGGCTCCCACCCGGTCCGGCCGCGTCCCGGCAACCCGCCGATCCGTCGAAACCGGCGCCCCGCCACCCGGCATGATGGGCCGTGACAAGGGAGGGACCGGGATGCCGCCGCGCCGGACGCTGCTCGCCGTGCCCGTCTCCCTGCTGCTTCTCAGCCTGGCCCCGGCCGGCTCACAGGCACACTCCAGCCCGCCCACGGACACGGTCCTCGCGCAGCTGACGACCCGGGGCAGGGCGCCGGCGGCGGCCCTGCTGGCCCAGGACGGGACAACCACCCGGTACGCCCACGACGGTCCTGGAATCTCCCGCTCCGACCACTTCCGCGCGGGCAGCATCACGAAGACCTTCATCGCGACGGTCGTCCTGCAACTGGCCGCCGAGCACCGGCTTTCGTTGTCCGACACCGTGGAGCGGCACCTGCCCGGCCTGGTGCGCGGGGCGGGCAACGACGGGCGCGCGCTGACCCTGCGTTCCCTGCTCACCCACACCAGCGGTCTGTACGACTACACCCGGGACACCGGGGGCACCCTCCCCCTCACCGCCACCCGGGCCGTACGGATCGCGCTCACCCACCCTCCGGCCGACCGTGGCCGATTCGCCTACTCCAACACCAACTACGTCGTGCTCGGCATGGTCGTCGAACAGGTCACCGGCCACTCGTACGCCACCGAGACCACGCGCCGCATCATCGCTCCGCTGGGTCTGACGGGCACCTCCTTCCCCGGCTCCCGCACCTCCCTGCCCTCACCGCACGGCCGCGCCTACGCCGCCGACGGGTCCGACGTCACCGCGCTGGACCCACGGGTGGCCGGGGCCGCGGGCGAGCTGGTGACCACGCTCGCCGATCTGGACCGCTTCTACGCGGCGCTGCTGGGCGGCGAGTTGCTGCCCCCGGGCGAGCTGCGCGAGATGCTCGACACCCGTGCCGCACACGGCTTGTACGGCATGGGGCTGTTCCCCGTGAAGCTGCCGTGCGGGACCACGGTGTGGGGACACAACGGGCGCATCACCGGCAGCTACGTGCGCACCGCGGCCACCTCGGACGGCCGTCATGTCCTCACCTTCCGGGTGAACACGACGGAGATCGCGGCCCCCGACCTGGAACCGGCCCTCCTCACCGCCGAGTTCTGCCCCGTCACCTCGTGAGACGGCCGACGTCCCACGACGCCACGGCCGCCCTACAACGGCACGATGTCCGGCGCCCCCAGCCGGGCCGCGTCCGCCGTCAGGTCGTCGGGCTGGAGCTGCGACTCCCGCTCCGCCTCCACCCGCTTCTCGTAGTGCTCGATCTCGCGCTCGATCTGGCTCTTGTCCCAGCCCAGCACCGGCGCCATCAGCTCCGCGGCCTCACGGGCGCTGAGCGTGCCCCGGTCGAAGGTCTCGATGGAGATGCGGGTGCGCCGGGTCAGCACGTCGTCCAGGTGCCGGGCGCCCTCGTGGGAGGCGGCGTAGACGATCTCGGCGCGCAGGTAGTCGTCGGCCGCCCGCAGCGGCTCCCCCAGCGAGGGGTCGACGGCGATCAGGTCGAGCAGCTCCTGCGTCGCCGAACCGAAGCGGTTCAGCAGATGCTCCACGCGCACCACGTGCAGTCCGGTCCGCGCGGCGATCCGCGCCCGCGCGTTCCACAGCGCCCGGTAGCCCTCCGCGCCCAGCAGCGGGATGTCCTCGGTGACGCACTCGGCGACCCGCATGTCGAGCCCGTGCACCGCCTCGTCCACCGCGTCCTTGGCCATCACCCGGTAGGTGGTGTACTTGCCGCCCGCCACGACCACGAGCCCCGGCACGGGATGGGCCACGGTGTGCTCGCGGGACAGCTTGCTGGTGGCGTCCGACTCACCGGCCAGCAGCGGGCGCAGTCCCGCGTACACGCCCTCGACGTCGTCCCGCGTCAGCGGCACCGAGAGCACCGAGTTCACATGCTCCAGCAGATAGTCGATGTCGGCGCTGGAGGCGGCCGGATGGGCCTTGTCGAGGCTCCATTCGGTGTCGGTGGTCCCGATGATCCAGTGCCGGCCCCAGGGAATGACGAACAGGACGGACTTCTCGGTGCGCAGGATCAGTCCGGTGGAGGAGTGGACCCGGTCCTTGGGCACGACCAGGTGGATGCCCTTGGAGGCACGGACGTGGAACTGCCCGCGCTCCCCCACCATCGCCTGCGTGTCGTCGGTCCACACTCCGGTCGCGTTGACGATCTGCTTCGCGCGGACCTCGTACTCCCCGCCGCCCTCGACGTCCTCGACCCGGGCGCCGACCACGCGCTCGCCCTCGCGCAGAAAGCCGGTCACCCGCGCCCGGTTCGCGGCATGGGCGCCGTACAGGGCGGCGGTGCGCACCAGCGTGGCCACGTAACGGGCGTCGTCCATCTGGGCGTCGTAGTACTGAAGGGCGCCGACGAGCGCGTCCTTCCTCAGACACGGAGCGACCCGCAGGGCGTGACGCCGGGTCAGATGCCGGTGCGTGGGCAGGCCGCGGCCGTGGCCACGGGCCATCGACATGGCGTCGTAGAGCGCCACGCCCGAACCGGCGTACAGCCGCTCCCAGCCCTTGTGCTGCAACGGATACAGGAACGGCACCGGCTTCACCAGATGCGGCGCGAGGCGCTCCAGCAGCAGGCCGCGCTCCTTCAGCGCCTCTCTGACCAGCGCGAAGTCCAGCATCTCCAGATAGCGCAGGCCGCCGTGGATCAGCTTGCTGGACCTGCTCGACGTGCCCGACGCCCAGTCGCGCGCCTCGACCAGTCCCGTGGACAGGCCGCGCGTCACGGCGTCGAGAGCGGTGCCCGCGCCGACGACACCACCGCCGACGACGAGCACGTCCAGCTCACGCTCGGCCATGGATGCCAGTGACTCGGCGCGCTGCGCCGGTCCCAGTGTCGCTGTCCTCACCGCTGCCTCCCGCTCGTCGGTCGCGCCGGGCGCACCCCGTGGTGCTGGATCGGGTCCGCATCCCCCATGCCCCAATCCTGACCGGGATGCCCGACTTCAGCCACCAGTCGCTCCCAGCCTGTGGACAACATTCGCGGGACTGCCGGGAAACACAGCCGACCAATACCGCATCAAGGTCATATTTACTCCTAGTGTGACATTGCGCTTCGCTCGTCTTGTCCACACGGCTTGCGCACCTGTCCCGCTTCGGCTATTGGGAAGGACGGCCCACGTCATGCCCGCAGATCTCGCCGTCATCGGACTCGGTCCTCTCGGCCTGCCCCTGGCCCAGGCAGCCGTCGCCGCCGGTATCGCCACGCTCGGATACCCGACCGGGCCGGAATCCGGCTCGCTCAGCCCCGCCGAACTGCGCCGGATGCTCTCGGGGGGCTTCCGGACCGCCGCCGGACCGGCCGAGCTCGGCCGCGTCCGCACCGCGGTCATCTGCGCGCCGACCCCACGCGGCGCCGACGGCGGATTCGACCTGAGCCAGGTGGAGACGGCCGCCCGCACCCTGGCCGAGCGGCTGCGACCGCACACCACCGTGATCCTGGAGTCCCCCGTGTACCCCGGGACGACCGAGGAATTCCTGCGTCCGCTGCTGGAGGAGGTCTCGGGGCTGCGGGCCGGCCGCGACTTCCATCTCGCCTACGCGCCGGGCCGGGTGGACCCCGGCAACCGCGACTTCACCCCGGCCAACACCCCCAAGGTCATCGGCGGCCTCACGCCCGCGTGCACCGAGTCCGCCGCCGCCTTCTACGGCCGGCTCACCGACAAGGTGGTACGCGCGCGTGGCCCCCGCGAGGCCGAGACCGTGCACCTCCTGGAGACCAACTACCGGCACGTCAACATCGCCCTCGTCAACGAGATGGCCGTCCTCTGCCACGACCTGGGCGTCGACCTGTGGGACGTCATCCGCTGCGCGGAGACCAAGCCGTTCGGCTTCCAGGCCTTCCGTCCCGGCCCCGGCGTCGGGGGCCACGCCGTCCCGCAGGACCTGGCCGGGCAGGCGGGCCGCACCCTGCGGATGGTCGAGCTGGCCCAGCAGGTCAACAGCCGGATGCCCCGGTACGTCGTGCAGCGCGCCGCGGCCCTCCTCAACGAGCACGGGAAGTCGGCGCGCGGCGCGCGCGTGCTGCTGCTCGGCATCACCTACAAGGCCGACCTGGCCGACCAGCAGGCCACCCCCGCGCACGAGATCGCGACCCGCCTCATGGAGCTCGGCGCCTCCGTCAGCTACCACGACCCGCACGTGCCGTCCTGGAGCGTCCTGGACCGCCCGGTGCCCCGCGCGGACTCCCTCTACGAGGCGGCGGCCCACGCCGACCTCACGATCCTTCTCCAGCAGCACCGCACGTACGACATGCAGGGCCTGTCGGTGAAGGCCCAGCTCCTGCTCGACACCCGGGGCGCCACTCCGACGGGATCGGCACACCGGCTGTGACCGGGGGTGCCGCCCCCGGGCCGCCCGGGCGCGCGAAAGGGCCGGCCACCTCTCCGACGAGAGGTGACCGGCCCTGACCGGCGTCCCGCGGCATGCGCCGCAGGCCTGCGGCCTACCGCTTGTGCTGCGAGTCCGCGACCGTCACCTCGACGCGCTGGAACTCCTTCAGCTCGCTGTAGCCGGTGGTGGCCATGGCCCGGCGCAGGGCGCCGAAGAGGTTCATCGAGCCGTCCGGGGTGTGCGAGGGGCCGGTGAGGACCTCCTCCAGCGTGCCGACCGTGCCGAGGTCGACCTTCTTGCCGCGCGGCAGCTCCTCGTTGACGGCCTCCATGCCCCAGTGGTGGCCCTTGCCGGGCGCGTCCGTGGCACGGGCGAGCGGGGAGCCCATCATCACCGAGTCGGCGCCGCAGGCGATCGCCTTGGGCAGGTCGCCGGACCAGCCGACCCCGCCGTCCGCGATCACGTGCACGTACCGGCCGCCGGACTCGTCCATGTAGTCGCGGCGGGCGGCCGCCACGTCGGCGACGGCCGTGGCCATCGGGACCTGGATGCCCAGCACGTTGCGCGTGGTGTGCGCGGCGCCGCCGCCGAAGCCGACCAGCACACCGGCCGCGCCGGTGCGCATCAGGTGCAGGGCCGCGGTGTACGTGGCGCAGCCGCCGACGATCACCGGGACGTCCAGCTCGTAGATGAACTGCTTCAGGTTCAGCGGCTCGTGCGAGCCGGAGACGTGCTCCGCCGACACGGTCGTACCGCGGATGACGAAGATGTCCACGCCCGCGTCGACGACCGCCTTGGAGAACTGGGCCGTGCGCTGCGGGGACAGCGCCGCCGCCGTGACCACGCCGGAGTCGCGCACCTCCTTGATGCGCTGCCCGATCAGCTCCTCCTTGATGGGAGCCGCGTAGATCTCCTGGAGTCGCCGGGTGGCGGTGTCGTCGTCCAGTCCGACGATCTCGTCGAGCAGCGGCTGTGGGTCCTCGTACCGCGTCCACAGGCCCTCGAGGTTGAGCACGCCCAGGCCGCCCAGCTCACCGATGCGGATCGCGGTGGCCGGGGAGACGACCGAGTCCATGGGGGCGGCCAGGAAGGGCAGCTCGAAGCGGTAGGCGTCGATCTGCCAGGCGATCGAGACCTCCTTCGGGTCCCGCGTACGACGGCTGGGGACGACGGCGATGTCGTCGAAGGCGTACGCCCGGCGGCCGCGCTTGCCTCGCCCGATCTCGATCTCAGTCACGTCTGTGGCCTTTCCCTCTGCGTTTCAGCGTCTACCAGTATCGCCGACGGGCACGCCGAGGGCGGCCCCGGAGCTCCGGAGCCGCCCTGGTCCACACCTCGTCCACACCTCGGACGTGCCGTCGTACCCGACCTGGTGCGTGTCTCGTACGACCTCACGCGCGCGTGCCCCCGTACGGGATCACGCGCGCGTGCGGGTCACTTGCTGCGGCTGTAGTTGGGTGCCTCGACCGTCATCTGGATGTCGTGCGGGTGGCTCTCCTTGAGGCCCGCGGAGGTGATCCGCACGAAGCGGCCCTTGGACTCCATCTCCTCGATGGTGGCGGCGCCCACGTAACCCATGGTCTGGCGCAGACCGCCGACGAGCTGGTGCAGCACGTTCGCGAGCGGGCCGCGGTAGGGCACCTGGCCCTCGACGCCCTCGGGCACGAGCTTGTCGTCAGAGGAGACCTCGGCCTGGAAGTAGCGGTCCTTGGAGTAGGAACGGCCCTGGCCGCGGGACTGCATGGCACCGAGCGAGCCCATGCCGCGGTACGACTTGAACTGCTTGCCGTTGATGAACAGCAGCTCGCCCGGCGACTCCTCGCAGCCCGCCAGCAGGCTGCCCAGCATCACCGTGTCGGCGCCGGCGGCGAGCGCCTTGCCGATGTCGCCGGAGTACTGCAGGCCGCCGTCACCGATCAGCGGGACGCCGGCCGCGCGGGCGGCGAGGGACGCCTCGTAGATGGCGGTGACCTGCGGAACACCGATGCCGGCGACCACGCGGGTGGTGCAGATGGAGCCGGGGCCCACGCCCACCTTGATGCCGTCGACACCGGCGTCGATCAGCGCCTGCGCGCCGTCGCGGGTGGCGACGTTGCCGCCGATCACGTCGACCGACACGCTCGACTTGATCTTCGACATCCAGCTGAGGGCGTTGCTGTTGTGGCCGTGCGAGGTGTCGACGACCAGGAAGTCCACGCCGGCATCGGCGAGGGCCTGGGCGCGCTCCAGCGCCTCGGGGCTGGCGCCGACGGCGGCACCGACCAGCAGGCGGCCCTCGGCGTCCTTGGCGGCGTTGGGGTACTTCTCGGCCTTGACGAAGTCCTTGACCGTGATGAGGCCCTTGAGGACGCCGTCGTCGTCGACCAGCGGAAGCTTCTCGATCTTGTGCTTGCGCAGCAGCTCCATGGCCTCGACACCGGTGGTGCCGACCTTGCCGGTGACCAGCGGCATCGGCGTCATGACCTCGCGCACCTGGCGGCTGCGGTCGGACTCGAAGGCCATGTCGCGGTTGGTGACGATGCCGAGGAGCTTGCCGGCCGGGTCGGTGACGGGCACACCGCTGATGCGGAACTTCGCGCAGAGCGCGTCCGCGTCGGCGAGCGTCGCCTCCGGGTGGACCGTGATGGGGTCGGTGACCATGCCGGACTCGGACCGCTTGACCAGGTCGACCTGGTTCACCTGGTCCTCGACCGAGAGGTTGCGGTGCAGCACGCCGACGCCGCCGAGGCGGGCCATCGCGATCGCCATGCGGGACTCGGTCACCTTGTCCATGGCGGCCGAGAGCAGCGGAATGTTGACGCGCACGTTGCGCGAGATGCGGGACGAGGTGTCGACCGCGTTGGGGAGCACTTCCGATGCACCCGGCAGCAGCAGCACGTCGTCGTAGGTCAGCCCGAGTGTCGCGAATTTTCCGGGCACTCCGTCGACGTTGGCAGTCATGACACCTTCCCCAAATGGCCTTGATCGGTGCGGATGTCCATGCTAACGGGAAGCAGGGGTCGCTCATTCCACGGTTTCCACGGTCCGGAGCGACTTCGGGGTTCGTATGTTCGTACGGAAACCTGTACGGGCACTCGTACGGGAACGAGGGATCGCCCGTTCAGGTCCGGCGCGCGACCGGGGGCCCGGACGGCCGGGTCCGGTCGGCAACCGAGGGCCCGGACGGCCGGATCCGGCGCGCGAGCGAAGGCCCGAGCGGCCGGACCGGTCCCCTGCCACCGACCGGAGATTCGGCCCGGCGACATGGCGCGCTCACTGCTCGGCGAGCGCCCGCAGCCTGCTGAGCGCACGGTGCTGAGCCACCCGGACCGCACCGGGTGACATTCCCAACATCTGACCCGTTTCCTCCGCCGTCAGCCCCACCGCGATCCGCAGCAACAGCAGCTCACGCTGGTTCTCGGGAAGGTTGGCCAGCAGTTTCTTCGCCCACTCCGCGTCGCTGCTGAGCAGCGCCCGCTCCTCGGGACCCAGCGAGTCGTCGGGGCGTTCCGGCATCTCGTCGGACGGGACGGCCGTCGACCCGGGGTGACGCATCGCGGCCCGTTGGAGATCGGCCACCTTGTGCGCGGCGATGGCGAAGACGAACGCCTCGAACGGGCGGCCGGTGTCCCGGTAGCGGGGCAGGGCGAGGAGGACGGCGACGCAGACCTCCTGCGCCAGGTCCTCCACGAAGTGGCGCGCGTCGCCCGGCAGCCGGGACAGCCGCGTGCGGCAGTACCGGATCGCCAGGGGATGGACATGGGCGAGCAGGTCGTGCGTGGCTTGGTCGTCCCCGTCGACGGCACGGTGGACCAGTGCACCGATCGCCCCGGGGGCAGTGGCCACGTCGTCCTCACGCATCGGACCATGGTGCCCTGCGGCCGACTGGTCCGCGGCACCGCGTCCATCGTTGTGCACCGAAGCGTTATGAGCAGGTGCGCCGGAACTCATCTCCTGCGCCCTCCTCTTCAGCTCGACCGACTCGTCCCCGAGGAACTCCACACCTCAAGGATGCGGCATCCGCGGCGAAACAGGCAGCGGGCCTCGGGCGAGCCCGGTTGCCGTCCCCGCTAACCGTGAGGTAAGCGGGGACCACCTGGGACTTCCTACGGGTTCTGCTGCCCCCTCTACGACGCGCCCGGTCCATCCGGCACGCCTAGCGCACCAGGCCCCAGCGGAACCCGAGCGCCACCGCGTGCGCACGGTCCGAGGCGCCGAGCTTCTTGAAGAGGCGTCGGGCGTGCGTCTTGACGGTGTCCTCGGAGAGGAACAGCTCCCGGCCGATCTCGGCGTTGGAGCGGCCGTGGCTCATGCCCTCCAGTACCTGGATCTCACGCGCGGTGAGCGTGGGCGCGGCACCCATCTCGGCCGAGCGCAGGCGGCGCGGGGCGAGGCGCCAGGTCGGGTCGGCGAGGGCCTGTGTGACCGTGGCGCGCAGTTCGGCGCGCGAGGCGTCCTTGTGCAGATAGCCGCGGGCGCCGGCGGCCACCGCGAGGGCGACTCCGTCCAGGTCCTCGGCGACGGTGAGCATGATGATGCGCGCACCGGGGTCGGCGGACAGCAGCCGCCGTACGGTCTCGACGCCGCCCAGGCCGGGCATGCGTACGTCCATCAGAATCAGGTCCGAGCGGTCGGCCCCCCAGCGGCGGAGGACTTCCTCGCCGTTGGCCGCCGTCGTCACGCGCTCGACGCCGGGCACGGTCGCGACCGCGCGGCGGAGCGCCTCTCGGGCAAGCGGGGAGTCGTCGCAGACGAGGACGGATGTCATGGCCGCCCTCCGCAGCTGATGCGCGTCACCTTGTGCCTCCAGGCTGTTACGAATCGTCACCTGTGCGGTCGACCGTCTCGGACGCCTGCCCGAGCGTTTGCGTTCTCAACCGCATCCGCACTCTCAACGACGGTCACTCGAAAGAGTTACGGGGCTCTGTGCCATCTTCGGCACTCTACGTGAGGGGACGGACACGGGGCAGTCGCGCGCGGCGGTCCTACCGTCTTTCATCACAAGCCATGCCCCATTTAGACCCATTTCTTCCCATCTGTTGGTGTCCGAGGCTAGATTCGCAATGAGTCATATTTTCATCTCCTTAGATCGTAGATGTACGGTCGTGAGCACCGTATCCGCTCAGAACGGCTGCAAGGGGTCACGCAATGGCAGATTTCTCCCGCCTTCCCGGACCGAACGCGGACCTGTGGGACTGGCAGCTCCTCGCCGCCTGCCGCGGGGTGGACAGCTCGCTGTTCTTCCACCCGGAGGGCGAGCGCGGAGCGGCTCGGAGCGCTCGTGAGAACTCGGCCAAGGAGGTCTGCATGAGGTGTCCGGTCCGCGCGCAGTGCGCGGCGCACGCACTGGCGGTGCGCGAGCCGTACGGCGTGTGGGGCGGATTGACCGAGGACGAGCGCGAAGAGCTCATGGGCCGGGCGCGCAACCGGCTCGTATCGGCGTCGGCCACCGCCATGGACGGCGGCTCGAACACCTGAAGGAACGTTTTTTCATTTACGTCTGAACATCACGCACGAACGTCATGACGCCATAGCCGGAGCGCCAGGGACAGCCATGGCCGGAGCGCCATGGACATGCAGGCATGGCCTGGCGGCAGTGCGGCCACCACCGGGGAGCTGTACGCCCCCGGCATTCGCTATGTGCGGCGTCTCCGCGTCATGCGCGGCGCCTCTGCGTTCGTGTTGTGCGGCGCCCCGATGCCCGGACGCCCGGCGCTTCCGGCGCTTCCGGCACTTCCGGCGCCTCAGCGGACGGCCGCGCGCTCCAGCTCCGCCAGCGTCGCCGCCACCGCCGGCACCTGAGCCAGATCGGGCAGCGTGAGCGCGACGATCCTCCGCCGTACCGCCGGCTCCACCGTCACGGTGCGCACCCCTCTGGGCCGTACGGACTCGACCGCGAGCTGGGGCAGCACGGCGACGCCGAGACCGGCACCCACCAGGCCGACCACCGCGGGGTAGTCGTCGGTGGCGAAGTCGATGCGCGGGGTGAAGCCCGCGCTCTCGCACGCCTCCACCAGTTGTCCGCGACAGCGCGGGCAGCCCGCGATCCACGGTTCCCGGGCGAGTTCGCCGATGTCCACGGACTGCGCGCGGGCGAGCCGGTGGTGTTCGGGCACCAGGCCCACCAGACGGTCGGTCAGCAGAGGGCGTACGACGAGGTCGTCCCATTCCTCCGCGCCCGCCGCGCTCTCGTAGCGGAAGGCGAGCGCCACGTCGCAGTCGCCGTCGCGGAGCTTCTCGACCGACTCGGGCGGCTCGGCCTCCTCCAGGGAGACGCGGGTGCCGGGATGTGCGGCGCGCAGGGCGGCGAGGGCGGCGGGCACGAGGGTGGAGCTGCCGCTGGGGAAGGAGACCAGCCGGACCCGGCCCGCGCGCAGACCGGCGATGGCGGCGACCTCCTCCTCGGCGGCGGTGAGTCCGGCCAGGATGCCCGCCGCGTGCCGGACGAGGGCCTCGCCGGCCTGGGTCAGGCGCATCTCGCGGCCGCTGCGGATGAGCAGCGGAGTGCCGACCGACGCCTCCAGGGCCTTCATCTGCTGACTGACGGCGGGCTGGGTGCAGCCCAGCTCGCGCCCCGCCGCCGAGAAGGAGCCGCTGGCGGCGACGGCGCGCAGAACGCGGAGATGACGGGCCTCGATCACCCTTCGAGCATAAGCGCTTCTTGGATGCGGCGCCCGATAATGCGTCGACGCTTTGGGAGCGGGCCCTTTAACGTGGATCCATGGAGCTTCTCTCGGTGAACCTGGGCCGCCCGCGGGCCGTGCCCTACACGGATCAGGCGGAGGGCCTGACCGGCATCGACAAGCGGCCGGCCGAAGGACCCGTGCAGGTGGCCGCCCCCGGACCGAAGGGGACCGGCGGGAGCGGGCTGGCCGGGGACGCGGTGTGCGACAGACGGCACCACGGCGGCGACGACCAGGCCGTGTACGCCGTCGCGCGCGAGGACCTCGACGACTGGGAACGCGCACTGGGCCGAAAGCTCGCCAACGGCATGTTCGGCGAGAACCTCACGACCCTCGGGGTCGACGTGTCCGGCGCGCGGATCGGCGAGCGCTGGCGCGTCGGGCACGCGGTGGTGCTGGAGGTGACCTGCGGGCGGATCCCGTGCCGCACCTTCCAGGGCCACCTGGGCGAGTCGAGGTGGGTGAAGCGGTTCACGCAGAAGGGTGCCCCGGGCGCCTATCTCCGGGTGATCGAACCCGGTGAGATCAGGGCGGGCGATCCGGTCGAGATCGTGCACCGGCCCGACCACGACGTGACCGTGGCCCTCCAGTTCCGGGCGTCCACGACGGAACGGGAACTGCTGCCGCGACTGCTCCCGGCCGGCGAGGCACTGCACCCGGAGTCGCTGGCCGCGGCCCGGAAGTACGTGGAACAACAGCGGTCCTGAACCGTCGTCACGCGCCCCCGGAAAAGCCTCGTACACCCCGGGAGGCCGCGTGGGCCAAGCGTTCCCGGACCGTCCGGAAGCCTTGCGAGCCGGGCGGACCCGAGCCGTCCGGAAGTCTCGTGAGCCGGGCGGACCCGGCCGTCCCGACGTCCGCCGCACCGAGCGGACCAACACCGTCCGGGTAACTACCCTTGGGCCATGACAACGGCTCTGATTACGGGATCGACGGCGGGCATCGGTGCCGCGTTCGCGCGGCAGCTGGCCGCGGACGGGCACAACCTCGTGCTGGTGGCACGCGACACCAAGCGGCTTCGGGAGCAGGCGACCGAACTGCACGACCGGCACGGCATCGAGGCGGAGGTGCTCACGGCGGACCTCGCGTCGGACGACGGCATCGACCTGGTGGCGGACCGGCTCGCCGACCGCAGGAACCCCGTCGACCTGCTGGTCAACAACGCGGGTTTCGGCAACAAGGGCCGTTTCCTCGACGTGTCGATGGCCGACGAGCTGAAGATGCTCAAGGTGCACTGCGAGGCGGTGCTGCGGCTGACGGCCGCGGCGACCGGCGGGATGCGGGAGCGCGGTCGCGGCGGAGTCGTCAACGTCGCCTCGGTCGCGGCCTTCGTGCCCCGGGGCACGTACGGGGCGTCCAAGGCGTGGGTCGTGCAGTTCACCCAGGGCGCCGCCCGGGACCTGGCGGGCAGCGGCGTACGGCTGATGGCGCTGTGCCCGGGATTCGTGCGGACCGAGTTCCACCAGCGGGCCGGGATGGGTACGGACAACATCCCGGGCTGGATGTGGCTGGACGCCGACAAATTGGTCGCGGCGGCGCTCGACGATCTGGCGCGCGGGAAGTCCCTGTCCGTCCCCGACCCGCGCTACAAGGTGCTGATGGGCCTGGTGAAGGTGACCCCACGGGGACTGCTGGGCGGTGTCACCTCGCGGACGGGCCGCAAGTACGGGCCCCAGTGAGCGAGGGCGCGATCGCGTCACCGCCGGACAGGTGACGCCGCCGCTCCGGTGGGAGAATGACCGGAGGGAACCGGACCCAGGGGGGCCGGAGGCGGCGTCATGACGTTCGTACAGCTCATCGAGTGCAGGACGAGCCGGTTCGACGAGATGAACCGGCTGCTGGACACCTGGGTCGAAGAGACCAGGGGCAGACGGAGCGCGACGCACGATCTGATCGGCAAGGACCGCTCGGACGACGCGCACTTCGTGCAGATCGTGGAGTTCCCCTCGTACGAGGACGCGATGCGCAACTCGCATCTCCCCGAGACCGACCGGATCTTCCAGGAGATGGCCGCCCTCTGCGACGGGATGCCGACCTTCACCGATCTGGAGGTGGTGCGCGACGAGCAGTTGTACGCGGCCAACGCGCGCAGGCTCTTCGAGCTGATCGCCACCGAAGGTGAACTGCCTCCGCTGAACAACGTGATGGCGGAGCATTACCACGGCCACGACCCCGCCAACGAGCAGGACACGCTCGGGCTGGAGAACATGCGGCGCGAGTGCGAGATGTGGCGGGGAGCCTTCGACTTCGCGTTCACCGTCGACGACCAGATCGCCCAGGGCGACCGGGTGTGCACCCGCTGGACCTGGCAGGGCACGCACCGCGGCGACTTCCTGGGAATCCCGGCCACCGGCCGGCGGGTGTCGATGACGGGCACGACCGTCTTCCGGTGCGGCGAGGACGGCAAGCTCGTCGAGGGCTGGTGGCAGTACGACAGACTCGGCCTGATGGCACAACTGGGAGCGCTGGACGAACTGGAGACCTGAGCCGCCGGCTCCCCTTCGAACCCGCGAGGGGCGAAGCCCCCGTTCCCTTTCACCGGGGACGGGGGCTTCCGCCGTAGCCCCTCGGACAGCACTCCGCCCCGCCGCGGAGTGCGGCGGGGCGGAGTGGTGAGGCCTGGTTCAGCCGGTGGCTTCCCTGGTCGGGGATGCCGGTGCCGGGTCAGGGCCCGCCGGTGTCACCGGGGTGCGTCAGTGGGAGTGGCCGTGGCCGTGGCCCGCCTCGGCCGGCTCCTCTTCCTTCTTCTCGACGACCAGGGTCTCGGTCGTGAGCAGGAGGGAGGCGATGGAGGCGGCGTTCTCCAGGGCGGAGCGGGTGACCTTCACCGGGTCGATGACGCCGGCCTTGATCAGGTCGCCGTACTCGCCGGTGGCGGCGTTGAAGCCCTGGCCCTTGTCGAGGTCGGCGACCTTGGAGGTGATGACGTAGCCCTCCAGGCCGGCGTTCTCGGCGATCCAGCGCAGCGGCTCGACGACCGCGCGGCGGACCACGGCGACACCGGTGGCCTCGTCGCCGGTCTTGTCGAGGTTGCCCTCCAGGACCTTGGCGGCGTGGACCAGCGCGGAGCCACCACCGGAGACGATGCCCTCCTCGACCGCGGCGCGGGTCGCGGAGATGGCGTCCTCCAGACGGTGCTTCTTCTCCTTCAGCTCCACCTCGGTGGCGGCGCCGACCTTGATCACGCACACGCCGCCGGCCAGCTTCGCGAGGCGCTCCTGGAGCTTCTCGCGGTCCCAGTCGGAGTCGGTGTTCTCGATCTCGGCCTTGATCTGGTTGACGCGGCCGTGGACGTCCTCGGTCTTGCCGGAGCCGTCGACGATCGTGGTGTCGTCCTTGGTGACGGTGACGCGGCGGGCCGAGCCCAGCACGTCGATGCCGGCCTGGTCGAGCTTGAGGCCGACCTCCTCGGAGATGACCGTGGCGCCGGTGAGGATCGCCATGTCCTCCAGCATCGCCTTGCGGCGGTCGCCGAAGCCGGGCGCCTTGATGGCGACGGCGTTGAACGTGCCGCGGATCTTGTTGACGACCAGGGTCGACAGGGCCTCGCCCTCGACGTCCTCGGCGATGATCAGCAGCGGCTTCGAGGAGTTGGTCTGGATGACCTTCTCCAGCAGCGGCAGCAGGTCCTGGATGGAGGAGATCTTGCCCTGGTTGATGAGGATGTAGGGGTCCTCCAGGACGGCCTCCATGCGCTCCTGGTCCGTCACGAAGTACGGCGACAGGTAGCCCTTGTCGAAGGCCATGCCCTCGGTGAAGTCCAGCTCCAGGCCGAAGGTGTTGGACTCCTCGACGGTGATGACACCGTCCTTGCCGACCTTGTCCATCGCCTCGGCGATGAGCTCGCCGACCTGCTGGTCCTGCGCGGACAGCGCGGCCACGGCGGCGATGTCGGACTTCTCCTCGATCGGGCGGGCCGAGGCGAGCAGGTCCTCGGAGACCGCCTTGACCGCGGCGTCGATGCCCTTCTTCAGGGAAGCCGGGGAAGCGCCGGCGGCGACGTTCTTCAGGCCCTCGCGCACGAGCGCCTGGGCGAGCACGGTGGCGGTGGTGGTGCCGTCACCCGCGACGTCGTTCGTCTTGGTGGCGACCTCCTTCACCAGCTGGGCACCGAGGTTCTCGTAGGGGTCGTCGAGCTCGACCTCGCGGGCGATGGTGACGCCGTCGTTGGTGATGGTCGGGGCGCCGAACTTCTTGTCGATGACGACGTTGCGGCCCTTGGGGCCGATCGTCACCTTGACCGTGTCGGCAAGCTTGTTGACGCCGCGCTCGAGGGCGCGACGGGCGTCCTCGTCGAACTTCAGGATCTTCGCCATGGGAGCGTTGGCCCTCTCGGAAATCTCGAGGTGAATCAGGATGAACGACTGCGCCCCCGACGCCCGGCTGATTAACGGTCGCGGGGGCCGGGGGCGCAGTTCAAAAACAAAGTGCTTCGCGAGGAAGCGAGGTGACTACTTCTCGATGATCGCGAGGACGTCGCGAGCCGAGAGGACGAGGTACTCCTCGCCGTTGTACTTCACCTCGGTGCCGCCGTACTTGCTGTACAGCACGATGTCACCGGTCTTGACGTCGAGCGGAAGACGCTCGCCGTTCTCGAAGCGGCCCGGGCCCACGGCCAGGACGACGCCCTCCTGGGGCTTCTCCTTGGCAGTGTCCGGGATGACCAGGCCAGAGGCCGTGGTCTGCTCGGCGTCCAGCGGCTGGACCACAATGCGGTCCTCGAGCGGCTTGATGGCAACCTTGGAGCTGGTGGTCGTCACGATCCGACCTCCCCCTTCGGAGATCTCACGGGGTTAACTGTCTGAGGTGGCGACCAGGTGGATCCGTCGTCGCGGGTGCCGGACCTGCCCGTCGCTTGTTGGCACTCTCCAGGGGGGAGTGCCAGAGCCGAGACTATGACCGCGATTAGCACTCGGTCAAGCGGAGTGCCAATTGCGGACGGCGCGGCGCGGTTTTTCGCGTCCGCTCGACGGCGGCGCGGGGTTCGGTGGGCGGTGCGTGCGCGGGCGGACTACAGGTAGTCCTCCAGCCGAGCCACCGTCAGTCCCTGTTCCTGAATCCGGCGCAGCAGGTGGGTGGTGCGCTTCCCGAGGCTCGGGGCCGGGCTCTCGTCCGGACTGATGGCCACGATGTCGCCGGGGAGCAGTCGGTGCGGACCCCAGGCGTACCTCAGGCCGGCCTCGCCCATCGACACCCGCCACAGCACCAACGTCGAGATACCGCACCGGGCGGCGGCCCGCAGGGTGGCGTGGTCGTACGTCCCGTAGGGCGGCCGGAACAGCCGCGGGCGCAGACCGAAGCGGGACCTGAGCTTCTCCTGCTGCCCGCAGATCTCCGCGCGCTGGCCGACGTAGGGCAGTCCGCGCAGGGAGGGGTGGTCGAGGGTGTGGTTCTGGAGGCTCGCGCCGACCGAGCGCAGCCGGGCGAAGTGGTCGTACCCCGGTCCGGCGATGCTGTCGGTGAGAAACATGCTGACCGGGAGCCGCAGTTCGCGGACCATGTCGACGAAGCGCGGGTCGCGTTCGGCCCCGTCGTCGTAGGTGAGGAAGACGACCCGGTCGTGGGTCCTGACCCGGTCGACCACCGCCGGCAGGCCCGATGCGGTGGCGGTGAGCGGCCGGGCCGCCCGTCGGGGAGCCTCGGCCAGCGGGGCCGACAGACCCCAATGGCGGTAGGCCTGTTGGGCGCCCGGGCCGTTCGGGTGCACCCGTTGGGCCGCCTTCCTGCCCAGCCGTTCGATCGGGTCGACGGACTGGGCACAGCCGGTGAGCAGCAGCACGGCCGACGCCAGCACTCCCGCGGTCAGCGCCCGCAGCCTCACAGGTAGTCCTCCAGGCGGGCCACCGCGTACCCCTTGTCGGTCACCTTCCTCAGGAACCGGCGGATCATGTCGGGCATGGTGCCGTGCCATTCGGACCGGCCCCGGAAGTGGGTCAGGACGATGTCGCCGGGGTGCAGGTCCTGGTCCGACTCGCGGTACTCCCAGTGGTCGACGAAGACCTCCTCGTCCCAGATCGGGGCGTACTTGATGCCGCAGGCCTTCGCGGCGACCAGGGTGTCGTGGTTGTAGTTGCCGTAGGGCGGACGGAAGACGGTCGGGCGCCTGCCGTACTGACGCTCGATCACGTCCTGCATGCCGCAGATCTCCCGCTTCTGCTCCTCGTACGACAGTCCGGGCAGGTAGGGGTGGTGCAGGGTGTGGTTGTTCAGGACCACCCCGTTGCGCTGCATCTTCCTGAAAAAGCCGTAGTCGTCCTTGATCAGGTAGTCGCTGAGGAAGGCGGTGTACGGGATCTTCAGTTCGCTCATCATGCGCAGGAACGTCGGGTCCTTCTCGGCACCGTCGTCGACGGTGAGGAAAACGATCTTCTTCTTGGTGGGGATCGTGGTGAAGACCGGGGGCAGGTCCTGCTCCTCCTGGCCGGCGACCTCGAAGCCGTCGCGTGCGGTGATCCGCGGCTTCCTCGCGGGGGGCGACGGGGGCGTCAGCGGGACCCGGGCCAGGCCCCAGCGCCGGGCCGCGGCCACCCGCGCCGCGTGCGCGGCACGCAGCCGGCCCGCGTAGGCGTCGAGGGCGCGGGCTGGGGGCGCCTGGAGCCCGGGCGGTTGCCCGGGGGCCGGGTGCACCCGAGCGGCCTCACCGCCCTGCGCGCAGCCCGAGGCGACGGCGGCGACGGCGAGCACGGCGATACCGGCGCGGATCCGGGAGGCCCGGCAGGCGCCGGAGACCCGGCGGGCGCGGGTGACCCGGCAGGCGCGGGAGACCCGAGAGATCCGGGAGCTTTTCAAAGTACGAACAAAACCACTTTTTTCATCTTGTACGACTACTCGCATGTTGCCGGATCCTCCCAGGCCACGGCCGCCGCCCCGGCCCGACACCGCCACCGGAGGCGCGCCGTCCACCGACTGGCCCACAATGAGCCGGTGAACGACCTGCACGCCCTCCTCACGCCCGAAGGCCGCGCCCTCCTCCACGAGGTCCGCGACACCGCCCCGGCCGACGAACTCGCCGTCGCCACCCGGCTCCGCCGCGAGCACCCCGCCGACCTGGTGTCGGCGGCACTCGGCCAGGCACGGCTGCGGCAGCGGGCGGCGGCGAAGTTCGCGGCCGAGGACGCGCAGCGGATGTTCTTCACGCCCAACGGGGTGGAGCAGTCCACCCGGGCGACCGTGGCCGGCCATCGCGCGCGGCGGTTCGAGGAGCTCGGCGTGACCTCGGTCGCGGACCTGTGCTGCGGCATCGGCGGCGACGCCATCGCGCTCGCCCGGGCCGGCATCCGGGTCCTGGCCGTGGACCGCGACCCGCTGACGGCGGCCGTGGCGCGCGCGAACGCCGACGCGCTGGGGCTCGCCGAGCTGATCGAGGTGCGGGAGGCGGACGTCACGGAGGTGGACGTGTCGTCGTACGACGCCGTCTTCGTGGATCCGGCGCGCCGGGGCGGACGCGGCCGCATCTTCGATCCGGAGGCGTACTCGCCGCCGCTGTCCTGGGCGGTGCGGACGGCCCTTTCGGCCCCGCGTGCCGCGCTGAAGGTCGCGCCCGGCATTCCGCACGAGGCGGTGCCCGCCGAGGCGGAGGCCGAGTGGACCTCGGACGGCGGTGACGTGAAGGAGGCGGTGCTGTGGTTCGGGACGGACCCGGGGGCGGTGCGCGCCACCCTGCTGCCCGGCCCGCGCACCCTGCTCTCCCGCGGCCTGCCCGATCCCGAGGTCCGTTCCGTCGGACGCTACTTGTACGAGCCCGACGGCGCCGTCATCCGTGCCCATCTGGTGGCCGAGGTGGCCGAGGAGGTCGGCGGCGGCCTCGTCGACGAGACGATCGCGTACGTGACGTCGGACGAACTGCGCCCGACCGTGTACGCCTCGGCGTACGAGATCACCGACCAGCTCCACTTCAGCGTCAAGCGGCTGAAGGCGCTGCTGCGGGAGCGTGAGGTCGGGGTGCTGACCGTCAAGAAGCGCGGGTCGGCGGTGGAACCGGAGGAACTGCGGCGCAAGGTCAAGCCGCAGGGGCCGAACGCTGCGACGGTGTTCCTCACGCGGGTGGCGGGCGCGCCGACGATGCTGATCGGCCGTCCGGCCTAGGGCCTGCCCTGGGGGGCGCTTCCGGCGGCGTGGGCCTGCGGCCGGGTGCGGGTCCGTCGTGGCCGGGCGCGCAGTTCCCCGCGCCCCTTCAGGGCACTGTCCACCTCAGGGCGTTGTCCACCTCAGGGCGTTGTCCACTTCAGGGCGCTGTCCGCCTCAGGGCGTTGTGCCGTCAGGATGTGGGGCTGTCCGCTCGTCGTCGTAGCAGCCGTCTTTCCCGTTCGTTGCGTGCGAGGGCGGCCGCCCGTGCGAACTCCGTCCGTGCCTCCGTCGTGCGGCCCAGCCGTGCCAGCAGGTCCCCCCGGACGCTCGGCAGCAGGTGGTAGTCCCGCAGGGCGGGTTCGGCGGCCAGGGCGTCGACGATCTCCAGGGCCGGGGCCGGGCCGTCCGCCATCGACACGGCCACCGCGCGGTTGAGCTCGACGACCGGGGAGGGGGCGCGGACGGCGAGCAGGCCGTACAGGGTCGCGATGGCCCGCCAGTCGGTGTCCTCGTAGGTGTGGGCGTGGGCGTGGCAGGCGGCGATCGTGGCCTGGAGGACGTACGGGCCGGGGACGCCGGTGGCGACGGCGTCGGCCCGGGCGAGGGCGTCGACACCGCGGGCGAGGAGCATGCGGTTCCAGCGGCGGCGGTTCTGGTCCTTGAGCAGGATCGGCTCGCCGTCGGGGCCGGTGCGGGAGGCGGTGCGGGAGGCCTGGAACTCCAGCAGGGAGGCGAGGCCGTGCGCCTCCGGCTCCTTGGGCATCAGCGCCGCGAGCTGCCGGGCGAGCCGCAGGGCGTCCTCGCACAGCGCCGGGCGCAGCCAGTCGTCCCCGGTGGTGGCCGCGTACCCCTCGTTGAAGATCAGGTAGATGACGTCGAGGACCGAGCCGAGGCGGGCCTCGCGGTCGGGGCCGCTCGGCACCTCGAAGGCGACGTTCCGGGTGGCGAGGGTCCGTTTGGCGCGGACGATGCGCTGGGCGACCGTCGGCTCCGGGGTGAGGAAGGCGCGGGCGATCTCGGCCGTGCTCAGCCCGCCGAGCAGGCGCAGGGTGAGGGCGGTGCGGGCCTCGGCGGACAGCACCGGGTGGCAGGCGGTGAAGACCAGCCGGAGCAGGTCGTCGTCGATGCCGTCCGGATCGGCCGGCTCCTGCGCCGGCACCGTGGTCTCCAGGTCGCGGCCGATCTCCGCGAGCTTGCGGGCGTAGTTCTCCCGGCGGCGGACCAGGTCGACGGCACGGCGGCGGGCGGTGGTCACGAGCCAGGCGCCCGGGTTGTCGGGCACCCCGTCCCGCGGCCACTGCTCCAGTGCCGCGACCAGGGCGTCCTGGGCCAGCTCCTCCGCGATGCCGATGTCCCGCACGATCCGGGTGGCGGCAGCGATGACGCGGGGGGACTCCAGACGGAAGACGGTCTCGATGGCGCCGCGCGGGTCGGCGGGGGGTTGCGAGCTCACAACCCCCCATCGAACACCTCCGCACTGACAGCGACTAGCGAGGAACCGCTCAGCCCTCGGCGATCTCGCGCACCTCGCAGGTCACCGTCCAGAAGTCCTCGTGCACCTTCAGGAAGCGCTTGGTCCACTCCACGGCCTCGGCCATGTCCTTGCACTGCATGATGGCGTAGCCGCCGACAACCTCCTTGGCCTCGGTGAAGGGCCCGTCGGTCACGGACAGCTCCCCGCCCGCGTAGTGGACGCGCTTGCCCTGCGCGCTGGGCGTCAGGCCCTCGGTCTGGAGCATGACGCCGGCCTTGGTGATCTCCTCGATCAGTTCACCCATCCGCTGCATCAGCTCGGGGCTGGGTCCCTCGGCGGGCGCGGTGGCTTCGTCGATCTGCACGAGCGACAGGTAGCGGGGCATGGTGACTCCTCACGGTGGTGGGCGACCCGTACGGCGCCGAGTCTCCCGGGCGGGGTCCTTCCCCGCCTCTCACCTGTGCGTCGAACAGGGGACGGCCGGATCGACACGGTCGCCGAGATTCTTCGAGGAATTCTCTCCGGGGCGTGTTTCCGCAGGTCATAGGCCTGCTCCGAACGAGGTGCCCTATCGCAGGGACTCCCACAGCTCGCTCGCCGCCGGTTCCCGGGCCACCACCCGGTTGGGATCCGACGGGGCGGTCACCACCGGCATCATCACCGTCTCGACCCGGTCTGCCGCCAGGCCCTTCAGGCTCTCGCCCAGGTCGGTGAGTTCGCCCAGCGAGTCGAGTCCGGTGTCGGTGGTCAGGCTGCCGGTGACGGCGTCGGCTACCCCGTAGAGCTGGGTGGGGTCGGTCAGCAGGTCGATCGAGGCGATCTGCTCCAGCAGCGCCTTCACCAGCTTCTGCTGGAGGCCGATGCGGCCGAGGTCGCTGCCGTCGCCTATGCCGTGCCGGGTGCGGGCCAGGGCGAGGGCCTGCTTGCCGTCCAGGTGGTGGGTGCCCGCCGCGAGGTGCAGATGGCTGTCGTCGTCGTCGATGTCCTCGTCGGTGGTGACGGTGACCCCGCCGAGCGCGTTCACCAGTTTCGCGAAGCCGGAGAAGTCGATCTCGATGTAGTGGTCCATCCGTACGCCGGTGATCGACTCGACGGTCTTCACCGCGCAGACCGGACCGCCCACCGCGTACGCGCTGTTGAACATCGCGCCGTAGGCCACCGCCGTCGAGCGCCCCGACGACAGCGGGCAGGGCGGACGGGTGACGAGGGTGTCGCGCGGGATGCTGACCACGGTGGCCGTGGTGCGCCCCGCGTCGAGGTGCACGACCATCGCCGTGTCGGAGCGGGCGCCGGAACTGCTGCCGCCGCCGAGTTCCCGGTTCTCGGCGCCGCTGCGCGAGTCCGATCCCAGCACGAGGATGTTCAGCGCCCCGGTCGGCGGCGCGGAGGCGGTGGCCGAGGGGGACGCCGACCCGTCGGGCGTGGGCGTGGCCACCGCCCTGGCCGGGCGGTCGTCGCCGAGCGCGCTGTTGATGTCGACGCTCTTGATGTTGTTGTTCAGGTGCCAGTAGACCCAGCCCGTCGCCGCGACGCCGAGCACCAGGGCGCCCGCGAGGGTGAGGCCGGCGGCTCTCAGGACGATCGACCGCCGGCCTCCGCGTCTGCCCCTGTCCCAGTCCTGTTTCTCGTCGTGTCCGGTCACGCAGAGGAACGTAAGTCCGAATTATTACAACGGACTTGCCTGGGGCCGTTTTCTTCAGAAAATCTCACTTTTCTCAGGACGAACTCAGCACAGTCTTGAATCCAGCGCAGTCCCGCAACCCGGAGCGGCCTCAGCCCAGGGTCACCGTGGGCAGCGGATTGCTCCCGCTCCAGGACGCGTTGAACCCGAAGGTCACCGAACCGCCTTCCGGGACCGACCCGTTGTAGGAGGCGTTCACGCACGAGACCGCCGCGCCCGACTGGGTGCAGGTCGCGTTCCAGGCCTGGGTGATCTGCTGGCCCGCGCCGTACGTCCAGACCGCCTTCCACGAGGAGAGCGAGGCACCCGAGCAGGCGATCCTCACCTGCCCGGTGAAGCCGGTGTTCCACTGGTTGACCACGCTGTACGTCGCCGTGCAGGCGCCGGTGGAGGGCGGCGGCGTGGTCGTCGTCCCGCCGAGCGCCTCGGCGACGCCGTAGTACGCGGGCTTCGGGGCGTAGTTCGCGTCGTACAGCGTCGCCGCCCCGTACCCCGGGAAGGTGCTGTCGACCCAGGAGTCGGAGTCGGTGAAGCCCCAGACGGTCAGATTGACGCAACGCGTCACGGCCACGCAGGCGGCGGTGACCGCCTTGTAGTCGGCGGCCTGCTGGGCCAGTTTCGTGCTGTCGGCCGGCAGCGCCATCCGGATGTCCAGCTCGGTGATCGCCACGTCGACGCCGAGGTCGGCGAAGCGCTGGATGTTCTGCTGGAGCGTGGACGGCACCTGGCCGAGGATCAGATGGGCCTGGAGTCCGACGCCGTCGATCGGGACGCCGCGCTCCTTCAGGGACTTGACCAGGTTGTACAGGGCGGTGCTCTTGGCGTTGACGCCCTCGACGTTGTAGTCGTTGATGTACAGCTTGGCGGCCGGGTCGGCGGCCCGCGCCCAGGTCAGGGCGCTGGCGATGTAGTCGGCGCCGAGGCCGTTGTACCAGAGGGTCGAGCGGTAGGTGCCGTCCTCGTTGAAGGGTTCGTTGACCACGTCCCAGGCGGTGATCCTGCCCTGGTAGCGGCCGACCTCGGTGCTGATGTGGTTCTGGAGCAGGGTGCCGAGCTGGGCCGACGTCCAGGTGCCGTTGGTCAGCCAGCTCGGGTTCTGGCTGTGCCAGACCAGGGTGTGGCCGCGCACCTGCTGGTTGTGCGCCTGCGCGAAGGCGACGATCTGGTCGGCCTCGGCCCAGTTGAAGGTGCCCTGGGTCGGCTCGACCGACCCCCATTTCATGGCGTTGCCCGGGGTGAGCGAACCGAACTGGGCCCCGGCGATGTCGCCGTAGCTGCCGGTGAGCTTGGAGCCGGTGACCGCCGTGCCGACGACCTTGCCCTTGGCGGCCGCGAGGTCGCGCAGGGGGGTGTCGGCGGCCTGGGCGGACGTCATGCCGGCGGCGAGCAGGGCGCCGACGGCGGTGACGCCGGTGAGCAGGGCGGCGAGCCGGGTGCGTAAGGATGACGATCTGGAGGTTCTCATTGCGGGTGCCTCCGAAAGTTTCGGTCGTCCAGCCGATTGACTTCGGTGGAGTGTGGAGGCACCTGCCTCACCCGTCAATACGTCAACTTCCGGCCACGGGAGCCGCAGGAGCAGCAGGATCCGTGGGATCCCCGGACGCCGCGGGAGCCGCGGGAGCCGCGGTGCTGGACCGCACCACCAGACTCGTCGCCAGCTCCACCCGGGTCGCCACCTGCGCCCCCTCGTCGCGCGCCAGCTCCAGCACCAGCCGGGCCGCCGCCTCCGCCATCTCGGTCAGCGGCTGCCGTACGGTCGTCAGCGGCGGCCCCACCCAGCGCGCCACCGGCAGATCGTCGAACCCGACCACACTGAGGTCGTCCGGGATACGCAGCCCCAGCTCACGGGCGGCCTCGTAGAGCCCGAGCGCCTGGAGGTCGTTCCCGGCGAAAACGGCGGTGGGCCGGTCCGGGCGGCTCAGCAGTTCGCGGCCGAGCCGGTAACCGGCGTCGTGGTGGAAGTCGCCCGCCCTGATCAGCCCGGCGTCGACCGGCAGACCGGCCGTCTCCAGGGCGGCCCGGTAGCCGTCCACCCGGGCGCGGCTGCACATCATGGTGGCCGGTCCGCTGATCGCGCCGATACGGGTGTGGCCGAGGTCGATCAGGTGCCGGGTGGCGGCCAGGCCGCCCTGCCAGTTGGTGGCGCCGATGGACGGCACGTCGGCGCCCGGGTCGCCGGCCGGGTCCATCACCACGAACGGGATGGACCTGCTGGTCAGCAGGGCGCGCTGGGACTCGTCGAGCCCGGACAGGACGAGCACGACGCCGTGCGGGCGACGGGCGGCGACCTGGTCGGCCCAGGTCCGCCCGGGGGTGAGCCGGCCCGCGCTCTCGCTCAGCACGACGCTCAGCCCGGCGTCCCGGGCCACGTTCTCCACGCCCCGGATGACCTCCATCGCCCAGGCGCTCTCCAGTTCGTGGAAGACCAGGTCGATCAGCGGCGAGCGGCTGGCCTCGGCCCGGCGGCGCCGGTAGCCGTGGACGCGCAGCAGCTCTTCCACCCGGTTGCGGGTGGCGGGGGCGACATCGGCACGGCCGTTGAGGACCTTCGAAACAGTCGGCGCCGACACGCCCGCCTCACGGGCGATCTCGGCGAGCGTCGCGGTCCGGCTGGACCGCCCTGTCATCTGGGCTTCGGCAGGCTCCGGGGCTGTCATGGCGGCGATCGTATCCCTGCACGACCTCTTGACGAACCCCCTGCCTCACCATAGGTTCCCGGAACATTCGGGTCACCACTCGAAACATTCGAACAGGGCCTTCGACACCGGCGTCACCAGTACCCCGAACACCTCCTACCGAGTGGAGCTTCATGACCACCGCCCCCTGGCGTGACCCCGCTCGGTCCGCCGCCGCCCGCGTCGAGGACCTGCTGGCCCGGATGACCCTGGAGGAGAAGACCGCCCAGCTGTACGGAGTGTGGGTGGGAGCCGACACGGACGGGGACGGGGTCGCCCCGCACCAGCACGACATGACCGACCACCACTCCGCCGACGACTACGCCGAGTTGATCACCCTCGGCCTGGGCCAGCTCACCCGCCCCTTCGGCACCGCCCCCGTCGACCCGGACCTCGGCGCCCTGGCGCTGGCCCGCGCCCAGCGCCGCATCGCCGCCGCCGGCCGCTTCGGCATCCCTGCCGTCACCCACGAGGAGTGCCTGGCCGGCTTCACCGCCTGGCGCGCCACCGCGTACCCCGTACCGCTGGCCTGGGGAGCGAGCTTCGACCCGCCGCTCGTCGAGGAGATGGCCCGGCACATCGGCCGCGACCTGCGCTCGGTGGGCGTGCACCAGGGTCTGGCCCCGGTCCTGGACGTGGTCCGCGACCCCCGCTGGGGGCGGGTCGAGGAGACCATCGGCGAGGACCCGTACCTGGTCGGCACGGTCGGCAGCGCCTATGTGCGCGGCCTGGAGTCGGCCGGGATCGTCGCCACGCTCAAGCACTTCGCCGGGTACGCGTCCTCGGTGGGCGCCCGCAACCTCGCGCCGGTCCGCGCGGGCCTGCGCGAGCTCGCCGACATCACGCTGCCGCCCTTCGAGATGGCGCTGCGCGAGGGCGGGGCGCGCAGCGTGATGGCGGCGTACAACGAGACGGACGGCGTGCCGGCCTCGGCCGACCCCTGGCTGCTGACCGACCTGCTGCGCGAGGAGTGGGGCTTCACGGGCACGGTGGTCGCCGACTACTTCGGCATCGGCTTCCTCCAGACCCTGCACCGGGTCGCCGGTTCGCCCGCCGAGGCGGCCGGGCTGGCCCTCGCGGCCGGCATCGACGTGGAGCTGCCGACGCTGAAGTGCTACGGGCGGGACCTGGTCGCGGCCGTGCGGGAGGGTACGGTCCCGGCCGAGCTGGTGGACCGGGCGGCCCGCCGCGTCCTGCTCCAGAAGTGCGAACTGGGTCTGCTGGACGAGGACTGGTCCCCGGAGCCGACGGCCTCCGTCGACCTGGACTCGGCGGCGAACCGCGCGCTGGCCCGGCGCCTCGCCGAGGAGTCGGTGGTGCTGCTGGACAACCCCGACGGCGTCCTGCCGCTGGCCCCCGACGCGCGCGTGGCGGTCGTCGGTCCGCGGGCGGCGGACCCGCTCGCGATGCTGGGCTGCTACTCGTTCCCCTCGCACGTGCTCACGCACCACCCGCAGGTGCCGATGGGCATCGACGTCCCCACGGTGCTTCAGGCGCTGCGCGCCGAGCTCCCCGACGCGAAGGTCACCTTCGCCGAGGGCTGCGGGGTCTCGGACCCGGACGACTCGGGATTCGCGGAGGCGGTGGCACGGGCCTCGGAGGCGGATGTGTGCGTGGCCGTCCTGGGCGACCGGGCCGGCCTGTTCGGCCGCGGCACGTCCGGCGAGGGCTGCGACGTGGCGGACCTGGACCTGCCGGGCCGCCAGGGCGAGCTGCTGGACCGGCTGGTGGCGACCGGCGTGCCGGTGGTCCTGGTCCTGCTGACCGGCCGCCCGTACGCGCTCGGCCGCTGGCAGGGCAGGCTGGGCGCGGTGGTCCAGGCGTTCTTCCCCGGGGAGGAGGGCGGCCCGGCGGTGACGGGGGTGCTGTCGGGCCGCGTCAACCCCTCCGGGCGGCTGCCGGTGAGCGTGCCGCGGCTGCCGGGCGGCCAGCCGTGGACGTACCTCCAGCCGCCGCTGGGCCTGGCGGGCGAGGTCAGCAACCTGGACCCGACCCCGCTGTACCCCTTCGGACACGGCCGTTCGTACACGGAGTTCGCGTGGGAGGACTTCGCGGGGCCCGAGGCGCGTACCGGCACGGACGGCACGGACGGCTCCACCGGTACGAACGGCACCGACGGCACGTACGACGTGTCGGTGACCGTCCGCAACACGGGTGGCCGGGCGGGCGCCGAGGTGGTTCAGCTGTACCTGCACGACCCGGTGGCGTCCGTGACCCGCCCCGACGTCCGGCTGGTCGGCTACCGGCGGCTGGAACTGGCGCCGGGCGAGGCGCGGCGCGTGACGTTCCACTTCCACCCGGACCTGTCCGCCTTCACCGACCGCGCGGGCCGCCGGATCGTCGAACCGGGCGCACTGGAGTTGCGGTTGGGCGTCTCCAGCGCCGAGATCCGGCACACGGCCCGGCTGACCCTCACGGGCCCGGTACGGGTCCTGGGGCCGGACCGCCGACTGCGGTGCGAGGTGAGCGAGAGCACGTGAGCGAAGACGCGTGAGCGAGAGCACGTGAGCGAAGACGCGTGAGCGAGGGCACGTGAGCGAAGACGCGTGAGCGAGGGCACGTGAGCGGCCGGGACCGCGTGATCCACGCCTGGCCGATGTTCGTACTGTTGTGCCCACGCCGTGTGCCAGAATCCGCCGGAAGCGCAGGCGGACGCACGTGACAGGAACGCACCCCATGGACATACGACCGCAGCCGCTCCGCGAGTGGCTGCTCATCGGCGCGATGCTGACCGTGGCCTGTCTGCCACACATCCTCATCGCCATCGTGCTGACGATCGCGAGCCTGGCGTTCCACGCCCTGTGGATGCTGGTGTGGCTGGGCGGGATGTTCGTGGCCGGCGCCACGAGAGGCTTCATGAGCGGGGACCAGCCACCCGGCCGGGCCGTGCGGCCGGAGGACGAACCGGAGCTGGTCGCGCTGGTGCAGGACGTGGCCGAGCGGGTCGGCTTCCGGGAACCGCTGCTGGTGCGGATCGTCCCCGATGTGGACGCGTCCATGGGACCGGTGAAGGTCGGCGGTGTGCGCACCTACGTCCTGCTGCTCGGTCTGCCCCTGCTGCGCATGCTGACCGATGCCCAGCTGGCCTCGGTCGTCGCCCATGAACTGGCGCACGTCCACCATGCCCGCGACCGGCGCATGTCCGCGCTGCGGTTCGCCCGCGCCTGTCTCGCGGACCGGATGGACAGCCGGTTCCGACCGCTCGGCCCGCTGGCCGCACCGCTGCTGCGGGCCACCCAGCCGCGGATGTGGGAGGCGGAGACGGCCTCCGACGCCGACGCCGTCCGGGTCGCCGGCACCGCGGCCACCGCCGAGGCACTGCGCCGGACCGGGACGATCCACGCGGCGTTCGAGGGTCTCGGCGCCGACTGGATGCTCTCGGCGGCCGCGGAGGACGCCTACCCCGAGGACCTGTACGAGGCCCTGGAGAGCGCCCTGGCCGAGCCGCTCGTGGCCGACCGCAGTGTCCAGGCCGCCGCCTCGGAGGAGGAGATGGACGCCGCCTCCCCGTACGCCGTCGAGGACCATCCGCCGTTCGACCGCCGGATCGCCGCACTGCCCGCCGACGTCGAGGCGGCCACGCCGTACACCGGTACTCCGCTCGCCCTGCGGACCGCGGAGTCCGTCGAGCGCTGGTGCGTGCGCCTGCTGGCCGACCTGGAGGACACACCGGCCGACGACTTGCGCCCCATCCGTCTGCTCGACCTGCCCGACGACCGGCTGCACGCCCTGAGCGACCGCACGGGCCTCACGCTGCTGAAGGACGCCACCGGCCACGAGACGCCCGAGGAGGCCGTGGCCGCCGCCCTGGACACCGTCATCGACGGCACCTGGCCGCGGCTGGCCCGCCGCCTGGAACCGCAGCTGCGCTGGATGCCCGCCGCGGTGCGTTCGGTGGTCGCCCCGGAGGTGCTGAGCACCGCGATGGCCCAGGGGCTGGAGTCCGTGCTGCGCGCGGCCGGCTGGACCTACACCTCCCGCTGGGTGAACAGCGTCCTGGTCGCGCCCGACGGCACGACGGTGGTCGACCTGTACGAACCGATCACCGCCGCCCTGAAGGACGGCGACCCCGCGCCCGTACGGGCCCTGCTGGCAACCGCCGCCACGCCCCGGAAGGAGACGGCCGCATGAGACGCCCAGGACCCGCCCTGCGCATCGCGCTCCTCGGCTTCACCGTCACGGTCGTCGGCTACGCCCTGTTCGCCGGCTGGCTCGTCGGACACGCCTACGCCTACGCGCAGGCCCGCGACCGGGCCACGGCGACGGCCACCGGACTGATCGTCGAGGACGGCATCGGCGACGACGAGGACATCCGCGTGCGCTGGACCGACGCGGACGGCCACCCGCACGTCCAGCGCTTCGGCATCTACGACACCGACCGCTACACCAAGGGCAAGCGCTTCAAGGTCGCCTACGATCCCGCCGAGGCCGACCCGCAGGGCTTCCCGGCGGACCGCGACGAGACCGCGGCCGAGGACGACCGCGAAGTGCCCGCCGTGCTCGGCGGGTTCGTCCTCGTCCCGCTGAGCGGGATCTGGCTCTGGCGCGGACTGCGGTTCCGGCTGGCGGCCCGGCGGCCGGGCCGCCCGATGACGGCCACGGTGCGCCGCGGGGAGCGGCTGAACCTGGGGAACGCGTTCCAGAACTCGAACAGCACGTGGCTAGTGCTGTCGCCTGCGGACCTGCCCGAACAGACCGACCGGTCGGAGCCGTCGGAGCCGTCGGAGGCATCGGAGGCATCGGAGGATTCGAAGCCGACCGAGCGCTGGCAGTGGGTCATGTGGCACCCGGCCCTCGACGAACTGACGGACGGCCGGGCACAGGTGACGGTGCATGCCCGCGACAGCCGGCCCGCCGTGGTACGGCTGCCCGACGGCACCCGGCTGGTGCCGCTGGGGCGGCTGCGCCGGAACCCGCCGAAGAACGTGTTGCTCGACGACCACGAGGTCGGCCGGCTCGACCTGCGGGACGCCTTCGTCCGCCCGGCCGGCGCCGAACTGCGCCCCGCCCGCCCGTGGTGGTGGCCGGGCGCGGGCATCGCCGCGCTGGGCACCGTGCTCGGCGTCTTCGGGGGCTTCCTGATGGGCGGCGGCACGCTGGTCGCGGTGGTGGCGTTCGCCCTGTTCGCAGCGACCCTGCTCACCGCGGTCTGGACCCTGTCCGCACCCCAGCCCTGAGCCGGTTGTGCCGGTGTCCCGGTGTCCCCCGGGACACCGGGTCCCTCACCCGATCCGTCGACCCCCGTGGGACGTACGTCCCGTCACTCCTCCGCCACCCGTTCGAACCGCCAGCGGTGTACCGGCCGGGTGACCGAGCCCGTTTCCGGTTCGGGGAGTTCAGGGAGGTCGGCGTCGTGGGGGGCGTCCCACCAGGTGATGACGAGGACGCGGTCCTGGGGGGCGCGGAAGGTCTCCCGGCGCAGCGGCGGCCGGCCGGGCAGTCGCTGTTCCCTTGCCCAGGCGAGCAGTTCGGCGCCGCGCCCGGGCACCGCCCGTGCCTCCCACATCAGCGCGACGGTCATGAGTAGAGGTTGTCCTTGCTGACCTCGTGGACGTGATCGTGGCTGTGCTCGCGGCCGGGTACGTGAGTGTCCGTCACCGGCAGGGAGGAGTCGGCCGAGAGGTCCCAGTCGGACGCGGACCGGCCCCGGGCGACCATCTCCGCGCCGAGCGCGGCCACCATCGCACCGTTGTCGGTGCACAGCTTGGGGCGCGGCACGCGCAGCCGGATCCCGGCCGCCTCGCAGCGCTCCTGGGCGAGGACCCGCAGCCGGGAGTTGGCCGCGACACCGCCGCCGATCATCAGATGGTCGACGCCCTCGTCCTTGCAGGCCCGTACCGCCTTGCGGGTCAGCACGTCCACGACCGCCTCCTGGAAGGACGCCGCCACGTCACGCACCGGCACTTCCTCCCCCGCCGCCCGCTTGGCCTCGATCCAGCGGGCCACGGCCGTCTTCAGTCCGGAGAAGGAGAAGTCGTACGCCGGGTCGCGCGGCCCGGTCAGTCCGCGCGGGAAGGCGATGGCGCTCGGGTCGCCCTCCTTGGCGTACCGGTCGATGACCGGGCCGCCGGGGAAGCCGAGGTTCAGCACCCGGGCGATCTTGTCGAAGGCCTCGCCCGCCGCGTCGTCGATCGTCGCGCCCATGGGGCGGACGTCGGAGGTGATGTCCGTGGACAGCAGCAGCGAGGAGTGGCCGCCGGAGACCAGCAGGGCCATCGTCGGCTCCGGCAGCGCGCCGTGCTCCAGCTGGTCGACGCAGATGTGGGAGGCGAGGTGGTTGACGCCGTACAGCGGCTTGCCGAGCGCGTAGGCGTAAGCCTTCGCCGCCGAGACGCCGACCAGCAGGGCACCCGCAAGACCGGGGCCCGCGGTGACCGCGATGCCATCCAGGTCGCGCGCGGAGACCCCGGCCTCCTTCAGCGCGCGGTCGATGGTCGGCACCATCGCCTCCAGGTGCGCGCGGGACGCCACCTCCGGCACGACCCCGCCGAAGCGCGCGTGCTCGTCGACGCTGGACGCGATGGCGTCGGCCAGCAGGGTGGTGCCGCGGACGACGCCGACGCCGGTCTCGTCGCAGGAGGTCTCGATCCCCAGGACCAGGGGTTCGTCAGCCATTGATCTCTGTTCCTTGTTCGGGGGTGGAACCCTCGGCGGAGCCGCCGCCGGATTTCATGGTCAGGCGCATCACCAGGGCGTCGACGTTGCCCGGCTGGTAGTAGCCGCGGCGGAAGCCGATGGGCTCGAAGCCGAACCGCTCGTAGAGCCGTTGGGCGCTGACGTTGTCGACCCGGCATTCGAGCATGACCTCGGCGCACTCGAAGGTGGTCGCGGCCCGCAACAGGTCGGTCAGCAGCCGGGAGCCGAGGCCGGTGCCCTGGTGGTCACGGGCGACGGCGATGGTCTGCACGTCCGCCAGGTCGCCGGAGGCGGCCAGGCCCGCGTAGCCCACGACCCGACCCTCGGACTCGGCCAGGACGTACCGCCGGGTCGCCCCGGGGCCGCGCGAGTGGGCCAGTTCGGACCAGAACATCCCCCGCGACCAGGCGTCCTCGGGGAAGAGTTCCTTCTCCAGCTCCAGCACGGGGTCGATGTCCCACCAGCGCATCTCGCGCAGGCTCGGAGTCACGGGTTCGGTCACTTGGGGGTGACCACCTTGTAGTTCTTGGGCACCTGCGCGTCGGGCCGGCGCAGGTACAGCGGCCGGGGTTCGGGCAGTTCCTCGCCCGCGGCCAGTCGCTCGGCGGCCAGCGCGGCGAGGGCGGCTGCGGAGACGTGCTCGGGCTCGCGGGCGACCGGGAAGGTGTCGGGGTAGAGCAGCGCGCCCGCGCCGACGGCCGGGAGCCCGGCCACCTGCTCGGCGATGTCGGCGGGCCGGTCGACGGCGGGGCCGGTCAGCCGGGTCCGGGAGTCGGCGTACGTCGCCCAGTAGACCTCCTTGCGGCGGGCGTCGGTCGCCACGACGAAGGGGACCTTCTCGATGTCGGCGGCGTACGCGAGGCCGTCCAGCGTGCACAGGCCGTGCACCGGGACGCCGAGCGCGAGCCCGAAGGTGTCGGCGGTCATCAGACCGACGCGCAGCCCGGTGTACGGGCCGGGTCCGGTGCCGACGACGACCGCCGTGACGGCGTCGAGCTTCAGCCCGGCTTCGGCGAGCACACGGTCGACGGCCGGCAGCAGCAGCTCGCCGTGCCGGCGGGCGTCGACCTGGCTCGACGAGGCGATGACGTCCGTGCCGTCGTGCAGCGCGACGGTGACGGCGGGGGTGGCGGTATCCAGAGCGAGCAAGAGCACGCAAACAGCCTACGGCTCCGCGGCCCGTGCCGGACGCGCTGTGCCCGGGCCGGGGTACGGGAAAGCCCGCGGCCCGGGTACGGGGAAGCCTGGACCGGGGTACGGGGAAGCCCGCGCCGGGGTACGGGGAAGCCCGCGTCGGGTCCGACACGGGCCCCGGCCGCGGACTCGCACGCCCGGGCCGGGCGGGACCCGGCTGCTAACGTCGCCGGGAGGCACGGCGTACGGCACTCGGCACGAATGCAGAGGTGACAGCGGTGGCAAGCAGCAGCGCGGGGTTCGTGGCCGGGCTGACCGCGACGGCCGTGGCGGCGGTCGCCTTCCTCGCCTACCAGGCCTCGTCGACCGTCCCGGCCGGTTTCGACGCCACCGCCGACGTCAGCGCGCCCCCCAAGGCGGCCGTGAAGGCTCCCCGGGACCGGCGCAAGCCCACCGCGCTGCCGGGGAACTCCGGTACGGGTGAACGGGTCGTGTACTCGGTGGACGACGACCGGGTGTGGCTGGTCGGCGGGAGCGGCCGGGTCGAGCGCACCTTCGCGGTCACGCCGGGCAGCGTCGACCCGCTGCCGGGTTCCTACTTCGTCACCTCCCGCTCGAAGGCGGTCACCGGCACGGACGGCACCCCCATCGAGCACGTCGTGCGCTTCGCCGACGTGGGCGACGTGGTCATCGGCTTCAGCGCGGCCGTGGAACCCCCGGAGGACCCCTCCGACACGACCGTGAAGACGGGCGGCATCCGCGAGTCCCGCAAGGACGGCGACGCGATGTGGGTGTTCGCGACGATCGGCCAGAAGATCGTCGTGATCCGCTGAGCGACGGCTCCCCGCCGGTCGGGCGGCTCGTCGGCGCTCCGTCGGTTCGCCGGTCAGGCGGCCTCGCGGCGGCGCTCCGTCAGGTCGTCGGGCGCGCGGGGCGGGGTGGAGATCGCGTCCGCGGCCGCGCAGGACGCCAGCAGCTCGCGCATCGACGGTCCCCGCGTCGACGATCCGTGCAGGGACAGGCCGCGCAGGGTCGACCCGCGCTGCGCGGACTGCGCCTGGGGTTCCGTAGCCGGCATGGACGTCTCCTGAGGGCCGGGGGCGGACGCGGTTAGGTAGACCTAACTACGAACTGGATACCATGTGACCACGCCCGGAGTGCCCGGCGCAACATCTTGCCGACGGGTTGTCGGAACGTTCATGCGAACGTCTCAGCCACCGCGGGCCCCGTCCCGGACGGTCTCAAGCCGACAGAACGCTCAGGTCGACCGTGTTCCAGCGCTCCCCGAGGCCGGTCACGGTCACGTGCCGCACCTCGTCGGTCGTGTCGCCCACGGCCCGGTGGATACGGACCTGGAGCCGCTCGTCGGTCAGCTCCTCGACCTTGCCCTCGCCCCATTCCACGACGATCACGGACTCGGGCAGCGAGACGTCGAGGTCGAGGTCCTCCATCTCGTCCAGACCGCCGCCCAGCCGGTAGGCGTCGACGTGCACGAGCGGAGCGCCGTCGCCGAGCGGGGGGTGCACCCGGGCGATGACGAAGGTCGGGGACGTGACGGCGCCGCGCACGCCGAGGCCCTCGCCGAGCCCGCGGGTGAGCGTGGTCTTGCCCGCGCCGAGCTCGCCGCTGAGCATCACCAGGTCGCCCGCGCGCAGCAGCTTGGCCAGACGGCGGCCCAGTTCGCGCATCTGGTCGGGCGAGGTGACGGTCAGTTCGAGGTCAGCCGGGCTGTGCGGTGCTGCTGGTGCTTCCATAGCCACCCACGGTAGCCCCTGCGGGCACGGCACCGGCGCGGGTCAGCAGGTCGGCGAGGCGGTCGGTCACCACCTCCGGGTGTTCCAGCATCACCAGATGCCCGGCGTCCGGCACGAGCACGAGTTCGGCGTCCGGCAGCAGGCCGGCGATGGCCTCGCTGTGCTCGCTGGGCGTCACCAGGTCCCGGACCCCGGCCAGCACCAGCACCGGCATGTCCTTGAACAGCCCGAGCGCCTCGGTCTTGTCGTGGTCGGTGAACGCCGGATAGAACTCGGCGACCACGTCGATCGGCGTGCTCTCGATCATTCGTTCGGCGAATCGCTCGACCGCGGGGTCGACGTCCCGGGACGCGAACGAGTACCGCTTGATGATCCCGGCGAACAGCTCCGCCGTCGCCCTGCGCCCCTTCTCCACCAGTTCGGCCTGCTGCCCCAGCGCCTTCAGCACACCGGGGAGCACCCGGCGCACCGCGTTGACGCCGGCGACGGGCAGCCCGAAGTTGATCTCGCCGAGCCGCCCCGACGACGTACCGACCAGGGCCGTGGCGACCACCCGGTCGCGGATCAGCTCCGGGTACTGGGCCGCCAGCGCCATCACGGTCATCCCGCCCATGGAGTGGCCGACCAGCACGATCGGTCCGTCCGGCGCGGCGGCGTCGACGACGGCCTTCAGGTCCCGGCCGAGCTGGTCGATGGTGAGCGGCACACCGCCGTCGACCTGCGCCGCCCCGCGCCCGGACCGGCCGTGGCTGCGCTGGTCCCAGTGCACGGTCCGCACGACCCCGCGCAGCGCCGCCCGCTGGAAGTGCCAGGAGTCCTGGTTGAGGCAGTAGCCGTGGCTGAAGACGACGGTGACGGGGAGGGGGGCCTTGCGGCCGAAGAGCCGGCGCCTGCGGGGTGCCGGGCCGCCCTCGGGCTCGACGTCGTCGACCTCGTAGTACAGCTCGGTGCCGTCGTCGGCGTACGCCTTGCCTGGGGTGCCGCGCAGCGCGCCGTACGGGCCGGTGGAGTCCAGCGCGAGCCGGGCCCGCCTGCGCATCCCGCGTCCGACGGTCATCCGCTCGATGGCGACACCGGCGGCCGCGCCCGCGGCCAGCACGCCTATCGCGGCACCCGCGAGACCGGTCGTCCTGCGCCAGCCGCCGGACGCCGCCGCGGCGGAGGCGACGGCCGCTGTGGCGCTCGCGACGGCCTCCGCACTGCTCTCGCTCACGTACCGCTCCTCTTCCCCGTGTCGGCCGTGACGGCCGGACCGGCCGCCGTCGCCGTACCGGCCGGGTCGGCCGTGGTGGTCGTGGTGGTCGCCGTACTTGTCCCCGGTTCCTCGTTCACATAGACGCGCGGAACCCGGGTTCCGATGCGCGTGACGATTTCGTAAGCGATGGTGCCCGCGGCCTGCGCCCAGTCCTCGGCGGTGGGCTCGCCGTGGTCGCCGGGGCCGAAGAGCACCGCGCGGGAGCCGGGCTCGGGCTCGTCGCCGCCGAGGTCGACGACGAACTGGTCCATCGCGATGCGCCCGGCGGCCGTGCGCCACTTGCCGTCGACCAGGACCGGTCCGCTGCCGGAGGCGTGCCGCGGGATGCCGTCCGCGTAGCCGACGGGCACCAGGCCGAGGGTGGTCTCACCGGGGGTGACGTAGTGGTGGCCGTAGCTCACCCCGTGACCGGCCGGGACCCGCTTCACCAGCGCGACGGACGCCGACAGCGTCATCACCGGGCGCAGCCCGAGGTCGGCGGGGGTGCCGAGTTCGGGGCTGGGCGAGATGCCGTACACGGCGATCCCGGTCCGCACGAGGTCGAAGTGGCTCTCGGGCACGGTGAGCGTGGCGGGCGAGTTGGCGATGTGCCGCACCTCGGGGCGGACGCCGCGCGCCTGCGCGTACGCCAGCATCTCCCGGAAGAGGTCGAGCTGCGCGGCGATGGAGGGGTGCCCGGGTTCGTCGGCGCAGGCGAAGTGCGACCAGAGCCCGGTGATCCGGACCAGCCCCTCGGCCTCGGCCGCCAGGGCCGCGCCGACCAGCTCGGCCCAGTCCTCGCCGGGCTGGCAGCCGCTGCGGCCGAGCCCGGTGTCGGCCTTGAGCTGCACCCGCGCGGGCACACCGGCCGCCCGCGCCGCCCGCGTGACCTCACGCAGTGCCCACATCCCGCTGACGGACACGTCGAGGTCGGCCTCGATCGCCTCCTGCCAGGGCCCGCCGGGCGTCCACAGCCAGCACATGATCCGCCCCGGCAGCCCGGCGGCGCGCAGCGCCAGGGCCTCCTCCGGGGTGGCCGTGCCGAGCCAGGTCGCTCCCGCGTCGAGGGCGGCCCGGGCGCAGCGGACCGCGCCGTGGCCGTACGCGTCGGACTTCACGACGGCCATGAGGGCCGCGCCCGGCGCGAGGGCGCGCAGGGTGCGCACATTGGCCCGCAGGGCCGCCAGGTCGATCTCGGCGCGGGCACGCAGGGGGGCGGTCGGCGAAGGTGCTGTCTCATTCATGGCGCCCCCAGTGTCTCAGAGGGGTGCGGCGGCCCTTCGGCACCGGCCCGGGTCCGGAGTTCTAAGGCGCCGGCCTGTGCCCCCACACGTACACGCGGTCGTTCTGCTTCAGCACGCCCCACAGGGTGCGCGCGTCGCCCAGGGTCAGATTCACGCAGCCCCAGGAGCCGACGGTCGTGTAGAGGCTGCCGTACACGGCGTGGAAGGCCTCTCCGCCGTCGAAGAACTGGGCGTACGGCATGGGGGTGTGGTAGATCGTCGACACGTGGTTCTTGTGCCGCCAGTAGATCGTGTGCCATCCGGGCCGTGTCCGGTGCCCGATCCGCCCGCTGCGCATCGGCACGGGCCCGAACAGCACCTGCTCCCCCTTCTGCACCCACGTCAGCTGCCGGTCGAGGTCGACACAGGCCACCCGGTACGTCCGCACCGGGCACTTCCCGGCCGCGTTGGGGTCCTTCCTCGCGGACTTCAGCATCATCCGCGCCCAGGTCACGGTCCCGGCGAACCCGCTGGCGGGCTTGATCTTCTCCTTCTCCTGGAACGCCCGGATCGCCCGGCAGTCGGCCGCCGACTGCTTCCCGTCCACCGTCAGCTTCAGCCAGCGCTCGACCTGCCGCTGGAAAGGCCCGGTCTGCCGGCTGCACGTCACACCCGAGACCGCGTCGATCAACGGGACGTACTCGACCAGCGCGTAGGTCCCGCGCCCGGCTGCGCGCGGCTCCACGGCGTCCTCGGCGGCGCTGGGCGCATAGGTCCGCGGTGCCAGCATCTGGTCGGGGGTGTCGATCTGCCAGGGCTGGTACGGCCCCGGCGGCACCCCCGGCACGAGCTCGCCCTCGACGCCGGCGGCGGGGCCGGGCGCGGGAACGGGACCTGTGACGGGAAGGGCGGCGGGAAGGGCGGCGGGAGGCCGGGGCGCGGCCTGGGCGGCGACGGCACCGGCGGGAAGGACGGCGACGGCGGCGAGCAGAGCGCCGATCCCCCGCACCGCCCGCGC
>NZ_VJZD01000420.1 GCF_009377175.1 Streptomyces adustus
GCGCCGCACGTCACCGCCCAGGGCCCGCCCGAGGAGCGCGTCCCCGCCCAGGGCACACCCCAGGACCGGGTCCCCGCGCAGGGCACCCCCGAGGAACGGGTCCCCACCCGGGGGACTCCCGAGGAACGGGTCCGCGCGCAGGACACCCCCGAGGAACGGGTCCCCACTCAGGGCACCCCCGAGGAACGGGTCCCCGCGCAGGGCACCCGCAAGGAGCGCCCGGCGCCGGACGGAACACGGGGAGCCCCGGCGCCGGGCGCCGTCTTCAACTTCAACGGCGGCTCGCCGTCCTTCGGCGGCAGCCTGGTCGCCGGTGACCAGCACGGCGTCAGCGGCGGCCAGGTCACCGGCGACGTACACCTAGGCGGCCACGAGCTCGGTCACGAGCGCGACCGCGACCACCAGCGGGGAGAAGGCGCATGAACGGCCGGCCCGAACCCGACAGCCCCAGACCCACGACGGCCTCCGCCGGCGGCGCGGCCGCCGCCCCGGAACCGAAGCCCGCCGAGCCGGCCGCCGACGAGGCCCAGCAGGCCGCCCCGGCGGCCGCCGCGCCCGCCGCCGAGGAGCGCGAGCAGCCGCAGACCGCCTGGTCGGCCCGGCGCGACCTGATCGACCACAGCCCCCGGACCATGAACTTCAACGGCGGCTCGCCGTCGTTCGGCGGGGGCCTGGTCGGCGGGAACCAGCACGGCGTCAGCGGCGGCCGGGTCACCGGCGACGTGATCATGGGCACCAAGACGGAGATCCACTACGCGATAGCCGGATACTCCGCGCCCGCCTCCGCCTCCGGCGAGATCCCGCGGACCACGCTCGACCGCCTGGCCGCCACCTTCGCCGCCGACGAGGAGGTCATGGCCGACCTGCTCGAACGCCTGCGCCGCGACCGGGTGCTCGTCCTGTCCGGCGCCCGCTTCACCGGCCGCCGCACGGCCGCCCTGATGCTGCTGCGCCGGCTCGCCGCCGCCCCCGTCCGCGCCCTGGTGAGCGACACCGGACCGAGCTCCCTCGCCGAGCAGTTCGCCACCGAGGAGCAGGCCCGCGGCTACGTCCTGTGCGACCTCGCCACCCGCCGCGACCGCCCGCTGCGCGAACCGCACCTGCTCGCCGCGAAGGACCGGCTCGCCGAGCGGAACGCCTATCTGGTCGTCACCGTCGGCCCCACCGCCGTCCTGGAGGACGTGCCCGCCGTGGAGTGGCGGCCGCCCGTCGCGGCCGACGTGCTCCGCGCGCACCTGGACGCCGGCCCCGACCCGCAGGCCACCGCCAAACTCCTCGACCTGCCGGCCGTGACGGAGTTCCTGGAACGTGGCCACCAGCTGCGCGAGGTGGCCGCCTTCGCCCAGTTGCTGACCGGCCACGCGGCCGGGAGCGTGACCGAGGACGATGTCTCCCAGTTCTCGCTGCTCTCCCTGGAACACCAGGTCCAGGAGTGGTTCGAGGAGGACGAGAGCGCGGTCCATCTGCGCGACAAGGCGTTCCTGGTCGCGCTGGCCGCGTTCGACGGCGGCCCGTACGCCCTCACCGCCGAACTCAGCGACCTGCTGTACCGCTTCCTCCAGGAGACCGAGAACCCCGCCCGGGTCCCCGAGGTCCCCGTCTTCGGCACCCATATCGGCAAACGGCTGCGGCTGGCCCGCGCGGAGCGGTTCGAGGACGACGAACACACCGAATGGGGACTGGTCCTCCAGCAGAAGGCCAGGTTCCGCGACGAACGGGCCTCGCTGGTGCTGCTGCGCGAGCTGTGGACCGGCCACCCGTCCGCCCGGCCCGCCCTCATCAAGTGGCTGCGACAGCTCGCCGACGACGGCCGTCCACTGGTGCGCACCCGCGCCGCGTCCACCGTCGCGATCCTGGCCCGTACCGACCTGCCCTCCGCGATGGCACTGGTCATCGAGCCGTGGGCGACCTCGCAGCGGTTCCGCCAACGGCTGGTCGCGGTCAACTCGCTGACCTTCGCCCACCTCATCGGCACGCCCAACATCCCGCGCATCCTCGACGCCTGGTGCGAGGGCGACGACGCCCGGCTGCGCTGGGTGGCCGTGCGCTCGTACGGACTGATCGGCCCGGAACGCCCCGCGGAGGCCATGGCCGCCCTGCGCGGCGCGGTACGACGGCTCTACGACGACAAACCCGACGACCTCGACGAGGCGATGGCCGGCGAACTCGCCGAGGCCGTGGAGCTGTTGCTGCTCTCCCCCGCCAGCGACCAGGTGCTCGCGGAGCTGCGCGAGCACCTCGACCGCGACCGCGCCGTGCACGACCTCGCGCTCGCCGGATTCGTCAACGCCTGCCGCCGTAAGGAGGACGACGCGCGGTACGGCACTCCGCTGGTCCTCGCCTGGTACGCCCGCGCGGTTCCCGGGGGCGACACCGCGGCCCGCGGCATCCCCCACCTCTGGCGTGCCGCCCTGGCCGACCCGCGCGCCACCCGGCACGCGCTCGACGTCCTGCGCGACTGGATCCTGATCGCCGACCGCGCCACCGCCACCGAATGGGCGCTGGCCGCCCTGCTCCCGACGCTCGTCACCACGCCCGCCGAACACCAGCGGCTGAGCCATCTGCTGCGCACCATGCCCGGCGAGGACGGCAACCCCCCGCCCCCGGTGGCGGCCCGCCTGCTCACCACGCTTCCGACCCGCTGACCCACGTCAGAACGCCCCGCGCACGCCGGGTGGTACGTCCGAGGAGACACGCCCCATGCCCACCTTCCGCCAGCCCGATTGGCAGCAGCAGGCCGACCGGCACACCCAGATCGTCGACCCGGTCCTCACCGTGCGGCAGCTGTCGCGCTTCGACTTCAACCTCAAGTCGTACGTCCGTATCGACCACGCCCTGGTCTTCTCCACCGCCAGGGGCGGCTACGAGCCCTATCTGCCGCCCCGGCGGCCGACCCGCGCCGAGGTCCTCGCGAACCACTACACGGCCGTGTACGAGGTGGACATGGGCGTGCACCCGTACACCTGCGACCTCGCCCTGCCCAGCGACAACGACGCGTTCGAGTTCGTCGCCGCGGTCGACATCTCCTGGCAGGTCATCGACCCGGCCCGGTTCGTGGCCAGCGGTCACCGGGACGTACCCGGTCTGGTGCGCAGCGAACTCCAGCAGGCGGCCCGGCCGGTGACGCGCCGGTTCCCCATCGCCGAGAGCGCGGCCGCCGAGGTGGAACTGCTGGAGCGGATGAACCTGCTGGGCCCGCTCGGGGCCCCGGCCGGGCTCCAGGTCACCTGGACGCTCCGGCTGCGGCGCGACGAGGAGGACATCGAGCACCAGCGGCGCATGCGGGCCATCAGCCAGTCCGCCAGCGAGCAGATCCTGGCGGCGCAGCGGGGCATGGAGATCGACGTCGAGGTCGACCGGCGGGGCCGGCAGAGCGACGCGCTCCAGATCGAGCGGGCCATGCAGTACGGCGCTCAGCAGCAGGAACTGATCCTCCAGCAGCAGCGCATGCAGCACGCGCAGGCGCTGCTGGCGGGTGAGCAGCAGATGCAGCTCCAGCAACTGGAGGCGGAGAAGGCCAGGTTCTACGCGTGGCACCTCCAACAGGGCGGTGTGCACGCCTGGGCGCTGCACCTGGCCCAGCACCCGGAGGACTCGGCCACCGTCATGAACAGCATGCGGGAGGACCAGCTCCGCATGATCCAGTCCCAGATGGAGCTGGTGAAGCAGCTGCTGGGCGGCGAGGGCGCGGAGAACTGGGAGCTGGAGGGCCCGAAGCAGCTGGCCCTGCGCACGGTGAACGACATCCTCACCCAGCGCCTGCCGGGCGTACCGCAGGACCCGCCGCAGCTGCCCGGGGGTGGTCCCGTGTATCCGGGGCCGGCGATCCCGCAGGGCGGCGCGCCGGACCCGGGCGGGCCGGGAGCGCCCGGTCTGCCGGGTGACGGCGGCACGGGCGGGCCGGGGTGGCCGACCGCGCAGCACCCGGGCGGGTACGCGTCGCCGACGGGCCCGTACGGCGTCCCGGGAGCACCGGGAGCCCCCGGAGTGCCGCCGGTCCCCGCGCCCGGTGCCTACGGCGTCCCCGGAACGCCTGGCCCCGGCCCCTACGGAGTGCCCGGGGCACCGGGTACCGGTCCCTACGGCGTCCCCGGGGCGCCGGGTTCTCCTTCGTACGGAGTCCCCGGGGCGCCCGGTTCTCCTTCGTACGGAGTCCCCGGGGCGCCCGGCGCTCCGCCGTACGGTGTTCCCGGGGCGCCCGGAACACCCGGCTCTCCGGCGCAGGTTGTGACCGGGGTACCCGGTTCGCCGTCGTACGGAGTACCCGGGGCGCCCGGAACACCCGGTTCTCCGGCGCAGGTCGTGACCGGAGTGCCCGGTTCGCCGTCGTACGGAGTACCCGGGGCGCCTCCGGTTCCGGACGGCGCACCGGCCGTTCCCGGCGCACCGGCCGTGCCCACCACGCCGCCCGCGTCGCCCGGCACCGCGCAGCGTCCCCCGTTCCCGCCTGCCTCGGGCGGGCCGGACGCCCGGCCGCCCGCCTCGCCGCCGCCCCCGACG
>NZ_VJZD01000421.1 GCF_009377175.1 Streptomyces adustus
AGGGCCGGCGCCGTGGGTCTCCCGGGCGAGGAGCAGGGCGAGTTGGTTGGCTTCGGTGCCGCCGGTGGTGACGAGGGCGTCGGTGAGTCCGGCGAGGCGGGCCAGGGCGCGGGTGACCCGGGCTTCCAGTTCGGAGGCGGCGGGTGCCTGGTCCCAGGAGTCGAGGGAGGGGTTGAGGACGCTGACGGCGAGGTCGGCGGCGGTGGCGACGGCCAGTGGTGGGCAGTGCAGGTGGGCGGCGCACAGGGGGTCCGCGGGGTCGGCGGCGCCCTCGGCGAGGGCGTGGACGAGGGTGCGCAGGGCGCCGGGGTCGCCGTGGTCGGGCAGGACGTCTCCGACGGCGTCGGTGAGGCGGGCGGCGACCGCGGTGGGTCCGCCGGCGGGCAGGGGGCCGCCGCGGGCCCGGCTGCCGTCGCTCAGGGCGTCCAGGACGGTGTCGAGCAGCGGCCGCAGGGCTTGGTGTCCTTCGGGGCCTGAGGCGAGCGGCGGCGTGCTCATGATGCTCCTCCGGGGCGCGGGGCAGGGGGAGCATCGGCTTGTGCGCGGATGCTGCGGCGCGTCCGAAGAGCTCAACGATCGGAACCCGTGCGGGGGTACTCCCGGGCGGGGAAATCGTGTCGGGACGGGCCCGGGCGGGCCCCGCCGTGTATGTGGTGGGGCCCGCCCGGGTGGTGCGCCGGTGTGCGCGGGTGGTGCGCCGGAGGTGTACCGGGGTTGCGCTGTCGGCGAGTTGGTGGTGTTACTCCTGCCTGACCCGCAGGGCTCGGGCGAGGTCGTCGAGCTGGTCGACGAGTTTGCGGCGCAGGGCCGGGATGGGGTCGGCGTCGCGCAGGCACTCCTCGCCCAGGCGGAGGGTGTCGTCGTGGACGGCGACGGCGGGGAACGCCCAGCGGCCCGCGGCCTCGGCGATGGCGGGGCCGCGGCGGGCGGCGACGGCGACGGCGTCCTGGTAGTAGCGCGGGATGTACTCCCGTACGAGGTCGGCCTGTTCGGGTTGCCAGAAGCCCTGGGCGGTCGCGGTGAACAGGTAGTTGGACAGGTCGGTGGTGTCGTCGGTGGCGAACATCGCGTCCCAGGCGGCGCGTTTGGCGCGCGGGTCGGGCAGGGCGGCCCGGCAGCGGGCGGCGCCCTCCTGGCCGGTGGCGCTGGGGTCCTGGCGGAGTTCGGCGTCGATGGCGGTGTCGTCGATCGCGCCGAGGACGGCGAGCCGGGCGAGGATGCGCCAGCGCAGTTCGGGGTCGAGTTCGGGACCGCCGGGGACGGTTCCGTCGGCGAGCCAGGCGCTGATGGTGTCCGGGTGGGCGGCGGCGTCGATGAAGTGGCGTACGGCGACCAGTCGCAGGCCGGGGTTGTCGCCGTCCTCGGTGCGGCGGATGAGGTCGCGGCAGAGGCTTCTGAGGGTGGCGAGGGCGGCGGGGCGGTCCTCGGGGGTGAGGTAGCGGTCGGCGATCTGGCCGGCGGCGAAGGCGAGGACGCCCTGGACGAGGGCGAGGTCGTTCTCGCGCGGGAGGTGGGTGTGGGCGGTCTCCAGGTAGGCGGCGGGCGGGAGTTCGCCGTCGCGTACGCAGTCGCGCAGGGTGTTCCAGACGACCGCGCGGGTGAGCGGGTCGGGCAGGCCGGACAGGCTGGTGCGGACGGTCTCGAAGGACTCGGGGTCGAAGCGGATCTTGGCGTAGGTGAGGTCGCCGTCGTTGAGGAGCAGCAGTGCGGGGCGTTTGCCGATGGGCTGGGGGGTGGTCTGCGGGATGTCGAGGTCGAGGCGTCCGCGCAGGGTGAGGCTGCCCTGGTCGTCGCCGTGGTCGTGGTCGTAGAGGCCGACGGAGATGCGGTGGGGGCGGCTGCCGGTGTGCCCGACGGTCAGGGTGCGGGTGCCGTCGGTGTCGGCGGTGACGGCCGGGGTGAGGGTGTCGACTCCGGTGGTGCGCAGCCAGGCGTCGGCCCAGGCGTGGACGTCGCGGTCGGTGGCGGCGGCGAGGGAGTCGATGAAGTCGGCGAGGGTGGCGTTGGCGAAGCGGTGGCGGGCGAAGTGGGTGTTGATGCCGGCCAGGAAGTCCTTCTCGCCGAGCCAGGCGACGAGTTGGCGCAGTGCGGAGGCGCCCTTGGCGTAGGAGATGCCGTCGAAGTTGAGGAGTGCGGAGGCGGTGTCCTCGACGGCTTCGGGGGCGACGGGGTGGGTGGAGGGGCGCTGGTCGGCGTCGTAGCCCCAGGACTTGCGGGCGACGCCGAAGTCGACCCAGGTGTCGGTGAAGCGGGTGGCTTCGGTGAGGGTCTGGTAGCCCATGTACTCGGCGAAGGACTCGTTCAGCCAGATGTCGTCCCACCAGCGCAGGGTGACGAGGTCGCCGAACCACATGTGGGCCATCTCGTGGGCGATGACCATGGCGCGGGTCTGTCGTTCGGTGTCGGTGACGGCCGAGCGGTAGACGAATTCGTCGCGGAAGGTGACCAGGCCGGGGTTCTCCATGGCGCCGGCGTTGAACTCGGGGACGAACGCCTGGTCGTAGGAGTCGAAGGGGTAGGGCTCCTCGAACTTCTCGTGGTAGCGGTCGTAGCACTGCCTGGTGATGTCGAGGAGTTCCTCGGCGTCCGCGTCGAGGTGGGGGGCGAGGGAGCGGCGGCAGTGGATGCCGAAGGGCAGGCCGCGGTGTTCGGTGCGTACGGAGTGCCAGGGGCCGGCGGCGACGGCGACGAGGTAGGTGGAGATGAGGGGGGTGGGGGCGGCCTGCCAGCGGCCTTCGCCGAGGTGCTCGGTGACGCTGTTGGCGAGGACGCTCCAGCCTTCGGGGGCCTGGACGGTCAGGTCGAAGACGGCCTTGAGGTCGGGCTGGTCGAAGGCGGCGAAGACGCGCTGCACGTCGTCCATGAACAGCTGGGTGTAGAGGTAGGTCTCGCCGTCGGTGGGGTCGGTGAAGCGGTGCATGCCTTCGCCGGTGCGGGAGTAGCGCATGGCGGCGTCGACGCGCAGTTCGTGCTCGCCCGCGGCGAGGCCGGTCAGGGGCAGCCGGTTGCCCTGGAGGCCGGAGGGGTCCAGGGGCTGTCCGTCGAGGGTGGCGGAACGCAGTTCGGCGGGCTTGAGCTCCACGAAGGTGTCCGCGTCCGACCGGGCCGTGAACCTGATGACGGTCACGGACCCGAAGGTGTCGTCGCCGGTGGTCAGATCGAGTTCGATCGTGTAGCGGTGGACGTCGAGGAGTCGGGCACGGGTCTGCGCTTCGTCGCGCGTCAGTACGGACATGAACGACATGCTGCCTGATGGCGTCGGGAAGGCACAGTGGCGGTTCGGTACGTTCCTTATGTCCCCTCGCGCGCCGGAGCCGCCCGTGGTGTGTCGCGTTGGGGTGGAACGCGGGCGTCCAGGTGGGTCGGTCCGGTCCTGGGGAGGCGGACCGGGAGGTCGGCGCGGTCCTCGACGAGGGTGCGCAGGTCGCGGATCTCCCGCTCCAGGGCCAGCTGGCGCTGATGGGCGTCGTAGAGGTAGCGGATCTTGGTGCGCAGGGCCCAGGGGTCGACGGGTTTGGCGACCAGGTCGGCGACGCCGAGTGCGAAGGCGGCGGCGGTCAGTTCGGGGTCGGGGCCGAAGCCGGTGAGCAGGACGACGGGAATGTGCTGGGTCTGCTCGACGCGGCGCATGTAGCGCACGACGTCCAGGCCCTCCACGCCGGACATGCGCACGTCGAGCAGGAGCAGTCCGACCCGGCCGCGCAGGATCTGTTTGAGTGCCGCGTCGCCGCTGGTGGCGCGGCCGATCCGGTGGCCGAGCGGGGCGAGGGTGTTCTCCAGGGCGTAGAGGGTGTCCTCGTGGTCGTCGACGATGAGGATCGCGTCATCCGACGGCATGGCCCGACGTCCCTCCCGCGGTGGGACCACCAGCTGGGGTCCGGGGTGCTGACGCGCTGTGCCCGCCGGTTGACGGGCGGTGCACAGCGCAGCATGCCTCGGACGGGTGCCCGTGTCACCTCCCGGCGGCGCGCAACGGCGTCAATCGGCCGTCGTGACGGTGGTGTTCGTGGTGGTGCCGTTGGCCGTGGCGTCCGCGATGCGTTCGTGGTGGCGGATGACCTCGGCGACGATGAAGTTGAGGAACTTCTCGGCGAAGGCGGGGTCGAGTTTGGCGTTCTCGGCGAGGGTGCGCAGCCGGGCGATCTGCCGGGCCTCGCGGTCCGGGTCGGCGGGGGGCAGCTGGTGTGCGGCCTTGAGGTGGCCCACCTGCTGGGTGGCCTTGAAGCGTTCGGCGAGCATGTGGACGACGGCGGCGTCGATGTTGTCGATGCTGTTGCGCAGCCGGTCGAGTTCCTCGCGGACGGCGGGGTCGATGCCGCCGTCGCCGGTGGGGCTGGTGGTCATGGGCGTTCACCCTACGCGGCGCCGCTGGCGCGCGGCCTACGGCCTCCTGCGGTACGTACGGGGCAGGCCAGGGCGGGGCGGAGTCGCGGGGTCCGGTGTGGCGGGGCC
>NZ_VJZD01000422.1 GCF_009377175.1 Streptomyces adustus
CCGCCGCACCGTGGTGCGCTCCCTCGAAGAAGTGGACCTGGCCTTCCTGCGCGGCCTGGTGCCACACCCGGCCTGAACCGCCGCCCGGCCTGAACTGCCGCCCGGCCTGAACCGCCATCCGGCCTGAACTGCCGCCCGGCCCGAGCCGCCATCCGGCCCGAGCCGCCATCCGGCCCGAGCCGCCACCCAGCCCGAGCCGCCACCCGGCGGACCGGCCCCGCCGCCGGACAGCGGAATCCGGACGGAGACACCCCCACGGCGCCCCCCGGAACCGGCGCCCGCCCGGGCGCGCATCCATACCCGCTCCCGAAGAGTCGACTGTGTGACATTCGCCACCCCGAACGGGGTCGACAGTCGGGGTGGCATGTGCAGACCGCCCCACTTTCCCAGCCGCCGCCGCGCCCTTGTGTCCCGTTTGATGAGACCGTGCACTAATCCTTCCACTGTCGGGTTTTCGGTGTGTCCACGCCCGGTTTCACTCCGTGATGGAGCTGCGCCTCCTCCGGCTGTGAACACTCCCGCCGGTCCGGACTAATCTCATCGCGAAACATCGGCCTACCCCCGTGACCCGTCGCAACACCCCTGCATGCCGGGTGCACGGACTTGAACAGCTGGAGAACCCCGAGCATGAACCGCAAGACTTTGGTGCTGCCGGCCGTGATCGGTCTCATCGCGCCCGTGCTCGCCGCCTGCGGCGGGTCCGACAGCGGGAGCAGCGGCGGCGACGCCATCGTCGTCGGCACCACGGACAGTTTCACCGCGACGAAGGACGCGCCCGCGCCGCTCGACCCGGCCTACGCCTACGACGTCGGCACCTGGAACATCCTGCGCCAGACGGTGCAGACGCTGATGGTCCAGCCGAAGGGCGAGGGCGACCCGGTGCCCGAGGCCGCCGAGAGCTGCGGCTTCACCGACACCGGCAACGAGCGCTACGCCTGCAAGCTCCGCAGCGACCTGAAGTTCTCCAACGGCAACGCCGTGACCGCGGCCGATGTGAAGTACTCCATCGACCGCGCCCGCGCCATCAAGTCCGACTCGGGCGTCTTCGCGCTGCTGTCGACCATCGACACCGTCGAGACGCAGGGCGACGACCAGGTGATCTTCCACCTGAAGACCGCCGACGCGACCTTCCCGTTCAAGCTGTCCACCCCGGTCGCGGGCATCGTGAACCCCGACGACTACCAGAAGGACAAGCTGCGCGACGGCTGGGACGTGGACGGCTCCGGCCCCTACACCCTCAAGGCCGAGGTCCAGGGCGACAAGATGGTCAAGGCCGTCTTCACCAAGAACCCCAACTACAAGGGGTCGCTCAAGGTGAACAACGACAAGGCCGAGATGGTCTCCTACGACGACTCGGCCGCCCTCGGCGCCGCGCTCGACAAGGGCGACGTCGACCTCGTCTCCCGTGGCCTGACCCCCGCGCAGGTCAAGAAGTACACCAACACCGCCGGTGGCAACGTCGACGTCGTCGAACTGCCCGGACTCGAGATCCGCTACCTGGGCTTCAACACCAACGCCACCTCGGTGAAGGACAAGGCCGTCCGCGAGGCGATGGCCCAGCTCATCAACCGCAGCGAGATCGTCTCCAAGGTCTACGGCTCCCAGGCCGAGTCGCTGTACTCGCTGGTCCCGGCCAGCGTCACCGGCCACACCAACGCGTTCTTCAACAAGTACGGCGACCCGAGCGTCGCCAAGGCCGCCTCCCTGCTGAGCAAGGCCGGCATCACCACCCCGGTGAACCTGACCCTGAACTACACGACCGACCACTACGGCGCGGTCACCAAGCAGGAGTTCGAGGTCATACAGAAGCAGCTGAACAACAGCGGCCTCTTCAAGATCGAGATCAAGGGCACCCCCTGGGAGTCCTACGTCCCGGCCGAGCGCAAGGGCAAGTACGACGTCTACGGCATGGGTTGGTTCCCCGACTTCCCCGACGCGGACAACTTCCTCGCCCCGTTCCTCGACAAGGACAACTTCCTCAAGTCGCCGTACTCCAACAGCCAGGTCATCAACGAGCTGATCCCGGAGTCCCGCCGCCAGGCCGACCGGCTCACCGCCGCCTCCAGCCTGACCGACATCCAGGACATCGTCGCCCGCGACGTCCCGGTGCTCCCGCTCTGGCAGGGCAAGCAGTACGTCGTCGCCCGCGACGACGTCACGGGCACCGCGTACGCCCTGAACTCCTCCTCGACGCTCCAGCTGTGGGAGCTCGGCCGAGGCGCCGGCAGCTGACGCACCCCCAGGGGAACCCGAGGCCCTGACCGGCCTCGGGCGCACGACGAACGACAACACGTCACCAGCACGTGAACAGACACAACCAGTGGCCGGTCCCGCCCTCGCGGCAGGACCGGCCACCGGCGTTCCGGCCGCACACGACGAACAGGACCGGCCACCGGCGTCCCGGCCGCACACGACGAAAGGGCGCCCCCTGCCGACAGGGGGCGCCCTTCCATCCATATGTCACACGGCCCGACAGGCCGTCCCTACTGCGCGCCGGGACGCACCAACCCGCTCTCGTACGCGTACACCGCGGCCTGCACCCGGTCGCGCAGCCCCAGCTTCGTCAGCACATGACCGACATGCGTCTTGACCGTCGTCTCACTGACGAACAGATCCGCCGCGATCTCCGCGTTCGACAACCCCCGCGCCACCAGCTTCAGCACCTCGACCTCACGGTCCGTCAACGTGTGCAGCGTGTTCGGCACCGGCTCGTCCCCGGACGGCAGATGCGTGGCGTACTTGTCCAGCAGCCGCCGCGTGATGCTCGGCGCGAGCATCGCCTCACCACCCGCCACCACCCGGATCGCCTGCACCAACTCGTTCGCCGGCGCGTCCTTCAGCAAAAACCCGCTGGCACCCGCCCGCAACGCCTCCACCACGTACTCGTCGAGATCGAACGTCGTCAGCACCAGCACCTTCGCCGGACCGTCCCGCCCCGGACCCGTGATCTGCCGCGTCGCCTCCACACCGTCCATCCGCGGCATACGGATGTCCATCAACACCACATCGGGCTGCAGGGCCCGCACCTGATCGAGCGCCTGCAGACCGTCGCCCGCCTCGCCGACCACCGCGATGTCCACCTCCGCCTCCAGAATCATCCGGAAGCCCGTACGCAGCAGCGGCTGGTCGTCCACCAGTAGGACGCGGATGGCCACGTAGATCTCCTTCGCTAGCCCGGCCCCATTCTGCCCTGCTCCCCGTCCCCGGACGCCTCCGCCCTCACCGGCAGCGGATACGGCGGCGGAGTACCCCCGAACTCCGGACAGTGCGCCTGGTGATCGCACCAACCGCACAACTTCGTCGGCCGCGGCCGCCACTCACCCGTCTCGGTCGCCAGCCGGATCGCCTCCCACAGCGCCAGCAGCTTGCGCTCCACCCGCTCCAGATCCGCGGGCACCGGATCGTAGGTGACCACATCACCACTGCCGAGATACACCAGCTGCAACCGCCGCGGCAGCACCCTCTTCAGCCGCCACACCACCAGCGCATAGAACTTCATCTGGAACAAGGCACCCTCGGCGTACTCCGGCCGCGGCGCCTTGCCCGTCTTGTAGTCCACGATGCGCACCTCACCCGTGGGCGCCACATCGACCCGGTCGATGATCCCGCGCAGCGTCAGCCCCGACTCCAGCTCCGCCTCGACGAACAACTCCCGCTCGGCCGGCTCCAGCCGCGTCGGATCCTCCAACGTGAACCAGCGCTCCACCAGCCGCTCCGCCTCACCCAGCCAGCGCGCCAGCCGCTCGCCCCCCGGATCGTCCGCGAACAGCTCCACCACCTCGGGCCGGCTCTCCCGCAACCGCTCCCACTGACCCGGCACCAACGACCTCGCCCGCGGCGCCGTCCGCTCCACGGCCGGCGCGTCGAACAACCGCTCAAGCACCGCGTGCACCAGCGTGCCCCGCGTCGCCGCCTCGCTCGGCCGCTCCGGCAACCGGTCGATCACCCGGAACCGGTACAGCAACGGGCACTGCATGAAGTCACTCGCACGCGACGGAGACAACGACGCGGGCGGCCGCGCCCCGGGCACCGACGCCCCCACGGTCACGGCCTGCGGATCCTGCCCTGCCGTACCGTCGCCGTCGGGCCGCTCGGCACCCTGCGTACTCGTCTCCATGCCCACAGACCATACGGCCAGCCACCGACAACGACCCAGCCACCGCCGCGACCGCGGCAAGGGGCGACCGGGCAAACACAGGGGGTGCCGGGGCCGAACGCGTCACCACGGCCGCATACCATCGACCACAGACCTTCCGTCCGGCAGGCGCGGAAGACGCTTCGAACGAGGGGACATCGTGGACGAGAGCGGCGGGAGCGGGCAGCCGCGGTCGGGCAACGACGAACCGGCCGAGCGCCACCCGGGCCACCCGGCCCCGGCAGGCGATTCCGCACGCCCGGACCCCACCCCGCGCGACCGGAGCACCGGACCGGAACCC
>NZ_VJZD01000423.1 GCF_009377175.1 Streptomyces adustus
AGGTGGTCACCAGACGCTGGAACGCCTCCGCCCAGTAGCCCCCGGCCCCCGGCGACGCGTCCTCCGGTTCGTCCGGCACCGCCAGCAGACCGTCCAGTCGGCCCGCCTCCACCGGGTCGAGACAGCGCTCGGCCAACCCCATCACCCCGCTGAAGCTCCACGGATAGCTTCCGGCGTCCCGCGCGATGTTGAGCGCGTCCACCACCGCCCGGCCGAGCGGTTCGGCCCAGGGCACCGCACACACCCCGAGCAGCTGGAACGCCTCGGACAGACCGTGCGCGGCGACGAACCCGGCGACCCACTCGGCCCGCTCGCCCGCGGGCAGCGTCCCGAGCAGTTTCGCCCGCTCGGCGAGGGACACCGCCCCCGGCCCGCCCGCCTCGGGGGCCGAGGGGGTGCCGAGCAGCGCCCGCGCCCACCCGGCGTCCCCCTGCCGCGCCGCCGCCCGGCACCAGGCCGCGTGCAGCTCGCCCTGCCAGTCGTCCGCCACGGGCAGCGCCACGATCTCCCCGGGTGTGCGCCCGCCGAGCCGGGCCGGCCAGGTGGCGAGCGGTGCCGCCTCCACCAGCTGGCCGAACCACCAGGATCTCTCCCCACGGCCCGCCGGTGCCTTGGCCGCCACCCCGTCGCGCTCCATGTCCGCGTCGCACACGTGCGGTGCCTCCACGGTCAGCATCGGCGCGGTCCGCATGTGATCGACGGCCACACACGACCCGGCCCGCACCGCCATCCGGGAGGCGAGCGCGGAGTGCGGCAGCGCCGACAGCAGCTCCGCCGCCGTCGCCCGCACATTGCGGCTGCGGTCCGCCAGCGCCCGCTCCAGGAAGTCCTCGTCCTCCGGGCCGAGGCCCGTACGCAGCGAGTCGAGGAACATCAGCCGGTCCTCCGCGCGCTCCGTCGCCCAGGTCGAGTCGAGCAGCTCGCGGGCGGCCCCGGGCTCCCGCGCCCTGATCGCCGACAGCAGGGCGACCCGCTCGGCGAACAGTCCCTCCTGCCACAGCCGCCGGACCCGGTCGGCCTCCTCCGGACCCGGCAGCGCCGCCCCCGCACCCGGCGTCGCCCGCAGGGTGAACCTCCAGTCAGGGTTCAGCCGCGCCAGCCACACGGCACGCGGCCCCACGAACCGCAGCACCGCCGGCCGCAGATCCGTACGGCCGCGGGCCGCGTCCAGCAGCGCGGGCATCGTCTGGGGCGGTGCGGCGAAGCCATGGGAGTTCGCCACCTGGAGCCACTGGGGCAGCAGCTCCAGCAGGTCCGGCGCCGTACTCCGGCGGCCGCCGCCGCCCGCACCGGGACGGTCGGCCAGCAGCATCGTCAGCCGTCGCGCCGCCGCCACGGGCAGCGCCGGGCGCGGGTCGGCGGGCGCGGGCCGCGGTCGCCCGGCCGCGCGGGCCGGCCGCAGTCCGGCCCGTCTGCGTACGGTCTGGACTGCCGCCGCGTCCAGCAGCGCCGACGGGGCCGCCCGGCCCGGCACGAGGACGGCGGGCGTACGCCGGTCGGTGCCGAGCAGCGCCGTGGTGACCAGTTCCTCCCAGGAGCCCGGCGCGGGCGTGTCCACAGGCGGGGACGTCCTGTTCATCGGATTCCTTTCCGCGGATGGTGGCCGTACGCCAGATCAGGGCCGTGCGGTGGCCGGCGGGTCAGCACAGGGACACCGCCTCGCCCGCGCCCTCGGGCCAGGCGGTCAGCGGGGTGAACCCCCGGTGGCCGCACTCGCCGAAGACCTTGACGGGGCCGCCGCCCGAGAGCGCGACCAGCCGCCACAGGCCGGGCCGGGAGCGGGCGGCGGGCGTCAGCGGCAGGGCCGTGTCCTCTTCGGCGTCCGCGAGCTGCCAGGAGTCGCCGTCCGGGACCGGTATCACCCGCTCCAGCGTCACCGGGACCGAGTCCAGCCAGGGATCGTCCCGCAGCGCCTCGCCGTAGTGGGCGGTCGCGTCGGCCGTCGACACACCGGCCGGCCGCGTCCGCGTGGGCACGGGGGACGCGAACTGTTCGCCCAGCGCCACCCGCGGCTGCCCGGTGCCCGGGTAGGCGGACACCTCGGCCTCCAGGGACAGCCCCACCGGCAGCGCGAGTTCCGGGGACCGGCCGGCGGCTCCATAGGAGAGGAGCAGCGCCGTGCGCCCGGTCGTGGCGCCGTGCAGCCAGATCCGGCGGGTCGTCAGCTTCGTGTCCCCCGTGTCGTACTGGGCGAGAACCAGCCAGTGGTCGCGCAGCGGCGGGCCGTCCGCCGCGCCGGGCAGGCCCACCCGGGAACGGACCGTCGCCGCCAGGCCATCCGGCAGCAGCTCGCGGCGCAGCCAGCCCCGGGCCAGCAGATGGAGCAGCGCGCACTCCTCAAGGAGCCGCACGGGCCAGCCGGAACCGGACGCCGGTATCGCCGCCAGCTCCCGCGCCCGGGCGGCCAGTCCGGGCGCCTGGGCGTCGACCATGCGGGCCGCCGTCTCCTCCCACAGCCCGTACCCCGCCTGCTCCGCCGCGGCCAGACCGCCGCGCAGCAGGTCCGCCAACCGCTCCTCCAGCTCGGTCGCCCCCGCCGTCACCGAGGCGGCCCGGCGCTCCGCCCTGCGCCGTGCCGCCTCGGGATCGGCGCTGCCCGGCGCGGAACCCCCGGCGCCCCCCGTCCGTTGTGCCTGCGCCCGGTTCCTTCTCCCCGCCAGCCACTGCCCGGCCCACTCCGGTGGCTGCCCGGGCGGCACCGCACCGTCCCCGCCCGCCCAGAGCAGCAGCAGTCCGAGCGCGTGCTTGCACGGGAACTTCCGGCTCGGACAACTGCACCGGTACGCCGGACCGGACGCGTCCGCGACATCGACCACCGTCCGGTACGGATCACTGCCGCTCCCTTTGCACAGCCCCCACACCGCCCCCTCGTCGGAACTGCCCGCCTCGGACCACGGCCCGGCCTCGCCGAGCCTGCTCCCCGCCTTGCGTGAAGCGGCGTCAGGTGCCAGTGCCAGCACCTGGTCCGCCGTCCAGCGCACCCCCTGCTGCGTCATGACATCGAAGGTAGGTCCCCCCACTGACAATCGGCCCCGAGGCCGGGACCGGTCCTCTGCAAATCGGGTGTTCGCGCAGGTCGGAACGGATTGTCAGTGGCGTGGTGCACGGTGGACACCAGATCCGAACCGGCCGAGCTGGAGGGGGCCTCAGCCATGACTGTGTCCGTGGAACCGACGGTGGTCGATCCGCCCGCGCAAGGTGCGGCGGAGGCGTTGCGACCGCACGCCGAGGACGCCTTCGCCGTCGAACTGGCCGCCCTGGCCGCGCAGGACGACCGTCCGCGCCCGGCCCGCTGGAAGCTGTCGCCCTGGGCGGTGGCGACCTATCTGCTCGGCGGCACCCTGCCCGACGGCACGGTCGTCACACCCAAGTACGTCGGCCCGCGCCGCCTCGTCGAGGTCGCCGTCACCACCCTCGCCACCGATCGCGCCCTGCTTCTGCTCGGGGTGCCCGGCACCGCGAAGACCTGGGTCTCCGAGCATCTGGCAGCGGCGGTCAGCGGTGACTCCACCCTGCTGGTGCAGGGCACGGCGGGCACTCCGGAGGAGGCGATCCGCTACGGCTGGAACTACGCGCAGCTGCTGGCCCACGGACCCAGCCGCGACGCCCTCGTGCCGAGCCCCGTCATGCGGGGCATGGCGGAGGGGATGACCGTGCGCGTCGAGGAGTTGACCCGCATCCCGGCCGATGTGCAGGACACGCTCATCACCATCCTGTCGGAGAAGACGCTGCCCGTACCGGAGCTGGGCCAGGAGGTGCAGGCGGTCCGCGGGTTCAATCTGATCGCGACGGCGAACGACCGCGACCGCGGCGTCAACGATCTGTCCAGCGCGCTGCGTCGGCGCTTCAACACGGTCGTGCTGCCGCTGCCGGAGAGCGTCGACGCGGAGGTCGACATCGTCGCTCGCCGCGTCGACCAGATCGGCCGCTCCCTCGACCTGCCGGCCGCGCCCGACGGCGTCGACGAGATCCGCCGCGTGGTGACCGTCTTCCGCGAACTGCGCGACGGCATCACCGCCGACGGCCGTACGAAGGTGAAGTCGCCCAGCGGCACCCTGTCCACCGCGGAGGCGATCTCCGTCGTCACCAACGGCCTCGCGCTCGCCGCCCACTTCGGCGACGGCGTGCTGCGGGCGGGTGATGTCGCCGCGGGCATCCTCGGTGCCGTGGTCCGCGATCCGGCCGCCGACCGGGTGGTCTGGCGGGAGTACCTGGAGGCGGTCGTGCGCGAGCGCGACGGCTGGCAGGACTTCTACCGCGCCTGCCGGGAGGTGAGCGGATGACCGCCACCGGGCGCTGCCTGCCGGACCGGCTCCCGGGGCGCCGAGGAGAGCAGCACCGCCGGCGACGCGGTCGAGGACGAGGGGGACGCGGGGGAGGAGCGGTCTCTTATACACAGCTG
>NZ_VJZD01000424.1 GCF_009377175.1 Streptomyces adustus
GGGGCCGGGGCTGAGGTTGAGGTCGGCGGTGTGCGCGGGCGATCATCATCTTCGTAATGCAGTATCTGTGTTACGCAGATAAATATCCGCACGCGACCTCGGGTCGTCAAATCGAATATCGGTGCGCGGAATACCTGCGGACCCGGTCCCGTTGGAGGGGTATGGTTGAACCGTCAACAACTTGGAGGTTGAGCGACCATGCAGTTCGGGATCTTCAGCGTCGGCGACGTCACCGCGGACCCGACCACGGGCCGTACGCCGACCGAGCGTGAGCGCATCAAGGCCATGGTCGCCATCGCGCTGAAGGCCGAGGAGGTCGGGCTGGACGTGTTCGCGACCGGCGAGCACCACAACCCGCCGTTCGTCCCCTCGTCACCGACGACCATGCTCGGCTACATCGCCGCGCGCACCGAGAAGCTGGTCCTCTCCACGTCCACGACGCTGATCACCACCAACGACCCGGTGAAGATCGCCGAGGACTACGCGATGCTCCAGCACCTGGCCGACGGCCGGGTGGACCTGATGATGGGCCGCGGCAACACCGGTCCCGTCTATCCGTGGTTCGGCCAGGACATCCGCGAGGGCATCAACCTCGCCATCGAGAACTACGCCCTGCTGCGCCGGCTGTGGCGTGAGGACGTCGTCGACTGGGAGGGCAAGTTCCGCACGACCCTCCAGGGCTTCACGTCCACCCCGCGGCCGATGGACGACGTGCCGCCGTTCGTCTGGCACGGCTCCATCCGCTCCCCGGAGATCGCCGAGCAGGCCGCGTTCTACGGGGACGGCTTCTTCCACAACAACATCTTCTGGCCCGCCGACCACACCAAGCGGATGGTCGAGTTCTACCGGACCCGGTACGCCCACTACGGCCACGGCACGGCCGAGCAGGCGATCGTCGGCCTCGGCGGCCAGGTGTTCATGCGGAAGAACTCCCAGGACGCGGTGCGCGAGTTCCGGCCGTACTTCGACAACGCGCCGGTCTACGGTCACGGGCCCTCGCTGGAGGACTTCACCGAGCAGACCCCGCTGACGGTGGGCTCCCCGCAGCAGGTGATCGAGCGGACCCTGTCCTTCCGCGAGTACGCGGGTGACTACCAGCGCCAGCTGTTCCTGATGGACCACGCGGGCCTGCCCCTGAAGACCGTGCTGGAGCAGCTCGACCTGCTCGGCGAGGAGGTCGTGCCGGTGCTGCGCAAGGAGTTCGCGAAGGGCCGTCCGGCGGACGTCCCGGAGGCGCCGACGCACGCGTCGCTGCTGGCCGCCGCCGCGGAGGAGAAGAAGGCCGACAAGGACAAGAAGGAGGTCGGGGCATGAGGCTCGTCGTCGTCTCGGCGGGGCTGAGCGTGCCGTCGTCCACGCGACTGCTGGCCGACCGGCTGGCGGCCGCCGTCGGGCGGCAGGCCGAGGTCGAGCTAGAGGTGGTGGAGCTGCGCGACCTCGCGGTCGAGATCGCGCACAACTTCACCAACGGGTTCCCCGGGCGCAAGCTCGCGGCGGCCCTGGCGGCGGTGACCGGGGCGGACGGTCTGATCGCGGTCACACCGGTGTTCACGGCCTCCTACAGCGGGCTGTTCAAGTCGTTCTTCGACGTGCTCGACATGGACGCGCTGGCGGGCAAGCCGGTGCTGATCGCGGCGACCGGGGGTACGGCACGGCATTCGCTGGTGCTGGAGCACGCGCTGCGGCCGATGTTCGCGTACCTGCGGGCGGTGGTCGTGCCGACGGGCGTGTACGCGGCGTCGGAGGACTGGGGAGCGGAGGGCCTGGAGGGGCGGGTCGAGCGGGCCGCCGGGGAGCTGGCCGCGCTGATGCGGGGTCTGTCGGCGGCCGCACCGGTCCGGGACGACCTCGACGTGGTGCCGTTCGCCGAGCGGCTCGCCGCCCTGCGGTCCGCGGGGTGAACGCCTGGCCGATCCGGCCGCGACCCGGTGGGTGAACGATCGCCCGGTCCGGTCGCGGCCGGGTGGGTGAGGGGCTGCCCTGTGTGGGGCGGCGCCCGGTGGGTGAGGGGCCGCCCGGTGCGGGGCGGCGCCGCGTGGATGAGGGGCTGTCCGGTGCGGGTTGCGGCCGGGTGGGTGAGAGGCCAGTAAGAAGGGCGGCCTGGGCAAGATCATCAGGTCGTCCGACCCTCGGCGCTTGGCAGACTGGGTCCGTGCCCCAGACTGTGCTGCTCGCCGAAGACGACCGCGCCATCCGCCACGCACTGGAACGCGCCCTGGCCCTGGAGGGCTACCAGGTCACCGCGGTCGCCGACGGCGTGGAGGCGCTGGCGCACGCCCACCGCACCCCGCCGGACGTGCTCGTCCTCGACGTGATGATGCCCGGCATCGACGGACTCCAGGTCTGCCGGGTGCTGCGCGCCGAGGGCGACCGCACCCCGATCCTGATGCTGACCGCGCTGGTGGAGACCGCCGACCGGATCGCCGGCCTGGACGCCGGAGCGGACGACTACGTCGTCAAGCCCTTCGACGTCGAGGAGGTCTTCGCCCGGCTGCGCGCCCTGCTGCGCCGCACCAGCCCGAACGAGACCGCCGCCCCCGCCGACACCGCGGGCGAGATTCCGGCGGGCGCGCCGGCCGGATCTCCGGCCGATCCGTCGACCGGGACGGGAGCGGGTACGGCGACGGGCGCGCCCTCGGCTCCGGCGTCCGGCTCGCTGCCGGGCCCCTCGCAGCCCGGCCGGCACATCGAGGCGGCGGGGCTGCGGATGGACCGGCAGGCCCGCCGGGCCTGGCGCGGCGGACGCGAACTGGAGCTCACACGGACCGAGTTCGAGCTGCTGGAACTGCTGGTGCGCAACGCGGGCATCGTCCTCGACCACTCCACCATCTACGACCGCATCTGGGGCTACGACTTCGGGCCCGGCTCCAAGAACCTCGCCGTGTACGTGGGTTACCTGCGCCGCAAGCTCGACGAGCCCGGCGCGCCGCAGCTGATCCACACGGTGCGCGGTGTGGGTTATGTGCTGCGGGAGGACTGAGTGGGCCGCTTCCGGCGGCTGCTGACCTGGCGACGGCCCGGTCTGCTCTCGCTGCGCACCACCCTCGCGGTGTCGTTCGCGGCGGTGGCCGCGGCCGTCACCGTGCTGGTCGGCATCCTGTCGTACAGCGCGGCCGCCCGGCTGGTCCGCGTGGACCAGCAGACCGTGTTCGACGAGGTCGTGCAGGACCTGCGCGACGAGGTCGGCCAGCACCGCATGACCCCCGAGGACTTCTCCTCCGCTGAGCCCGGCCACGACGTCGTGCGGCCCCCGCGCACCGATGTGCAGGTGCTCGGCCCGGACGGCGCGGTCGTCGACCGGGGCAGTCCGGGACTGCCGGTCGCCGCCGTCGACCGGACGATCGCCGCGGCCGCCACCGCCGGTACGGTCGCCGAGCACAAGGACGTCGACGTCGGCAACGACGTCTACCGGGTCGCGACCGTCTCCCTGGGCGGCGGCCGGGGCGCGGTGCAGGTCGCGCAGGAGTTCAGCGACACCGAGGACCTGCTGCGCACGCTCCAGCAGCGCACCCTGGTGCTGATGGCGGCCGTCGTCACCGCGGCCGGTCTGTTCGGCTGGTGGCTGGCCCGGCGCGTCACCCGCCGGCTGGTCGTCCTCACCTCCGCCGCCGAGGACGTCGCCCGCACCCGCCGGCTGGGCGTGCAGGTGCCGGTCACCGGATACGACGAGGTGGGCCGGCTGGGCCGCGCCTTCGACCGGATGCTGGGCCGGCTCGCCCAGTCGGAGGAGGACCAGCGCCGGCTGGTCCAGGACGCCGGCCACGAGCTGCGGACCCCGCTCACCTCACTGCGTACGAACATCTCGCTGCTGCGCAGGATCGACGAACTCCCGCCCGCCACCCGGGAGGATCTGGTCGCCGACCTCACCCAGGAGGCGCGCGAACTGACCGACCTGGTCAACGAGCTCGTCGACCTCGCCGCTGGCCAGTCCGACGCCGAGCCCGCCCAGCCGGTCGACCTGGCCGACATCGCCGAGGACGTCGTCGGGCTGGCCCGCCGCCGCACCGGGCGGGAGATCGTGCTGCGCGCGAGCGGGGACACCACGGCCCACGGGCGCCCCGGGCTGCTCCAGCGGGCTATGTCCAACCTGGTGGAGAACGCCACGAAGTTCGACCGCGACGGCACCGCGCCCATCGAGCTGCACATCGCGGGCCCGGCCCGGCCGGGCACGGTCCGGGTGGAGGTCCTCGACCGGGGTCCCGGTGTCGCGGGCGCCGACCTGATCCGCATCTTCGACCGCTTCTACCGGGCCGCCGACGCCCGCGCCCTGCCCGGCTCCGGACTCGGCCTGTCCATCGTGCGCGAGGTGGCCCTGGCGCATGAGGGCGCGCCGTTCGCCTTCCGGCGGGAGGGCGGCGGCTCGGTGATCGGGTTCACCGTGGG
>NZ_VJZD01000425.1 GCF_009377175.1 Streptomyces adustus
CCCCCACCCCTGACCCAGTGGATTGCTTTAGCAACTCTCCGTGAGGGCTTCCCGTCGGGCATGTGAGTCGCCGCATAGGGCCCGCATCACGTACTAGGGGACATAGGAGATATCAACATCCTGTATGAACGGGAAAGACGACCCGGTATGCCCCGTTTTGCACCTACCGGGTCCACTATCCGATTTCGTACGTCACATCTTTGCCAGCGCCTTTTGCGACAGCTAAGAATTGTTCACGTCGCTCAGCGCTACGGGTACTCACCGGCAGCGCTCGTGCCGAAAGCACAGGTGTCCCACGCCGGACGGAAGAGCGACCTCCGCGCTACTGAAGAGGTCATCTGTCATGCCCAAGCACAGCTTCATCCGTGGTCAACGTCGCAAGCTGAACAGCTCTCACAAGATCGCGATCGTCGGCGTCGCCGCCCTCGGTGTCACCACGGTCGTCGTCTCCGCGGGTACGAGCAGCGCGGAGCCCGCCAGCCGCGCCGTCACCTCGGCGCACGTGGCCTACAGCACCGAGCAGATCAAGGACGTCAAGGCCAGCGTCACCGACCGGCTCGCCGGTGACAGCGTGAAGATCGAGGCCATCGCCGCGCAGAAGAAGGCCGACGAGACCGCGCGGCAGCAGGCCGAGGCCAAGCGCCGGGCCGCGGCCGAGCCGCAGGCCGCCCCGCAGCGGACCGAGGCACGTCCGGCCGAGCAGCCCGCCAGCCGGTCCGCGGAGCGCCCCCAGGTCCAGAAGGCCGCGCCGAAGACGTACGCCAACAACCTCGACGGCTGGATCCGCGAGTCCCTGGACATCATGGCGAGCAAGGGCATCCCGGGCAGCTACAACGGACTGCACCGCAACATCATGCGGGAGTCCTCCGGCAACCCGATGGCCATCAACGGCTGGGACACCAACGCCGCGAAGGGCATCCCGTCGAAGGGCCTGCTCCAGGTCATCCAGCCGACCTTCAACGCCTACCACGTGGCCGGCACCTCGTGGAACATCTACGACCCGGTCGCCAACATCACGGCCGCCTGCAACTACGCGGCCGACCGCTACGGCTCGATGGACAACGTCAACAGCGCGTACTGAGGCCGGCGCGGGCCTCGGAGCGCGGACGCCGAAGGGCGGCACCCCGACAGGGTGCCGCCCTTCGGCGTCGTACGGACCGGGTCGACTCGGACCGGGTCGGCAGGGGCCGGGTTACTTGCGCATGACCTCGGGCTCGTGGCGGCGCAGGAAGCGGGCCACGAAGAAGCCGCAGATCACGCCGAGGACGATCAGGACGGCCATGTCCAGACCCCAGGCGCCCACGGTGTGGTCCCACAGCGGGTCCGTGCTCCCGCCGTCGGCGGGCGGGCTGATCTTGTTGAAGTCCAGCGTGGCGCCGGCCGCGGCGACCGCCCAGCGCGACGGCATCAGGTACGAGAACTCGTTGACGCCGACCGAGCCGTGCAGGGTGAACAGGCAGCCGGTGAAGACGACCTGGATGATCGCGAACATGACCAGCAGCGGCATGGTCTTCTCGGCGGTCTTCACCAGGGCGGAGATGATCAGACCGAACATCATCGAGGTGAAGCCCAGCGCCATGATCGGCACCGAGAGTTCGAGGATGGTCGCACCGCCGAAGACCAGGCCCTTGTCCGGGATCGTCCGGTTGAAGAAGCCGATGGTGCCGACCAGGGCGCCCTGGAACACGGTGATCGCGCCGAGCACGAACACCTTGGACATCAGATACGCCGAGCGGGACAGGCCGGTGGCGCGCTCCCGCTCGTAGATGACCCGTTCCTTGATCAGCTCTCGTACGGAGTTGGCGGCACCGGCGAAGCAGGCGCCGACCGCGAGGATCAACAGCACCGTGGTGGCCGTGCCGTTGGGGATGATCCGGCCGGTCTTCGGGTTCGCCGGGTTGGGCAGCAGGGTGTGGTCGGCGTCGATGAGCAGGCTCACCGCGCCGAGCACGGCCGGCAGGATCACCATCAGCGCCAGGAAGCCCCTGTCGGAGGCGATCACCGAGGTGTAGCGGCGCACCAGCGTGACGAACTGGGACATCCAGCCCTGCGGCTTCGGCGGCTTCATCGCCTGCATCGGCGCGATCGGTACGGACTGCGGCGCGACGGCGTCGATGTCCGCGGCGTACATCTGGTAGTGCTGCGAGCCCTTCCAGCGGCCCGCCCAGTCGTAGTCGCGGTAGTTCTCGAAGGCGGAGAAGACGTCGGCCCAGGTGTCGTAGCCGAAGAAGTTCAGCGCCTCCTCCGGCGGACCGAAGTAGGCGACCGAGCCGCCGGGCGCCATCACCAGGAGCTTGTCGCAGATCGCCAGCTCGGCCACCGAGTGGGTGACGACGAGGACGGTACGGCCGTCGTCGGCGAGGCCGCGCAGCAGCTGCATGACATCGCGGTCCATGCCCGGGTCGAGGCCGGAGGTCGGCTCGTCCAGGAAGATCAGCGACGGCTTGGTGAGCAGCTCCAGGGCGACCGAGACACGCTTGCGCTGGCCGCCGGAGAGGGAGGTGACCTTCTTCTCCTTGTGGATGTCCAGCTTCAGCTCGCGCAGCACCTCGTCTATCCGGGCCTCGCGCTCGGCTGTCGTGGTGTCGGCCGGGAAGCGGAGCTTGGCCGCGTACTTGAGGGCCTTCTTGACGGTCAGCTCCTTGTGCAGGATGTCGTCCTGCGGGACCAGACCGATGCGCTGGCGCAGCTCGGCGAACTGCTTGTACAGGTTGCGGTTGTCGTAGAGGACCTCGCCCTGGTCGGCGGGCCGGTAGCCGGTGAGCGCCTTCAGCAGCGTCGACTTGCCGGAACCGGACGGTCCGATGACCGCGATCAGCGACTTCTCCGGGACGCCGAAGGAGACGTCCTTGAGGATCTGCTTGCCGCCGTCGACGGTGACGGTGAGGTGGCGCGCGGAGAAGGACACCTCGCCGGTGTCGACGAACTCCTCCAGCCGGTCGCCGACGATCCGGAACGTCGAGTGGCCGACGCCGACGATGTCGGTCGGGCCCAGCAGCTGGGTGCCGCCCTTGGGGATCGGCTGGCCGTTGACGTACGTGCCGTTGTGCGAGCCGAGGTCGCGGATCTCCAGGCGGCCGTCGGGCGTCGCGTGGAACTCCGCGTGGTTGCGGGAGACCTGGAGGTCCGAGACGACCAGGTCGTTCTCCAGGGCACGGCCGATGCGCATCACGCGGCCGAGGGAGAACTGGTGGAACGTGGTCGGGCTGCGGTCGCCGTAGACCGGTGGCGCCCCCGCGCCCCCACCGGGTCCCTGCTGCTGCGGGATCGACGGTGGTGCCGGCTGGCTCCACGCGCCGTCCGCCTGCGGTGCCTGCGGAGCCTGTTGGGCCCAGCCGGGGTTCGCGCCCTGCGCCGCGTACGGCTGCTGCTGGGGCTGCGCGACGGGTGCGGCGGCGCCCGAAAGGGTCATGCACGGCCCGTCGTTGGCGTTGCCCAGGTGCACCGTCGAGCCGGGTCCGAGCTCCATCTGCTGGATGCGTCGGCCCTGCGCGAACGTGCCGTTGGTGCTTCCGTGGTCCTCGATGACCCAACTGCGGCCGTTGTGGCTGACCGTGGCGTGACGCCAGGAGACCCTGGCGTCGTCGAGGACGATGTCACCCTGCGGATCACGTCCCAGGGTGTATGGCCTGGACGGATCGAGCGTCCAGGTGCGTCCGTTCAATTCCAGTACGAGTTCCGGCACTCCAGCCCCACTGAGTTGTCCCCCGAGTTACCCCCATCACAGGGAGTCTAGGGATGTCGAACATCGGGGGGAACTATTTCAGGAGCGGCCACCTGACCGAAAGTCGGGCCTTGTGACGACGGCGTACGCACGCTTCGGCCCGCGCCGTTGACGGGGTCGAAACCGGACCGGAGAGTGGTAATCCCCCACGAGGGGGGCATGGTGCGCGGCGGCCGCCGCGCAGCGGATCGGGGGGTCTGCCATGAGTGCTGGCACGGGCGTCGGGACCGGCGGAAACGCCCGACCGGGCACAGGGGTGCCCTGGGGGGACGTCCTGCTGTCCGCGATCGCCGCGGTGAGCTGGGCGTTGATCGGGATGGCGGGCACGGCGGCGCTCGGGCTGCATCTGCTGGAGGCCGACACCGCGGGCTCGCTCGGCCCGATGACCGCGGCGGTCGTGACCCTGGGGGCCGGTGGTTCGGTCTCGCCGTCCGGGGACGTGTCCGCCTTCGGCCTGAAAGGCGCGCAGGCCACCACGGCCATCGAGATCACGCCACTGGGCGTGGGGTTGGTCGGGGCGCTGCTGCTGTCGTGGTTCTTCCTGCGGTCCCTGCGCACGGCCGGAGTCGTGATCTCGCCGGCCGAACTCCTCGCGCGCGCGGGGGCGATGATCGCCCTGTTCGTGGCGATGCTGGGCGGGCTGGCCTGGGC
>NZ_VJZD01000426.1 GCF_009377175.1 Streptomyces adustus
GGGTCGGACCACGTTTGCGTGGTCCGACCCCACCCGCAGGTGGCGCATCGCCCTGAACGGGCCTAGTCAGGCGCTACTTTCGGGGTTCCGGGCGGAGCTTCGACAGCCCCTTGATCGCCCCGTAGCCGAGGGCGGCAAGCCCGGCTGCGGCACCCGCCGCGAGCCACTGGCCGTCGACGAACTGCCAGATACCGGTCCCGGTCAGCCCTACCTGTACCGCACCAACGAGGGTCTGGCCGCCGGTGATCCACCGGTTCTTCGTACGGCGGTCGCCCTCCTCACGCTCCACGCACTTCGCGCACTCGGCAGGGGGCATCACTGATGCTGTCATCTACTTGCTCACTTACGTGTAGTTAGTTGTGACGACGGACTTGGCGGTGCTCACGCGGAGGGCCGGCATCTGGCAGCAGGGCTGTCAGGTCGTAGTTGCCGACACCGCGAGTGGTGCTCCACGGATATTACGCGCCTCGTACTGCCAGACGACGGAGAGTCGAGCACCTGGACCACACCGTAGCCGACCCCGGCGGCCATGAGTTGGCAGTGTCGCGGCAAACCCTTCGCGGTCACCCGGGCGATGACCTGCATCCATAACGCACTATGGAACTTACCCAATAAACAAATTTAACTGAATCTCCATCCCGGTTTCCCATACCTCAGGAAACAGCCCCAGATCACCAAATTCGCCACCATCACTTTGGGCAACAAAAACAGAACGCCGCGCAAGCGTGGCGCCAATATTGCTGAATCGCTTTCGACGTTCGAGCCCCCGGCCCGCATGGGCAATATCGCGATCGCGAGTGTCCGTAAATCTTCTTCATCATTCCAGATTTTCCTAGCCCACCACCCCGAACCGGGTTTACTGTAAGAGTGTCATTTGGGGGCTGCTGAACACCCGAAGTCAGTTAGAAAACATCGGATCTAGGTATTAGGCATTTCAAGGTGATTCGTTGAGGTGCTCATCACCCGTACCGAAGTGAAGCACTCGATGCCCGATGAGCCTTGATCGAACCAGTCTTCACGGCTCGGCAAGCCGGTCCGTACCAGTACCCGAACGGCAGTTCCGACCGCTTCTTGGCGGTGGACGGCGAGCTCAGCGGGTCCACAACCTGTTACGCGACAAAATACCCGCGTCCTCGCGGCCGCAGTGCAGAGCCGACCGCGGCCCTGCTCGGCAGGCGGAGCATCAAGATCCCAGCATGTTTTGTCATGAACGCGACTATCTTGTTTGAGGTAGGCTCAACCGTCGAGGAGTCGGTCCTGCCTGACTGAAGTCATCAAGGACGGTACTCTCGTGCTGGAGCTCTCTTCGTTTGTTGTTGTGACGACGGCAGGCAAGCAGTGCTCACGCGGAGGGCCCCGGTTGGGAGAGCGCTGTCGTAGGCGCCATCCTCCGGGGCCTCTGCTCTATCCCACCACTGGCCCATCCTTGTCGGCCAGCGCAGGACCGGGTCTGGGCAGCTTCAGCAGCTGTCTTACATCCTCCTTTGCCAGGCCAGCGTGGTGGCGTCTGATGGGCCTGATGCCAGCGTCGTTCGGGTAGCCCCCGTGACAGCATCTTCCACGACGGATGCCAGGCCCGCTCCAACTTGTCGTGCGAGTGCCATTAGGGCTGGCTATAACCAGTGCTGCAGATTCACAGTGGCGGTACTGGTAGGCGGGCCAGCTGTAGCGCATGAGGCCCTGACCCTGGGCCGCCCCACCGCGCTCCGACCGGCCGGTACCGTCGGCGCAGCGCGGCAAGCAGGCGCCTAGAACCAGGGATGCTGCTCTCCCGGCTCGTAGCGGTCCAGGTCTTCCGGGTTGAGTTCGTAGACGTTGCGGCTACGAAAGTGATCCTCGAACAGTCCTTGGTGGACAGGCCGCCGGCGTACCGACACAAGCTGATGCTGCGCAAGTTCGTTGAGGCCCTTGCGCCGGGTCTCGTCGCTCAGGTCGTACCGCTCCCGGCCGATCCGCGGGGACAGCCACACAGTCTTGTCCTCGCCGCGCCGCTCGTGCAGAAGCACCAGGTACATGGCGACCGCAGCGCCGGACAGGTCGCTGATCCAGCCCTTGGTCCACAGTCCCGCGGGCAGCTGCACGTAGAGGTGTTCTTCCCTCTGCGCCTTGACGGCCAGGCGTTTCATGGCGAGGCCGGGTGCCTGGTAGGGGCGGCCGGTGCCTGCGTCACTGAGCAGGTGGATCGCAGACGATGCGCCCTGCCGGTGCTGGAGGCGCACGAAAGCCTGCTCATCGAGCCAGCGAAGGGCCTGCTGCACCCGCCGGGCTCCCGCAGTGTCAGGGCTGTCGAAACCCAGCAGCCGGGCCCACTGATGGGCCGGGTACTCAAAGCGAGGCGCGTCGTCGTTGCGGGACAGCCACAACAGCGACAGGTACAGCCTCAGCCGGGCAGCACCGCCCTTGCCTCCTCCTCCGCGCAGAAGCCTCGCCAGCGGCGGAGGGTCTTCCTCAGGGCCGCCACGGGCGATGAAGCGGTACCGGACAGCAGCACTGCGCGCACCGCCGGCTCGAGTCTTTGCCTGCTGCGCCGCCTGACGCTGCTCGATTTGAGGACCCTCAGCATTGCTTTGAGGACTCTCAGCATTTCGCCGCCAAAAGTCGTCTGAAGTTTCCACGTTCCCTCGTTGGCCCAGATAGTCAATTACGTAGCATCAGCACAAGCGTAGGTCATACACCGCTGTAAACGTAGGGGTTAGTTGGCTGTAAGACTCATTCGTGCTGGCTCTGCCGGGGGGTGAACAGGCGCTAAAAGCAGCACCGTTGCGTCGTAAGCTCGCGCCGTACTACGATTTTGGCACGCCAAGGCGGCCACCCGACACGGAGCGGCAAGGTCAGTTGCACCAGAGGGACCGGGCACCGAGGCAAGCGATCGAGAGCGGGAGGCACCATGCGGGCCAGTGGCAAGAGGGGCTGACACCCCTTTGGTATCCGCGTCTCACGGTCCCCCTGGTACGGGACCGACCGTCACTGTTCGCGAGAAGGGGCGCCCCCAGGGCGCCCCTTCTTCATGCCTGCCGAGACTCCGGCCTGATGCCTGGACCGGCCTGCGCCCTACGGCAGCTTGAACGTTCACCGTTCAGGCAGACCGCGCAGCAACTGGCGCAACCTGGGCCGCTGGTGCACAGGCGGCAGGCAGGGTTCGCTGCGTGCAGGCAGCGCCGGCCAGGACCGCTACGACAGCGAACGCTGCGAAACCAACACCCCCACAGCCGAGTCCGACCCAGACCTGCCTACGGCTGCCCGCTGGGCGGCGGGGCATCAGGGTGCACGGTGTCCAGCGCGGCGGTCCCGACCGGCCCGTACGGGACACCTCCGCTCGCGCGGAGAGAACGTGTTGATCGTCGTAAACGACGACCCGAACGCCGGGACACCTCCGCTCGCGCGGAGAGAACGCCTTGGGGGTGGTCACCGCCGGCGGCTTGGGCGGGTCACCTCCGCTCGCGCGGAGAGAACACCACGTTGGCGTGGGGTTTCGACACGGCAGCCGGGACACCTCCGCTCGCGCGGAGAGAACCTGGTCCGACAACAAGGTTGGCCAGGCCATGGCGGGACACCTCCGCTCGCGCGGAGAGAACGTACCGATCGCCTTCTTGACGTTGTCCCAGACCGGGACACCTCCGCTCGCGCGGAGAGAACGCGATGCCGTCGACCATCCCGTCCCATCCGGCCGGGACACCTCCGCTCGCGCGGAGAGAACGTCGTTGCTGCCGCGCGGCCGATGGCCGGCGGCGGGACACCTCCGCTCGCGCGGAGAGAACAGACCCCCGGCCCCCGGCACCACCTGAGCGGCCGGGACACCTCCGCTCGCGCGGAGAGAACCCCAGGTACAGGCCGATGAGTACGGCCGTGTACGGGACACCTCCGCTCGCGCGGAGAGAACGCTTCGCGACCTGCGGTTCTATAGGCCCTTTGCGATTTCTTGACTTGCGGTGGCGTGTTGGAAGGCTATGAGGGTGAGGCCGTCGAAGTCGAGGGGGTCGCGTCGTTGGGGGCCAGCGGTGTGGAGGGTGAAGCCCTGTTCGTTGGCTGCAGGGTAGGCCAGGACGGCGCTGCCGTCGGTGAGGCAGGAGGTGAGGCTGTTCCAGAGTTCGGTGCGTACGCGGGCGGAGAGCGTGCCGATGTAGAGGGTGGGGGTGACTTCGAGGAGCCAGCGGGTCAGAGCACCGCGGAGGTGATCGGGGACAGCGGTGGCGGAGATGACGGTCATGGCGGGCACGGCGGGGTGGGCCTTTCGTCGTCAGTCTGCGGGAGCGTGGTTGGTGCCGCCGGGGACGGGGCCGGTGACGGGGTCCCAGAGGTCGACCAGTTCTTCGTCAAGTTCCTCGTCGTCGGGGCGGGTGGGAG
>NZ_VJZD01000427.1 GCF_009377175.1 Streptomyces adustus
GTTTGGGGGGAGGTCTCTACGGCCACGGGGCGGTCACTTTCCTCCGACGCCCATCAGGCCCTGGACCAGGGCGCGACGGGCGAACAGGTAGACGAGCAGGACGGGCAGCATGGACAGCATCACGGCTCCGAGGAGGCCGGGGATGTCGATGCCGTGTTCGGTCTGGAAGTTGTACAGACCCAGCGTGATCACCTTGGTGGAGTCGGACTGGGTCAGCACGAGCGGGAAGAGGAAGCCGTTCCATGCCTGGAGCGCGGAGAACACGGTGATCGTGGACAGGCCCCCACGGGACAGTGGTACGACCAACTGGAAGAACATGCGCCGCGGAGTCGCACCGTCCACGGCCATGGCCTCGAACAGTTCGGGAGAGATGTCCCGCATGGCGCCGCTGAGGATCAGCGCCGACATCGGCAGGCAGAACGCGGCTGTCGGCAGGATGACGCCGAGCAGGTTGTCGTACAGCCCTGCTTGGCTGATGAGATAGAACATCGGGACGATGACGGCCTGGGCCGGAATGGCAAGGCCCAGCAGGAACAGGCGGAAGACCAGCGAGGTCACTTTGCTGCGGCTGCGGACGATGGCGTACGAGAGCGGCGGCACCAGTACCAGCACCAGGCCTACCACGGCTGCCGTGACGACAATGGTGTTGACGAAGTATCGGCCGAAGCCTGAGTCGAAGGCGTTGAGGTAGTTGTCGAAGGTGAAGGTGTCAGGCACCGACACCGGGCCGTTCTGCGCGTAGTCGCCGCGGGTGCGCAGGGTCGCCGCGAGCATCACGTACAGGGGCAGGCCGACCAGGAACAGCCAGACGACGGAGCCGACGCCGGCCAGGTAGTTGGGACGGCGCCTCATGACACACCCTCCATGGAGCTGCGCATCTTGTCGTAGCCCGACACGCGGACGACGATGAGCGAGATGATGGTCGACGCGACGACCAGGGTGAGGGCGATGGCGGACCCGGTACCGAAATCGAAGCTCTTGAAGGCCTTTTCGTACATGTAGTAGGCGCTGATGGTGGTGTCGGTGCCGGGGCCTCCCTGCGTGAGGATGAGGACCGTCTCGAACGTGGTCAGACCGCCGACCGTCATCAGGATCATCGAGGTGATCATCGAGTTGCGCAGTTGCGGCAGCGTGATGTGGAAGAACTGCCGGTAGCGGCCTGCTCCGTCGATCTCTGCGGCCTGGTAGAGCACCTGTGGGACGGCTCGGGCAGCACCTTGGTAGATCAGGGTGTGGAAGGGAGTGAACTGCCAGGTGCTCACGAACGCCAGCACCCCGATGGCCGTGGTCTGCTCGCCGAACAGGTTGCCGTCGCCGAAAAGCCAGGTGGCGTCGGCAGGGATGCCGAAGTTCGGGTCGAGCAGCGCTCGCCACAGGACGGAAACGGCGGTGGCCGACAGCAGCAGCGGGACGAAGTAGATGGCGGACAGCACGGCCCGATTGCGCTGGTAGCCGGCGGCCCAGACCCCCAGGACAATGCTGAGCGGCGTCTGAATGAGGATGCCGAGTGCCGTCAGGAGCAGGGTCACCCAGATGCTCTTGAGCATCACAGGGTCGTCCAGAAGCCGTGACCAGTTGTCCGTGCCGACGAACTGAGGCGATCCGAGCCCGTTCCAGCTCATGAAGGACAGCACCGCAACCATGACCAGGGGAACGATTGCGAAGACAGCGAAGAACAAGGTGGCGGGCAGAGCCCAGGTGAAGCCGGGCCTTCCCACGTTTGCTGCGGACGAGCCGGCCGGCCGCCGCCGGGCCTCCTTGCGGGACCTGGCGGCGGGCTGGGTGCTCGTGATCTGTGTCGTCATGAGCCGATCATTCGTTCGGAAGTGCTTGCATGGCCTTGATGAAGCCGTCCGCGTCCATCTGACCGTTGAAGAACTGCTGCACGGCCTGCTGGATCGGGGTGCCTGCCGACGGCGGGTACGCCTGGTCCCAGGACAGCTGGAACGCGGGGGCCTTCGCGACCAGGTCGTACTGGAAGCGCGAGTAGTCGGGATTGGCCGCGGAGTCCAGGAAGGACGAGGTGTTCGTGGTCGTCGGCAGGTTGCCGATGGCCAGCTGCGCCTTCACGAACTCATCCGAGTACATGAGCTTCAGGAACTCGGCGACGGCTTCGGGGTGCTTGGTCTTCTTCAGCACCGAGTAGAAGTTGTTGGTGTTCCCGACGACGTTCGCAGCGTCGCCCTTGCCGCCGGAAATGGCCGGGAACGTGGTGTAACCGAGGTCCTTCTCCGCGAAGTCCTTGGCGTCCGTCTGCTGCTGGGCGTAGTACCACGAGCCCATGAGCTCGAAGCCGGCCTTGCCGGACGCCAGCAGTGCCGGTGAGGCGCCGTTGGTGTACTTCACCGAGTCGTAGTTCTTCCCGAAGGCGCCGGCGTCCACGAGGTCCCTGAGCATGCTCAGTGCCTTCTTGCTGTCGGCGCTCTCCCACACCGACTTGTCGCCCTTGATGGCCTTCTGGAACAGGCCCGGTCCGGCGACGCGGTCGTAGAGGTACTCGAACCACATGAGGGTCGGCCATCTGTCACCCCCGCCCAGGGCGATGGGCGTGACACCTTCGGCCTTGAGCTTCTTGACCGCGGCGAGCAGCTCGTCCCAGGTCTGGGGCGGCTTGATTCCCGCCTGGTCGAGGACCTTCTTGTTGTGGAACAGCAGGACGGGCTGGGTGCCACGCATCGGCACGCCGTAGGGCTTGCCGTCGACCACTGCGCTGTTGAAGACCGACGGGAGGAACTTGTTGTCCAGATCCGGGTTCTTCTTGATGAAATCGTCCAGCGGCAGCAGCAGGTCGGCCTTGACGAACGGCTGGATGCTGCCGCCGCCCCAGTTGAAGAAGATGTCCGGCGCCTGCGGGGTGTTGATGATCGTCTGGAGCTTCTGCTGATAGTCGGCACCGGGGATGGTGTCGAGGACAGCCTTGACGTCGGACGTCTTGTTGAACGTGCTGACTATCTGCTTTTCAACCTTGTTGCTGGCGTCCCCGTAGACCAGAACATGGATCTTGCCGTCGTCCGACGACGCTTGGCCGTTGCCGGCGCCGCAGGCGGACAGGGGCAACGCCAGGGCAAGCGTCGCACCGCAGGCGACCAGTCTGGGCAAGCGTGCGCGTGTCTTCATCGTTCGCCTTTCGAAAGTTTCGGCCTCATTACCGAAAGTCTCTGCGGTGGGGACATTAGGTCAGGCCCGAGACTCGGTCAACAGTCATGCATGCACGCGTCTGAACCGTTACCGGCGACGGTTCCTATACCCTGCACACATGGGCAATTACGAGGGGACGCACGGCCGGGTGACCCTGGCTGAGGTCGCGAAACTTTCGGGCGTCTCGCTTCCGACAGTTTCGAAGGTCCTCAACGGCCGTGCCGACGTGTCCCGTGCGACCCGGGCCAAGGTCGAGCGGCTGCTGGAGGTCCACGGCTACCGCCGCCGCCCCCGGACGGCACCGTGGCCCGGGCTTGTTGAACTCGTGTTCCACGAGCTGGACAGCATCTGGGCGATGGAGCTGGTCAAGGGGGTGGAGCAGGTCGCGAGGGAGAACCGTGCGACGGTGGTGCTCACCGTGAGCGGCACACGGCACACGCCCGGGCCGGAATGGCTCGAAGGAGTGCTGCAAAGAAGGCCGCTGGGCGTCGTCCTGGTCTTCTCCACGCTTCCGCAGGACGTCAAACGGCAGCTCAGGTCAGCGGCCATTCCCTTCGTGGTCGTCGACCCCGCAGGCGACCCCGACCCCGATGTGCCGTCGGTGGGCTCGGCGAACTGGGCCGGCGGTCTCGCGGCCACTCGGCATCTCACGGCACTGAACCACAAGCGGGTCGCGATCATCACCGGACCCAAGGACATGCTGTGCTCGCGCGCCCGCCTCGACGGCTATCGCTCCGCCCTGGCGATGGCGGCCTTGGACGTGGACCCGCGGCTGATACGGTTCGGCGATTTCCATGTGCAGGGCGGCTTCGAGCACGCGATGAGCCTGCTCGACGAACCGGACCGGCCGACGGCGATCTTCGCGGGCAGCGATCTCCAGGCGCTCGGCGTGCTCGAGGCGGCCCGGCTCAAAGGACTGCGCGTACCGCAAGACCTGTCGGTGGTCGGCTACGACGACGTGCCGCTCGCGCAGTGGTCAAGCCCGCCGCTGACCACGGTGCACCAGCCTCTTCGCCAGATGGCCGAGGAGGCGTCGCGCATGCTGTTCAACCAGGATGAATCCGGTAAGGGTGCCCAGCGCATCGAGCTGGCCACGCATCTGGTGGAGCGACAGAGCACGGCCCTGCCCGGCAAGTCGTGAGGCTGTCTCTTATACAACTCTGACTCTGCCTA
>NZ_VJZD01000428.1 GCF_009377175.1 Streptomyces adustus
AGCCGCCCCCGGTCGCCCCCGAGGACGACATCCCCGAGGACGACGACCCCGACCTCGACGAGTCGGCCCTCTCCGGGCACGAACTGATCGTGCGGGAACTCGGAGCGACGGTCGTGGAAGAGATCTCCAACGAATAAGCCCAGTTCAGGGCCGTGATGGGCGACGGATTGCGGGCCCTGGTTCGGAGGAAGCCACAAGCGGCGCGCGCCCTCCGTCTCGGAAGCCCGCACAAAGTGCTCGCTCCCGCGCCGGTTAGGCTGACCCCGTGAAGGTCCTTGTCATCGGCAGCGGCGCCCGCGAACACGCCCTGTGCCGCTCCCTGTCCCTCGACCCCGACGTCACGGCGCTGCACTGCGCCCCCGGCAATGCCGGCATCGCCGAGGTCGCCGAGCTGCACCAGGTCGACGCCCTGGACGGCGCGGCCGTGACCGCGCTGGCCGGCGAGCTCGGCGCCGAGCTGGTGGTGGTGGGCCCGGAGGCCCCGCTGGTGGCCGGTGTCGCCGACGCCGTCCGCGCGGCCGGCATCCCGGTCTTCGGTCCGTCAGGGGAGGCCGCGCAGCTGGAGGGCTCCAAGGCTTTCGCCAAGGACGTGATGGCGTGTGCGGGCGTCCCCACCGCGCGCTCCTACGTCTGCACGACCGCCGACGAGGTCGCCGAGGCCCTCGACGCCTTCGGCGCCCCCTACGTCGTCAAGGACGACGGCCTCGCCGCGGGCAAGGGCGTCGTGGTGACCTCCGACCTGGAGGCGGCCAAGGCGCACGCGGCCGCCTGCGACCGGGTGGTCATCGAGGAGTTCCTCGACGGCCCCGAGGTGTCCCTCTTCGCGATCACCGACGGCGAGACGGTCGTCCCGCTCCAGCCCGCCCAGGACTTCAAGCGCGCGCTGGACGGCGACGAGGGTCCGAACACCGGCGGCATGGGCGCGTACTCCCCGCTGCCGTGGGCCGACCCGAAGCTGGTGGAGGAGGTGCTGGAGAGCGTCCTCAGGCCCACCGTCGACGAGATGCGCCGCCGCGGCACCCCGTTCTCCGGCCTGCTCTACGCCGGACTCGCGATCACCGGCCGAGGCGTCCGGGTCATCGAGTTCAACGCCCGGTTCGGCGACCCCGAGACCCAGGTCGTGCTGGCCCGGCTGCGGACCCCGCTGGCCGGTGTCCTGCTGGCCGCCGCGAACGGCACCCTCGACGACCTGGCCCCGCTGCGCTGGAGCGACGACGCCGCGGTCACCGTGGTCGTCGCCTCGCACAACTACCCCGACACCCCGCGCACCGGCGACCCGATCACCGGCCTCGACGAGGTGGCCGCCCAGGACGCGCCGCACGCGTACGTCCTGCACGCGGGCACCAGGCACGACGGCGACGCCGTGGTCAGCGCGGGCGGCCGGGTGCTCTCGGTCACCGCGACCGGCCAGGACCTCTCCGAGGCCCGCGACCGCGCCTATCGGGCGGTCTCCCGCATCGGACTCGACGGTTCCCAGCACCGTACGGACATCGCGGCGAAGGTGGCCCAGGGCGCCTGACCACCCCGCTGACCTCGTGTTCCGCAAAGATCGGGCCCCGGAGATATCCGAGGCCCGATCTTTGCTTTGCGTTGCCCACCTCTGACCAAAGCCATTCCATCGAGTGACCGATGCCCTATCCGGCTGACGGGGACCGGAGCCCCAACTAGGGTGCGGCGCAAGCATTCCGGCACTTGGCCCACCGGCATTGCGATGTCGGCGGCGGGTGCCACAGTGGGGGAGTGAGCTTCGCCAGGACAGCCGGGACCACCGGGACAACCGGGACCACCGGGACAGCCAGGTCAGCAGGGAGGGGGTGAGTCCGGACGTGACCGGGATCGGTGTGGAGGTGGGCGCGCAGGCCGCGCGGACGAGGGCCCTGGCCGTGCTGCGCGTCAGGAGCCGGGCGCTGGCGGTGGCCCTGCTGCCCGCGGCCGTGGCGGTGGTGCTGCTGGCCGGCGGGTCCACCGGGCATCTGGTGGGGCGGGGCTGGGACCTCGCCCGCTGGATCGTGACGGTGGTCGCGGTCGTCGTGCTGCTCGCCGCCGTCGGTATCGGCCTGGTGGTGGCCAGAGCCCGCCCCGCCGTGAGCCCGACCGTCCCGATCGCCGAGGAGTCCGCCCCCGACCTGTACCGGCTGGTGCGCGACCTCGCCGACCGCCTGGACGTCCCCGCGCCCTCGGCCATAGCGCTCACCCCGGACTGCGACAGCTGGCTGGAGGACCGCACCCACGCGCCGCACGATCCGTCCCCGCCGGACGGCCACGACCGCGACGAGATGACCGGCCTGGGCAGGCCGCCGCGCCGCGCCGCCGCCACCGTGCTCGTCATCGGCTCCCCGTTCCTGTGGTGGATGCGGGTGGGCGAACTGCGCGCCGTCCTCGCCCCCGTCGTCGCCGGTACGGGACCGTCGGCACACCCGGACATAGCCGCCGCCCGCCGTTTCGTGCGCGGCCTGGACGCGGCGGTGGCCGTCGCCTCCACGCCCGGCCGATGTCTGCCCCTGCGGGCGGTGTGCGCGACCCTCGGCTGGGTGGCCAGGCTGCTGCTGCGCGGCTGCCGTGAGCACGCCACGCTGATGGAACGCGGCGTGGCCTCGGCCGCGGCCGAGCGTGCACAGGCTGTGGACTACGGGCTCAGGATCGTCGCCCAGGAGCAGGTGGGTCTCGCGTACGCGGGCTGGGACCGGCTGCTGACCCGGGTCGCGCTGCCCGCCTGGCGGATGGGCCGCTGGCCCTCCCGGCTGGACGCGGGGGTGGTGGCCGCCCTCACCGAGCTGTCCCGCCGTGACCGGCTGGCCGAGGGCTTCACCTCCCGGCTGGGCGAGCGCCCCGCCTGCGACCTGCTCGAAGAGCCCGGCCTGGTGGACGAGGCCGCCTCGCTGCTGGCCGCCCGGCTCTTCCACGGCGGTCCCGCCGAGCCCGGTCCGGACTGGGCCCCGGTGGACTGGCAGGAGTATCCGGACGAGGTCGTCGACCGCAAGTGGCGCGCGGACGCCGCCCGGCTGCACCGCGTCCTGGACACCCTGGGCGTGCGCCGCGTCACCGACCGCACCGCGTCCCACCCCGGCGGGCCCACCCTGGCCCGCGTGCTCGACCACCTGACGGCCCCGGACCGGGTGGGTACGGCGAGCCTGCCGAAACCCCTGCCCCAGCCCTACGCGGCGATGGCCGCCGACGCCGACGAGGACGCGCTGGAGGGCGGCACCGAGCGCAGCATGGCGCTGGCCTGCGGGCTGACCGCGGAGCTGGCCCGCGAGGAGGCCGCGGCCCCGACGGTCCGCGGGCCGGCTGCCGGGGGTGCGGCCCAGGGCCCCGACGCGGCCCTCTGGGACGGTGACGCCCTCCCGCTCTTCCCTCTCCAGCCGCCGCGCACCCCCCGGGAGCTCCTCGCCGACCACGTCACCGCGATGGTCTGCTGCGCCGCGATGGACACCGCGGGCGCCGCCCCCGGACTCGACTGGCTGGACGGCCCGTCCCTGCTGATCGACGGCATCCGCACGACCGACCTGACCCCGAAGGTCCTGAGCCTCATAGAGGACGGGGACCCGGTGCCGCTGCGGACCTGGCTGGTCGAGTGCGGGATACGGCCGGAGAAGCCGGTACGGCTCGTCTGACGGACGGACGGGCGGACGGACGGACAGCGGGACGGGACGGCGGTCCGGCGTGATGGCGGAAGGGCATGATCCCTGCCGGAGCACCGGATTCCACTTTCGGCCAATTCGCAACGAATAGTGACAGCATCGGTGCGTAATGTGATGTGCTGGGACTGAACGCGCTCTTGGCATGCGCGCCCGACATACGACAGACGACACAGTCGTACGGCTGTGCACTCGTGCAGCCGTACGCGACCGCGGCCGGACCACGCATCCGTCGTGTGTCCGGCCGGGCCCCCCACCGCGCCAGGCCGAGTCGCACAGCCGCACAGCACAGCCGCACAGCACAGCACGGCACAGCCGCACGCCGCACAGCCGCACGGCACCGCGCGAGGCGCGCCGCAGTACACCGCGCGCCGGACGCCGCACAAGGCCACGGGGGAGCGAGGGAGGGGAGCGAGCATGGGGTCGGAGCAGATCCGTCGCTGGGAGTCGGGGGCACTGGCGCACGCGGTGACGGACCCCTTCGGCCAGGGCCCGGTGCCCTGGCTGCGCGGCAGCGAGACGTACTTCGACGACACCGGCCAGGTCGTTCCCTGGTACGTGGAGCCGGTTCCCGGCCACACCGCCCAGCGGGGCAGGGTCCCCGCCCCCCGTCCCGCCCCGGTCGGCGGTC
>NZ_VJZD01000429.1 GCF_009377175.1 Streptomyces adustus
CCACCGGCCCGCGTCGCACGCCCCCGTGCCCCCGTGCCCCCGTGCCGGCGCTGTGCCTCCGTGCTTCCGTGTCTTCGGCCCCGTCGGGCTACGCCGTCGCCGCCGGGGGAAGCGGCGCGAGGTGGCTGGACAGCCAGGTCGGTACGCCGCCCAGGAGGCGGTACAGGCGGCGGGCCTCCTCGCGCAGCCGTGAGGCCTCCGGCTCGGACTCCGCGTCCGCCAGGGAGGCCAGCGCGGGCGCCGTGCCGACCAGGTAGCCCAGCTCCTCGCGGATCCGCAGGGACTCGGCGAAGCCGTGCCGGGCCTCCGCCAGCTCGCCGTCCCGCAGGGAGAGGCCCGCCAGATGACGCCAGGTGAAGGACAGCAGCAGCGCGTCGGAGTGGGCGACGGCGCCCGCGTGGGCCCGGCGGTAGGCGGCGCGTGCCGCCTGCGGGGAACGGGACAGGTTCTCGGCGAGCAGCCCGCGCCGGAAGTCCAGCAGGGCCCGCCCCGCCGACCCCGGCGGGATCAGCGCCGCTGCCCGCCCCAGCGCCGCCCGCGCCTCGTCCGCCCGGTCGCGCACCCCGTGCAGGGTGGCCGCGTAGGCGAGCTGGCCGCGTTCGCAGGCGGCCGCGCCACGCTCCTCGTCGCCGGCCGCGAGCGCCTCGGCCGTCCGCAGCGCGTCCTCGGCGTCCTGCCAGCCCTGCTCGGTGTACAGGCACCGCTCCACCAGCAGCCCGGCCCGTTGCAGCGCGGCGGCCGCGCTGTCCGGTGGGAGCAGGGCCGCGGCGTCGGTCCAGCAGGCGCGTGAGCGCAACCGCCATACCGCGGTCTGGAGGGGATCGTCACCAGCGGTCGTTCCGTTACCAGACATGGCGGTATGCGCCACGTTGCCCTCCCCGAGCACGCCATCGAGCTGTGAGTGGTGGCGGCATTCCAGCACCAATCCCGGCGCCCGGCCAAGAGGTTGGTGAAGGTTTTCACAAAGTCGTGGGGGCCGGAGGACACTTGATCCCCTTCCGTCCCACGGCCGGGTGACCTCAGCTCATGCGCAGCGCCAGGAAGAAGTCCAGCTTGTCCTCCAGCCGGGACAGGTCACGACTCGTCAACTGCTCGATCCGCCCGACCCGGTAGCGCAGCGTGTTGACGTGCAGATGCAGCCGGGACGCGCACCGCGTCCAGGAGCCGTCGCAGTCGAGGAAGGCCTCCAGGGTGGGGATCAGCTCGGCGCGGTGGCGCCGGTCGTAGTCGCGCAGCGGGTCCAGGAGACGGGCGGTGAAGGCCCGGCGGACGTCGTCCGGCACGAACGGCAGCAGCAGCACGTGCGAGGCGAGTTCCTGGTGGCCCGCGGCGCACACCCGGCCCGGCCGGGCCGCGGCGACCCGCCGGGCGTGCCGTGCCTCCTCCAGCGCCCCGCGCAGCCCCTCCGCCGAGTGCACGGCCGCGCTGACGCCGAGCGTGAGCCGCCCGTCGTCGTTCAGGCCGGCCGACAGCGGGTCCCGTACGGACTCCAGGAGGGTGTCGGCGACGATGCCCGTCTCCGTGCCGTCGTCCCCGCCCGGCAGGGCCGACAGCGGTACGAGCGCGACCGCCTCGTCACCGGTGTGGGCGACGGCGATGCGGTCGGAGGGCTCGGCACCGGTGGCGAGCGGGTCGACCAGGATCTCCTCCAGCAGCGACTGGGCGGCCTGACCGCCGTCGACGGTGCCGCCCTCCCACTCGACCCGGGCCACGACCACCTGCCAGTGCGGGGCCGCCCCCAGGCCCGGCAGCAGCACCGGGGCGGCGACCCGCAGCCGCGCCGCCAGCTCGGCGGGCGCGGCGCCCGTCTGCACCAGTTCGAGGATCTCCTGGGCCAGTCGCCGCCGGACCGTGCGCGCCGTCTCCCGCCGGTCCCGCTCGACCGCGATCAGCTGGGTGACGCCCTGGAGCAGGTCGAGCCGCTCCTCGGGCCAGTCCCCGGCGTCCGCCTCCACCGCCAGCAGCCAGTCGGACAGCACGTTCTCGCGCACGTCCCGGGAGCCCTGTGCCGAGCGGCCGCCGCCGCGGATCGGGAACAGCGAGTAGGTGGCGGAGCCGACCGCCACCCGGTGCGGGGTGTGCCGGCCGGCGCGGGCGGCTGCCAGGTGTTCCGCCGCGAGCCGGGCGCACACCTCGGCGGGCAGCTCCGGGCCCGCCGCCTTCGGGCCCGCGATCAGCCGGCCGGCGGGGGAGAGGACCCAGGCCCGCAGGTCCAGGTCCGAGCGCAGCAGGTCCAGGACCACGTCCGGGCCACCGCCCGTCGGGCCCGAGGTCATCAGCCTGCGGTGCCGGTCGACCACGGCCGCGAGGTCCCCGGCGCGCTCGCCGGACACCTGCCGCACCACATGCTCGGTGATCGTCGCGAACGCAACCGACTCGTGCACCGCGAACAGCGGCATCCGGTGCCGGGCGCAGGCCACGACCAAGTCCTCGGGCACGTACCCGAACTCCGCGGTACCGGCCGCGACGCCCGCCACCCCGGCCCCCGCCAGGGTCCGTACGAACGGTTCCGAGTCCTCGGCGTCCCGGCGCCAGGCCAGTCCCGTCAGCACCAGCTCACCGCCGGCCAGATAGCGGCTGGGATCCCTGAGGTCGGTGGTCATCACACCCTGCACGGTGCGGTCCAGCTCGTCCTCGCCGCCGAGCAGCCGCAGCCCCAGCGCATCGGTGTCCAGCAGTGCGCGCAGCCGCATTCTCGTCGCCGCCGTTCCTTGTCTCGAAATCTACGATGAATCTGAAGGCGTTTGTGGTGAGAGCCCGGCGAGAGGGTTCTCGGCGCGGGAGCAGGTCGTCCCGGGGATGGCGGGGCGCGTCTCACGTTTCCACAGGAAAACCCGGAGGTTACTGATGGCCTCCGTTCATACGAATCTACAAGATGCCCGTGCTGGCCAGCCAACTCCTTCATGGTTTCCGTGACTGACCCCACTGGAGTACCGGGCGGTGTACTGAGCCCACTTCGCGTAAACAGCACAGGAACGAGCCTGGCCCGCCGCACCCTGACCGGCTCGGATCCGGACGACTCACGAGACGAAGACTCGCGAGACGAACACTCACGAGACGAAGAAGAGAGCCGGTCATGGACTTCCTTCGCCCCGCCAGCTGGGAGGAGGCGCTCGCCGCCAAGGCCGAGCACCCCGGCGCCGTGCCGATCGCGGGCGGCACCGACGTGATGGTCGAGATCAACTTCGACCACCGGCGGCCCGAACAGCTGCTCGACCTCAACCGTGTCGGAGAACTCTACGAGTGGGAGGTCGGCGAGCGGTCCGTGCGGCTGGGCGCCTCGGTCCCCTACACGAAGATCATGGAGAACCTGCGCGGCGAGCTGCCCGGCCTGGCCCTCGCCTCGCACACGGTCGCCTCCCCGCAGATCCGCAACCGCGGCGGCGTCGGCGGCAACCTCGGCACCGCCTCCCCGGCGGGCGACGCCCACCCGGCCCTGCTGGCCGCCGGAGCCGAGGTCGAGGTCGCGTCGGTGCGCGGCACGCGCATGATCCCGATCGACGCGTTCTACACCGGCGTGAAGCGCAACGCGCTCGCCGCCGACGAACTGATCCGCGCCGTCCATGTCGCGAAGGCAGACGGGCCCCAGCAGTTCTCCAAGGTCGGCACCCGCAACGCCATGGTCATCGCGGTCTGCGCCTTCGGTTTGGCCCTGCACCCCGAGACCCGCACGGTGCGCACCGGCATCGGTTCCGCCGCCCCCACCCCGATCCGGGCCAGGGTGGCGGAGGAGTTCCTGACCGCGGCGCTCGACGAGGGCGGCTTCTGGGACAACGGGAAGATCATCACTCCGTCGGTGGCCAAGCAGTTCGCCGACCTGTGCGCCGCAGCCTGCAACCCGATCGACGACGTCCGGGGCACCGCGGGCTACCGCAGACACGCGGTCGGCGTGATGGCCCGCCGCACGCTGACCTGGACCTGGGAGTCCTACCGCGGCACCGCCGCCCGCACGGAGGGAGTCGCGTAATGCGCGTCAGTTTCACCGTCAACGGCTGCCCGCAGGAGGCCGACGACGTATGGGAGGGCGAGAGCCTGCTGTACGTCCTGCGCGAGCGCATGGGGCTGCCCGGCTCCAAGAACGCCTGCGAGCAGGGCGAGTGCGGCTCCTGCACCGTCCGCCTCGACGGTGTGCCGGTGTGCTCCTGTCTGGTGGCGGCCGGCCAGGTCGAGGGCCGCGACGTCGTCACGGTCGAGGGCCTGGCGGAGTACGCCAGACAG
>NZ_VJZD01000042.1 GCF_009377175.1 Streptomyces adustus
CCCCCAGCACCCCGGTCACCGCACCGAGCCCCGCCCCGGCTCCGGCGACCCGCAGCGGACGTACCTCGGAGCCGTCGCGGGCCGAGGCCGCGGGGCGCAGCATCCGCAGCGCCGCGATCCCGGCGATCACCGCGAAAGCGCCGGTGAGCAGGGCCGACGGCAGGCGCGTGGAGAGCGCCCCGCCCGCGGCGGCGGGCACGAGTCCCGCCGCGGCGAACAGCGCGCCGGCCCGCCAGTGCACGGCGCCGGCCCGCGCGTGCGCGGCCAGTGCGGTGACGGAGGTGACGGAGACGACGACGAGGCTCGCGGTGGTGGCCGCGGCCGGGGTGGAACCGAGCAGGTAGATCAGCGCCGGTACGGCCAGCATGCTGCCGCCGCCGCCCAGCGCGCCCAGCGCGATGCCGGTGACGGCGCCGGCGACGAGGGCGAGGACGAGCGCGGTCACGGCGCCGGCCGGTGCCGGGCGTCGGCCTCGGTGGCGCGGGCGATCGGGAGCCCGGCCGCGTCTGCCGAGTCGAAGCCGTCGTCGACGGCGACGACGTCCCGGCCCGCCGCGTCCAGCAGCGAGGTCGCGATCGCGGCCCGGGTACCGCCGGCGCAGTGCACCCACACCGTGCCGTCCGGTATCTCCGTGAGCCGGTCGCGCAGCCGGTGCAGCGGTATGTGCACCGAGCCCGCGATGTGCCCGGCCGTGCGTTCGGAGTCGCGCCGCACGTCGAGGATCACGACCGGGGCGCCCGCGCGTGCGGTCTCGGCGGCGAGCGCGGCGAAGTCGGCCCGCGGGAAGGCCCGCGGCCGATCGCCGGGGCGCACCCACTGGGCGGGGGAGCCGGTCGCGGCCGCGGCCGGCCGGTCGATGCCGACCCGGACCAGTTCGCGCTGGGCGGCGGCGAGCTGCCCGGCCGACTCGGCGAGCAGGGTGACCGGCCTGCCCCAGGGCAGCAGCCAGGCCAGATACGTGGCGAGCTGTCCCTCCGCCGCGAAGTTCAGCGAGCCGTCGACGTGCCCGTCGGCGAACGCGACCCGGTTGCGCAGGTCGACCACCCACTCCCCGGCGGCCAGCCGGGCGGCGATCTCCTCGGCGTCGGCCCGGCGCGGCGGGGTGAGGTCCACCGGAGCGGGGCCCCGCGTGTTCAGCGGGGCCATGTGCGCGTAGTACGCGGGCACGTCCTCCAGCCCGGCGAGCAGATCGGCGACGAAGGTGTCGACGTCCTTGACCAGCGCCTCGTTCGCGGCGCGCTCCCGGCCGATGGTGGTCGTCGCCCCGCCCTCGGCCTGCGAGGCGGAGCAGAAGCTGCCGAAGCCGTGGGTGGGCAGGACCGCGGTGTCGTCCGGCAGACCGGCGGCCAGCCGGTGCGCGGAGTCGTACTGGGCCCGCGCCAGCCGCGCGGTCAGCCGGGGTTCCACCAGGTCGGGACGGCCGACGGTGCCGATCAGCAGCGAACCGCCGGTGAAGACGGCCACCGCGTGTCCGGCCTCCTCCAGGACGTAGGAGGTGTGGTGCGGGGTGTGGCCGGGGGTGGCGAGCGCGCGCAGTGCCAGGCCGTCCGCGACCTCCACGACGTCGCCGTCCGAGACGGGGGTGTGCGGGTGGTCGATCCGGGCCGCGGCCGGCACCAGGTACGCGGCGCCGGTGATCCGGGCGAGCTCCGGGCCTCCGGTCACGTAGTCGTTGTGGACGTGGGTCTCGACGACGTGCGTCACCCGCACGTCCCGCCGTGCGGCGGCCGCGAGCACCCGGTCGATGTCCCTCGGTGGATCGACGGCCACGGCGCCGTGCGCCCCGCCCGCCAGGTAGCCGCGGTTGCCGAGCCCCGGCACGTCGATCGTGTCGACGAAGTACACGGCAGCTCTCCTCTCGTGTCGAACACGCTGGAAATTACCCCCCGGGGTATGTCTATCACCGTAGCAGAGGTACCCCCGGGGGTATTTTGATCAAGGGGGACGGGGGAGCGGTCGTCATGGACGAGGGTGCGGGCGTCGTGGACATCGGCTCGGCCGTCGTGGAGGCGTGCCACCACCGATCGGTGACGCGTAGGGTCGGACCGGGACGGATCCCCGTCGAGGAAAGGGCTGAGCACCATGGCGCAGGAAGTACGCGGCGTGATCGCACCGGGCAGGAACGAGCCGGTGCGGATCGAGACGATCGTCGTGCCGGACCCGGGGCCCGGGGAGGCCGTCGTGCGCGTCCAGGCCTGCGGTGTCTGCCATACCGACCTGCACTACAAGCAGGGCGGAATCAGCGACGACTTCCCGTTCCTGCTGGGCCACGAGGCGGCCGGCGTCGTGGAGTCGGTCGGCGAGGGCGTCACCGACGTCGAGCCCGGTGACTTCGTGATCCTCAACTGGCGTGCGGTGTGCGGCCGTTGCCGGGCCTGTCTGCGGGGCCGGCCCTGGTACTGCTTCGACACCCACAACGCGAAGCAGAAGATGACGCTCGCCTCGACCGGCCAGGAGCTCTCCCCGGCCCTGGGCATCGGCGCCTTCGCCGAGAAGACCCTGGTCGCGGCCGGCCAGTGCACCAAGGTCGACCCGGCGGTCTCCCCGGCGGTCGCCGGGCTGCTGGGCTGCGGGGTGATGGCGGGCATCGGCGCCGCGATCAACACGGGCGACGTCGGCCGCGGCGACACGGTCGCCGTCATCGGCTGCGGCGGGGTCGGGGACGCGGCCGTGGCCGGCGCGAACCTGGCCGGCGCGGCGAAGATCATCGCCGTCGACATCGATGACCGCAAACTGGCCATGGCCCGCACGTTCGGTGCCACCCACACCGTCAACTCCAAGGACACCGACCCCGTCGAGGCGATCCGCGAACTGACCGGTGGCTTCGGCGCCGACGTCGTCATCGAGGCGGTCGGCCGCCCGGAGACGTACAAGCAGGCCTTCTACGCACGCGACCTGGCCGGCACGGTCGTCCTGGTCGGCGTACCGACCCCGGAGATGAAGCTCGAACTGCCGCTGCTGGACGTCTTCGGCCGCGGCGGAGCCCTGAAGTCCTCCTGGTACGGCGACTGCCTGCCCTCCCGGGACTTCCCCATGCTGATCGACCTGCATCTGCAAGGCCGCCTGAACCTGGACGCGTTCGTGACCGAGACCATCCAGCTCGACGAGGTGGAGAAGGCGTTCGAGCGCATGCACCAGGGCGACGTCCTGCGCTCGGTGGTGGTGCTCTGATGACCGTACGCATCGAACGCCTCGTCGTCCCCGGGAAGTTCACCCTCGACGGCGGCACCTGGGACGTCGAGAACAACGTGTGGATCGTCGGCGACGAGCGCGAGGTCGTCGTCATCGACGCCGCGCACGACGCCGAGGCGATCGCCGAGGCCGTCGGCGAGCGCCGCCTGACGGCCATCATCTGCACCCACGCCCACAACGACCACATCGGCGCCGCGCCCGCCCTCGCGGACCTGACCGGCGCCACCATCTGGCTGCACCCCGACGACCTGCCGCTCTGGCACCAGACCCACCCGGACCGCGAGCCCGACGCCCATCTCGCCGACGGCCAGGTCATCGAGACCGCGGGCGCCGACCTGACCGTCCTGCACACCCCGGGCCACGCGCCCGGCGCGGTCTGCCTGTACGAACCAGGGCTGGCCACGGTCTTCACCGGTGACACCCTCTTCCACGGCGGCCCCGGCGCGACCGGCCGCTCCTACTCCCACTTCCCGACGATCATCGACTCGATCCGCGACCGCCTGCTGACCCTGCCGCCGGAGACCAAGGTGCTCACCGGCCACGGCGACCCGACGACCATCGGCGCCGAGGCCCCGCACCTGGAGGAATGGATCGCGCGCGGCCACTGAGCAACGACCGGCACCGCCTCGCGCCCGGCCGGGTGACCGGCCGGGCGTGACGACGGACACCACGCCAAAGGCGACAGAAGATGTCCGGTTCACCCGGCACCCTCGAAGACGACATCGGTCGTACGGGTACGGGAGGTCGGACATGTCCGGACCACTGGCGGGCAAGGTCGCCCTGGTCGCAGGGGCCACGCGCGGAGCGGGACGCGGGATCGCGGTGGAACTCGGCGCGGCCGGCGCCACGGTCTACGTCACCGGACGCAGCACCCGCGCCCGCCGCTCCGCGTACGACCGCCCCGAGACCATCGAGGACACCGCCGACCAGGTCACCGCGGCGGGCGGCCGCGGCATCGCCGTACCCACCGACCATCTCGTCCCGGCCGAGGTCCGTACGCTCGTGGACCGTATCGCGCGGGAACAGGGCCGCCTGGACGTCCTCGTCAACGACATCTGGGGCGGCGAGAAGCTCTTCGAGTGGGACACCCCGGTCTGGGAGCACGACCTCGACAACGGACTCACGCTGCTCCGCCTCGCCGTCGAGACCCACGCGATCACCAGCCACCACGCCCTGCCCCTGTTGCTGGAGGGGACCGGCGGACTGGTGGTGGAGATGACGGACGGAACCGCCGAGTACAACCGCGACACCTACCGGGTCAACCTCTTCTACGACCTCGCCAAGGCGTCCGTCCTGCGCATGGCCTTCGCCCTCGGCCACGAACTCGGCCCACGCGGCGCCACCGCCGTCGCGCTCACCCCCGGCTGGATGCGCTCGGAGATCATGCTCGACGCGTTCGGGGTGCGCGAGGACAACTGGCGCGACGCCCTCGACCGCGAGCCGCACTTCGCGATCTCGGAGACACCGCACTACGTGGGCCGTGCCGTCGCCGCCCTCGCCGCCGATCCCGAGGTGGCCCGCTTCAACGGCCGTTCCCTCTCCAGCGGCGGCCTGGCCCGGGAGTACGGCTTCACCGACCTCGACGGCAGCCGCCCGGACGCCTGGCGCTATCTGACCGAGGTGCAGGACCGGGGCAAGCCGGCGGACGTGACCGGGTATCGGTAGGCCATGACACGATCCGAGAGCCCACGACCCGACAGCCCGCGATTCGAGAGCACACGGTTCCAGGGGTACGCCGTCCTCGTCACCGCCGCCGCCCGCGGCATCGGCGCCGCCACCGCCGGGCGGCTCGCCCGGGAGGGCGCGCGGGTCCTGGTGACCGACGTGGATCTGCCCGCGGCCGAGCGGACCGCGGCGGCACTGCGCGAACAGGGCCTGGGCGCCGAGGCGTTCGGCTGCGACGTGGCGGACCGCACCTCCGTGGAGCGAGCGGTCGGCCACGCCGTCGACACCTTCGGCGCACTCGACGTCCTGGTCAACAACGCCTACGGCTGCACCCCGGACGCGGCCCGCTTCGAGGACGAACCGGACGAGGTGTGGGCCCACGACCTCGACCTCACCCTGACCGGCGCCTACCGCTGCTGCCGGGCGGCCCTGCCGCACCTCGCGGCGTCGGGCCGCGGCGCCGTCGTCAGCGTCGGCTCGGTCAACGGCCTCCAGGACTTCGGCAATCACGCCTACAGCGCCGCCAAGGCGGGCCTGGGATCGCTGACCCGCACCCTCGCCGGGCACGCGGCCGGCCGCGGGGTGCGGGTCAACATGGTCGTCCCCGGCACCGTACGCACCACCGCGTGGGAGGGGCAGGAGGCCGAACTGGAGGAGATCGGCGGGCTGTACCCGCTGGGCCGCGTCGGCGAGCCCGAGGACATCGCCGCCGCCGTCGCCTTCCTCGCGTCCCGGGACGCGGCCTGGATCACCGGGACCGCCCTCACGGTCGACGGCGGCCTCACGGCGGTCAACACCGGTTTCCACGCGGCCAAGGGGGGCCGCGGGGAGTGGGGAGCAACCGGCGTACGTCCGGCGGCACCCGGCGTGTAACCGTTGTGTCCCGGCGCGGTCGGCCGTGCAACTTTCCTCTCGTACGGCCGGTCTAGGCAACTGAGATCGCAGGACGTACGAGAGGGAGTCCGCCATGGGGGACATGCACAGACGGGGCGCCGTCGCGCTCGGGATCACCGCGCTGGTGGCCCCGCTCACACTCGCGGTCACCGCCGCACCGGCCCAGGCCGCGAGCTGCACGACGCAGGCGGGGCCCTACCAGAAGCAGGTGGAGAAGTTCCTCGGCCGTCCCGTGGACGGCAGGCAGTCCGCCGCCGACTGCAAGGCCATCCAGGCCTTCCAGACCAAGCACGGCATCACGCCGAACATCGGCTACGCCGGGTCGGTGACCTGGGGCGTGATGGACCTGATGAACAAGCAGAAGGCCGTGGGTAAGAAGCCCAACGCGGCCGGCAAGTGTCCGACGAACAAGGGCCGTATCGCCTGCGTGAACCTCACGCTCCAGCTCAGCTGGATCCAGGACGGCTCCCGGCTCGTCTACGGACCCGTCCCGGTGCGCACCGGTCGCAACGGGTACGAGACCCGTACCGGCCTGAAGAAGATCTACTGGCGCGACATCGACCACGTCTCCAACATCTACAACGTGTCCATGCCCTACAGCCAGTTCTTCGACGGCGGTCAGGCCTTCCACTCCGTCGGCCTGAGCATGTGGAACCCGCCTGGCTCGCACGGCTGCGTCAACATGACGAAGACCGACGCCAAGAAGTACTGGTCGCTGCTGAAGACCGGCGACGACGTCTTCGTGTACGGCCGCAAGCCGGGCACCTGACGAGACACCCGGCCCGCCGGGCCGGTCAGACCTCGGGCGCGTCCCCGAAGTCCGGGATGTCGAGCCGCGTCCCGCCCTGCCGCGCGGAGTCGTGCGCGATGATGCCCGGCAGGGTGTAGCGGGCCGCCACCCACGCGTTCACGGACGGCAGGGTGCGGCTCTCCACGGCGGTCACGAAGTCGTCCACCAGGAAGTGGTGGCTGCCCTCGTGGCCGTTGTGCAGGGTGTCGAACACCCGCGGCAGCCGGGAGCGGTCGTGCACCGGCGCCGAGCCCGAGGTGAAGGCGGCCCGCAGCTCCGGGGCGATGTGCTGGATCGACGGGTCGTCGGGGGCGACGGTGGGCCTGGGCTCCAGCAGGTCGCTGATGTCCTGCACCCCCTTCTTGTCCTGCCACAGCGCGACCGTGGCCAGCTGTTCCATGCTGGCCTCCGTGCCGAAGAAGCGGAAGCGCGACTCCCTGATGTGCGAGGGGTAGCCGACCCGCCGGAACTCGTTCGTGCGGAACGAGCCGCCGCCGGCCACGGCGAACAGGGCGGTGGCGTTGGAGAGGTCGTTGCCGAACTGGCTGATCTCCTTGTCGAACACACCGTCCTGGCGCTCGTCGGCCACCCCGATCGCGGACACGCTCACCGCGTGCGTCCGCCAGGCGCCGAGCACCCCGCCCACCGAGTGCGTCGGGTAGAGCAGCGGCGGATAGCTGGCGGTCGCCTTCCAGTTCTCGCCCCCGCTGTAGCGGTAGGCGTCGTAGAACCCCAGGTCCATGTCGTGGACGTAGTCGCCCTCGGCGTAGAAGAGCCGTCCGAAGGCGCCTTCGGCGATCCGGTTGCGGGCGTGCACGGTCGCCGGGTGGTACTGGCTGGTCTCGCCCATCATGTACGTCAGTCCGGTGGTGCGGACCGCGTCGACGATGTCCGCGATCTCCTCCACGGTGACCGCCATCGGGACGGCGGAGTACACGTGCTTGCCGGCCCGCAGTCCCTGGAGCACCAGGGGGCCGTGCGTCCAGCGCTGGGTGAAGACCGCGACCGCGTCGACGGCCGGCGACTCCAGCATGGCCTCGTACGAGGGGAAGGTGCCCGCGAGTTGCTGGGCGGCGGCGAGTCGTTCGGCCCGCTCGGGCAGGAGGTCGGTGACATAGACGTCGTCGATACCGGGGTGGGCCTGGAACAGCAGGGCGAACCGGCCGGAGAACTGGCCGGCGCCGACGATGCCGAGCGAGAACGTCATGGAGTGCGTGCCTTTCACTAGGACACTAGGAGAGGAACGTGCTCACCGCGGGAGCGGCACAATTATGACGTGATGCGGTGGTTGTCGGTGCGAATCGACATGCGGGCGGACCCTCGGTCGCCGAACCCCGGTCCGGGTTCAGCCGGATGGACGTGATCAGCAACACTGTCTCGTATGTCCGATATGTTCCTGATTACTCACATGGCCTTCACGCGGTGCGTCGTATGCTTCACGGTATGTCCACCAGTGTTGAACCCGTATCCGACCGATCGGCGGCGGAGGTCAACGAGGAGATCCGGGCCCTGTGGCTGCGGTCGGGCGGGACACTGAGCGGCGAGCAGCGCGAGGAATACCGGCGGCTCGTCCTGGAGTGGGCCGCCGCGGCCCCGCAGTCGCAACAGGCGGCCTGAGAGCCGTCCCCCGCCGGACGGCGCACCGCGACCACGCGGGTGTCCTTCTCCCACCGGCTTCCCCGCGCCACGGCATCCCGTCGATGCCGTGGCCACCGCGTCACCCCGTCCCGCTCGTGCCGGGACGGGCCATCATCCCCACGTCGCCGAGTAGTACCGCTGATACGCCTTGCGGTCCTGCTCCGCGCGGATGTAGCGGGTCGCGAACAGCGCGATCAGACTCACCGCGATCACCAGTACGCCCGGGCCGAGGTTGTCCGGGTCCGTGAGCACCGACAGCAGCGTCGAGTCCGACGTGCCGCCCGTCACCGGAGCCGTCGACCCCGGCGAGGCGGCGCTCGGGGCGATCGCGCTGTGCGTGGCGGAACCGGACGGGGCCGAGGAGGCGGCCGACGAGGGCGCGCCCCCCTGACCTGCGGCCTGCGTCGACACGATCAGCTGCACCCCCAGCCCCGACAGCGCCCTGGTCACCGGCTGGAAGAACGTGGTGCCGCCGGTGGTGCAGTCACCGCTGCCGCCCGAGGTCACGCCGAGCGCGATCCCCTCGGAGAACAACGGCCCGCCGCTGTCGCCGGGTTCGGCGCACACGTTCGTCTCGATCAGACCCGTGACCGTGCCCTCGGGGTAGTTGACCGTAGCGTTGAGCGAGGTCACCGTCCCGTCGTGCAGCCCGCTGGTGCTGCCGCTGCGGAACACCCGCTGCCCGACGGTCGGATCGGCCGCGCCCGTGATCCGCACCCCGTTGCCGTTGCCGATGGCCACGATGTCGGCACCGCCGCCCGCCCGGCCGCTCGCGTACTGCACCAGCGAGAAGTCGGCGCCGGGGAACGAGCTGTTCACCGTCCTGCCGACCTGCTGGGTGGCCTGGTTGTCGGCGAACCACAGCGAACCGGTGGGCCCGCAGTGACCGGCGGTGAGGATGAAGTCGCTCTGCCCGTTGGTCACGTTGAAGCCCGCCGAGCAGCGGCCCCCGGTCGACAGGATCGGCTGGGCGCCGTTGAGCCGCGTGGTGAACGAGCCGCCGGTGCGCTCCATCCGCACGAAACTGCCGATCTTCCCCGCCACCTGGGTCATCGCCGACCAGTCGGCCGCGGAGACCGTGCGGTCGGCCAGCACCACGACCTGGTTCGTGCGGGGGTCCACCGACCACGCCGTGCCCGCCACCCGCGGCGCCGAACGCAGCGCCGTCGTGGCCGACTTCAGCTCGTTCATGCTGTGCCCGACCATCTTGGCCTCGGCACCCGCCTTGCGGACCTCGGCCGCCGCGTCCTCGTCGGTGACCGCCACGACCGGCTTGCCGTCCGCGCCGATCCAACTGCCCGCCGTACGGGCGGTGCCCAGCCGCGACACGAGCTGCGACCCGGTGTCCGCGACCGACTGCGCGGAGCTGCGCGGGACGGCGGTCACGGCCGGCTTCTCGCTCGCCATGGCCTGCGTCACCATCACCCCTCCCAGGAGGAGTCCGCCGACGGCCGTCAGTTGTGTCGCCCGCCGGACGACCCGTCGTCGTGCGTGCCTCATGCATGGCTCCCGAACCCCGAACGCGCGGTGGTCACACCGCGGGGCCCTCCGGTCGTCGAGCGCCCTGACTCCCATACGTACGCCGACCGGCGGATGTTCACCGCGCACATGATCGGAGCCGAACGCCCGGGTTCCGCGCCCGTGCCCCCGAGGCGTCGTTCCGGCACACCGTGCAGCGGCCTATCTTGTGCCCCATGACACGCATCCCGCACGTCACGCCCGCCGAGCCGAACCCCCTGCGCGCACTCGCCCTCGACCGCCTGCGACGTCGTACGAGCATGAAGTGGCGCACGTACCCGCAGGACGTGCTGCCGCTGTGGGTGGCCGAGATGGACGTGCCGCTCGCCGAGCCGGTCGTGCGCGCCGTCACCGACGCGATGGAACTGGGCGACACCGGCTACCCCGCGGGCACCGCCTACGCCGAGGCGCTCGCCGCCTTCGCCGCGGCGCGGTGGGGCTGGGAAGGACTCGCGGTGGAGCGCACCGCGATCGTGCCGGACGTGATGCTGGGCGTGGTGGAGATGCTGCGGCTGGTGACCGGGCCGGGTGACGCCGTCGTCGTCACCCCGCCCGTCTATCCGCCGTTCTTCCAGTTCGTCGGCCACATGGACCGGCGCCTGTGCGAGGCTCCGCTCGGCCCGGACCTGCGGCTGGACCTCGGCGCGCTGGAGGAGACCTTCCGGCGGGCCGTGGCCGGCGGCAGGCCCGCCGCGTATCTGCTGTGCAGCCCGCACAACCCGACCGGCACGGTGCACACCGCCGGCGAGCTCACCGCCGTGGCCGCGCTCGCCGAGCGGTACGGGGTGCGCGTCGTCGCCGACGAGATCCACGCCCCGCTGGTCGTCGAGGGCGTGGACTTCGTGCCGTACCTGAGCGTGCCGGGCGGCGAGAACGGTCTGTCGCTGATGTCGGCCTCCAAGGGCTGGAACCTCGCCGGGCTCAAGGCCGCCCTGGCCGTGGCGGGCCCCGCGGCCGCCGCCGACCTGGCCCGGCTGCCCGAGGAGGTGAGCCACGGCCCGAGCCATGTCGGCGTGCTCGCCCACACCGCCGCCCTGCGCGAGGGCACCGCCTGGCTGGACGCGCTGCTGGCCGGACTCGACGACAACCGGCGCCTGCTCGCCGGACTCCTCGCCGAGCAGCTGCCCGCGATCGGGTACCGGCCGAGCGAGGCCACCTACCTCGCCTGGCTCGACTGCCGGGCACTCGGCCTGCCGGACGACCCGGGGCAGGTCTTCCTGGAACGCGGCCGGGTGGCGCTCAACTCCGGGACGGACTTCGGCACGGGCGGCACCGGCCACGTACGGCTGAATCTCGCGACCTCGCCCGAGGTGATCACGGAGGCCGTGCGCAGGATGGCGAAGGCGATGGCCTGACGGCCGCGGCGCCGGGGCGGGCGGCTGCCTATGAGCTATCACGTAATGCGGGCCGGGATGTGCCGCACCGTGGTGCCTGCTCCGTTTACCGGAAGTCGAGCTTGAGGTTGTGGAGTGCTGCGATGCCAGCTGCGGCATGGTTGATCGCGTCGCCGCGGCGTCGGCACTGGCGGAGGATCAGGTGGTCCGTGAGTCGGGAGATGACGTGTTCTGCGACGGCCTGGCGTTTGCGGAACCGGCGGTAGTTCCGGTCTTTGACGATGCGGCCATCTGTTCCGCAGCGGAGCCGTTGCGGTTGTCTGGCCATGCTTCGTCGACGGCAACCACCCTGCGGTCGCGGGCGCGGCAGACAATCTGCACGTTGACGCTACGCCGGTAGTTCTTGTTCTTCGCGGAGCGCCTCTGGTCATGGACCGGCATCTGCGTGCCGTCGACAACCCACAATTCCCGCGCTCGAACTTCGGTGGTCATGCAGTGGCGCAGACGCAGACGCAGACGCATGCGTGGATCGTGGGGCCGCGAGGTGCTACTGCGGCGCGGGGCGTTGTCAGTGGCGGCGTATAGCTTCGGTGTTGGTTGCCGCGGGTGCCGAGCAGCGGACTGGTGTGCGGGCCGTGAGCGGAAAAAAGGGGGGTGGGGACCAGTGCGCACTGAACTGCCTGAAGGCGTGCCCGCCTTCGATGTTCCTGGCCGCCGGTTCCGAGGCAGGAACAAAGGGACACGGTGGATGCGCGGCCAGGACACCGAGCTTGCGGTGATCCGCCTGCCGCTGGACGTTCACGACCCCGACACCCGGCACCGGACCGAGCAGATGTACGCGGCGATGTGGTCCGTCAAGCGTGCGCTGCAGCGCGATGCCCGGGCCGCGGTCGACGCGTACTGGGCCGGCGACGTCCGGCGTGAGACGGACGCGAAGGCCTGGCGTCTGGAACTGGGCCTGTCACGGGAAGGGATGGAACGCCGCGCCTACCAGCACATGGAAAACTCCAAACACCTCGCCCATCACGTCACCAAAGCGCTGGTGATGCACCAGGCCGACGAGGTCTTCGAGACATCCGTCAGCCGGCACCTCTTCCCCAACTCATGCGGCCGCCGGCACGGGCGGCCGAAGGTCGGCCGATGGTGGGACTGCACCCGCATTCCCGGTCGGGCCCGTTCGCACACCACTGCGCGGAAGTGGGAAACCTTCCGCCTTCACGGCACGCTCGCCGGGCACCTGGCCGCCTACCGGCACCGCAACCTTGCACCAACCGTTACAACGCCGGAGCAGGCAGCCGCGCTCCCCTCGGGGGCGCGTGTCCTCGAGCAGCCCCGGCGTATGCCCGCACCCATCCGGCCGTCGGGCCGCATGGCGACCGGCGAGGTAACCCCGAAGGGCACACCGAAAACGCGGGCCGCGACGTGGTGGGACCACACCGGGGCGCTGGCCGTCGTCTTCACCGGCGGCTGCGACAGCAGCCGCGGCGACCTCGTCCTGCCCGTCCGCCTGCCGTCCGGGTCCGGACGCTGGCAACGCGTGCTGCACTTCCTGAACAACCCGGAAACGTGGCACAAGATCGACCTCGTGCGCCGCCGCGATGCCTCAGCGCCGGGCGGGTGGGCGTACGAAGCCCACCTGATGGTCCTCACCGAAGGTTACGCATCCCCCGCTACGAAAGCCCGGCGCGATACTGCGGCTCACCTGGAGCGGGTTGGCGGGGTCGACGGCAACGTCTCCAACCTGTCCATCGTCTCCTTCCCCTCCACCTTCGACCCTGCCCACGGCGACGTCGAGGCCACCCGCATCACGCTCACCGACGACGAAATCGCCGCGCTGGCCGATGACCGCCGCAAGGAACGCGGCCGCAACCGGGCGCTCGACCGCTCCCGCAGAGCATCAAACCCAGGCCAGTACCACCTGTCGAAACGGCAGCAGGCCCGCTCCGAGCGACGTACGACTGCCAGCCTGCCCGAGCGGGCCGTCGCAGTGCCGGGCGGTGCCCGGGCCGCCGGCAAGGCCGGGGTGCCCAGGCAGGCGTATCGGCGTGATGCCCTATCGGTCAGCTACCGACTCAACCGGGCCCGCCTAGCCGAAGCAGCTGCCACCGCGGCCGCGGCCAAAGACCAACGCGCCCGCCGTATCGCCGAAACCATCGTCGCCACCCACGGCGCGAACCTCACCGTCGAGGACTGCGACATCCGCACCTGGTACCGCTGGTGGGGCAAAGCCCTGCAGGCCACCACACCCGGCAGACTCATCACCGCGATAGCCCGGGAGTGTGAGAAAACCAGCGGGCGGATGCTGCGCGCCTCCACCTTCACCACGAAGCTGTCCCAGACATGCTTCTGCGGCGAGAAGGCCACCAAAACCCTCGCCGACCGTGTTCACACATGCACTGGATGCGGGCTCGTCGGCGACCGGGACATGGTTTCCGCAGCCCTTGCCGCCCACGTACACGTCGCCGACCCCGACGAGCCCCGCACCGCGCGCCTGGACGTAGCCCAGGCGCGCAGTACACCCATCTTGTTCCATGAAGGGCTGCAAGAAGCCCTGTCGAGTCAACCGCAGCGAGGTGCCCGCCCCACCCGGGACCGCACCCACGCGGTAGCCCACCCGCCGCAACATCCCGGCGGTCGTGGGCCTCTGCCCGACAAAACGCCACCGACCGGTACCGGACCAACCCCGAATGAGACCCGACCCGCGAACCAGCGGCACAAGGACCACGTCGGAACAGTCGGCTGCACGGACCAGCGCCACCCATGCGCGCCAGGTCCGTGCAGACATCGGGCGGGCATCACAGCACTACGTGATGACTCTTAGACTGCGCCGCATGGACGAGACATCGGTGGCCCGGCTCGGTGCGGGCAAGTATCTGCTGATCACCAGTTACCGCAAGAACGGCACGGGGGTGCCGACCCCGGTGTGGGTGGTGCGGGACGGCGAGGACGCCCTGGGCGCCTGGACGGTCGCCGACTCCTGGAAGGTGAAGCGGATCCGCGCCCGCGGCGACGTCCTGGTCGGCCCGTGCGACGTACGGGGCAACCCGACCGGCGAACCGGTCCCCGCCACCGCCGAGATCTGCGACGCCGGGACCACCGCCCGCTACCGGGACCTGCTCGCCCGCAAGTACGGCATCCTCGGCCGCCTCACCCTCCTCGGCAGCCGCCTGCGGCGCGGGACGGACGGCACGGTCGGGATCCGGATCACCTTCCCCGGCTGAGCGGGGAGCGGGCCGGCCGCACGAGACGGCCGACCCGCGTCGGTCAGCACGCGCTCGATGCGGTCGATGCCGTGCGCGTGGAAGTAAGCGGCGGCGCGGGTGAGGAAGCCGGCGCAGGTGGCGACCTTCTCGTCCGCGTGGATCTCGCTGTAGGCCAGTCGGCTGTGGTCGTCGACGGCGGAGTGGACGTAGTCGAAGCCCATGCCGCGGACCGGCCGGCCGGCGTCGCGGCCGCGGACCTTGTGACCGCCGCCCGTCCGGGATCCAGCCGAGTTTCTTCACGTCGACGTGGAGGAGTTCGCCGGGCCGGTCGCGTTCGTAGCGGCGAATGACCTGGCCGGTGGGCCGGTCCAGGTGGGCGAGCCGGTTCAGGTGGTGGCGGGTCAGGATGCGGTGCACGGTCGAGGCGGGCAGGCCCAGGATCGGGCCGAGCCGTGCGGGACCGAGCTTGCGGGCCTGGCGCAGACGGCAGACGCGGGCCTCCACGGCTGCCGGTGTGCGGTGCGGTGTCGTGCGGGGGCGGCTGGAGCGGTCGGTCAGCCCCTGCTCGCCCTCGGCCCGCCAGCGGCGGACCCACTTGTGGGCCGTGGCGCGTGAGATGCCCATCTCGGCGGCCACATGGGCGACCGGGCGACCGGCGCAGACACGCTCGACGAGCAGCCGCCTGCCGTGAAAGGTCAGCCGGGCATTACGGTGGGACACGAAGACCTCCGTGCGGTGCAGTCCTAGACAGCTCCACCACACCGGAGGTCTTCGCCATGATCAAGCACCAGCCAGTGTCAACAACGCTCGTGATCAATACACCTAGGGCGCGTCCAGCACCGTGCCGGTCAGCACCGGTCCGTCGCCCGGTTCACCGGAGTCGTCGGCCCACTGGAAGCGCACCGACTCCTCGGGCTCGGCCACCCGGTCGCGCACGGTGGGCAGGCTCAGGTCCGCCGAGGTCCGGCCCGCGGGGAAGGTCACCCAGAGGTACAGGTGGTCCACCGCGGACAGCGGGCGCTCCGGGTCGGCGGACGCGCCGGTCGTGTCCATGAGCCAGGCCGGGTCCACGTCCTTGGTGGACAGCTCGGCGCCGCCGGACACCGGCCGCACCACGAAGGTGGCGTACGTGTCCGTGTCGGCGGCCTCCGACAGGGACACGCGCCAACGCAGCGGCTGCCCCTCGGTCACCCGGCCCGCGACCGCGGTGACCGACAGCTTCGGCATCGGGTCGTCGTTGCGCACCAGGATCCCGCCGTGGGGCGTGCCGATCACCGCGCCCCGGACGGCCTTCACGAACACGTCGTGCGAGACGTCGTAGGAGAAGCGCGTGTTGCCCTGCACCCGCACCCGTACGTCGATGTCGTGCCCGCCCGCCCGGACCGTCACCAGCCGGTCCTTCGCCTTCCCGGTGACGGGGTCGACGACGTAGACGCGCACCTGGCCGCTGCCGTGACCCGACACCCGTACCGGCACCCGGTAGGTGCGCACGCCGGAGTCGCCCTCGCGCACGGTGGTGGTGCCGAGGTCGACGCGCGGCAGCGCGGACGGGCGCACGGCCGGGGTGCCGGGCCGCCAGGCCCAGGCGTCCATCAGCCAGGCCCGGCCCGACCGGGTCCGCGGGGTGAGGCCGAGGGACTGCACCCGGCGCAGGTCGAGACCGGCTCGGGTGGCGGCCGTGAGCGGGACCCGTATCTCACGGGCCCAGTACGAGGAGGTCCGTTCCGTGCCCGGCAGTCCGTCGACGCCGACCCCGCCCAGCGTGGCGCGCCGGCCGGCGGCGTCGGTGACGGAGACGTCCAGCCGGGTGCCGTGGCTGCCGGGCGGCACGATCACGCGCAGCGTCAGCGCCTTCGCGCCGCTCAGCGAGACCGGCTTCGCGGGGCGCACCCGTACCGTGTGGCCGGCCGAAGACCAGCGCAGGGCCACGGCCCGGCGGCCCTTCTCCCGGTCGACGTACCAGGGGACGAAGTGCGGCGAGGACCCCTTCGTGCCCATGCCGAGACAGGCCGCGGCCGGGTCGGGATCCACCGCCGAGCAGAGCGTCGCGCCGGACACCGTCACCGAGCCGTCCGGCAGGAACCCGGCACGCCGGTCACCGCCCACCGCGTGGGTCAGGACCCGGGCGGGATCCGCCGAGGGGGCCCGCCGTCCCGTGCCGTCGAGCAGCTGGCGCGCGCGGTCGTCACCGGCGACGAACAGCCGGGCCGCGGTGGCGATGTAGGTGGCGCCCGCGCGGTGCTGCTGGTCGGCGGTCAGCCGGGTCCGGGCGTTCGTCGAGCACACCGGGTCCGGGTGCTCGGGGTCGTCCCAGAAGTCGTCCTCGGCGGGTGCCGCGGCCTGTCCCGGGGTCCACTCGGTGTTGAAGAAGTTGTGGTCGGCGCCGACCACGTAGAGGGCGCTGTGCAGCGCGGCGCCCCGGCCGACACCGCGGGTGCCGTCGACGTACACCTCGCCCTGGAGGTCGGAGACGTCACCGTCGCAGCCCGGCAGGATCGTCGCCGAGGGCACGTCGGCCACCGGGTTCTGTCCGAAGACCGTGGGCCCGATCAGGACGGTGCCGCGGATGTGCCAGCGCACCGGTCCGCGATAGCCGTCCTGGGCGGTGGGCGGGGGGTAGAGACTGTCCATCGCGGCGCGGTTGACGCCTTCGCCGCCGCGCGAGTGGCCGACGAGCAGGACCCGGGACAGGTCGGCCCTCGGCGCCTGGCGTACCACCGCGGGAGCGCCTGCCGGGTGGGCGGCCCACTCGGCCCAGCGGGCCAGGTGCTGCCGGACCAGCGAGGAACGGGCCTGCGCGCCGCCGTCGTCGGCGGCGAAGTCCTGGCCGTTGATGCCGTTCGCGGACACCGACACCGTCACGTAGCCCTGGGACGCGAGGAGTCGCTGGTCGCGCAGATAGCCGCGGTAGCTCGGGATCGGCTTGGCACCGGCCCGGCAGGGCCAGTCGCCGGTGACGTCGGCCCCGGCGTAGCAGGTGGCGTGACGGCCGTGCAGGAACAGCGCCAGCGGGCGCTTGCCGACGGTGCCCTTCGGCGCCACCACCACGGCGCGCATCTCGACCGGTGCGGCGAAGCCGGGCAGGCGCACCGGGGCGAGGGCGTACTCGCCGGTGAGCGTGCGGTACGGGCCCGGCCTGCCGGGGTCGACCGAGCCCGCGGGGAGCGGGGCGGGCGGCTGCGCGGCGGCGGAGGGTGTCCCGCCCGGGCCGACACCGGGCGCAACGGGCGTGCCGGGTCGGCCGGGTGCGGTGGTGCCGTCGGACGTCGTGGGTGCGCCGGACCCGGTGGGTGCGTCCAGTCGGCGTCCCCCGGCCCGTACCTGGAGGTCCGTCAGATCGGTGGCGCGGGCGTCGGCCAGGTCCAGCCGGAACGTCCTGCCGTCCCGGTCGGCCGACGGCACGCCGAGCAGCCCGTCCGCGGCGTGGAACTCGACGCGCGCGTTGCCCATGGGCACGGGCACGGACGACTGCCAGACCAGGGCGCGTTCGTCACCGGCCCCGGTGAGCCGCCAGCCCGGTGGCAGCCCGTCGTCGGACACGGCCGCAGTCGGCCGTGCCTCGTGGGTGGGTCGGGCCTGTGCCAGTCCTGGTGATCCTGCCAGTGCCGCGAGCACCGCCAAGGCGGCGACTGCGGTTCGCCGGGCACGGAACAATGTTCCCCTCCTTCAGCCTCGTGCGCGGGCGTCCCGTCCGTAACGGGGGCCCCTCGCCTACCGAAGGAGGGCAAAGAGAATCTGTGGGTTGCCTGTGTTGTGTGATCCGATGCGGCAACGGACCGGTTATCGGCCATACATGACCGTTTCCCGGTGGTCCCTCAGTGCCAGGCGCGGAAGGGCTCGTCGAGCAGCTGGAAGACGGGCTCGCCGCGGACGGGGTCCTTGGCCGTGGACAGCCGCACGCGGTCGCCGCTGTGGATGCCGATGAGCGGTCCCATCACCCGGCCCCGGACGACGAAGCCCTCGGCCATCTCGACGAGCGACACGTTGCGCGCGGCGGGGGTGTTGCGGTGCACCACCGTGGCGTGGCGCACGGTGCCCGTGCCCTCGCTGCGCTCGGTGCGCAGGTCGCCGCCCTGGCACGCCGGACAGAGCAGCCGGTGGTACATCGCGGTGCCGCACCAGGTGCAGCGCTGGTAGAGGATCGTCTCGGTGTTCGCGGCCGCCGGTTCGAGCACGCCCGTGGCGGAGCCGGTGCCCTGCTGAGCCGCGCTTCCTGAGTGGTGGTACACGCTGTCAACTCCCTGCGCCAGGCCGGAAACCGCGTGCCCGGAACGCCCGGGCACGCCTGTGCCCCGGTTCGTCGTGCCACCGTGCACGGCCACAGCGTATGGCACTGAGTGTCACCCGTAAAGGCACTCGGTACCCCAAAAATGCGGGGGATCAGTCGCGGGCCAGCGTGGTCTCGATCTCCTGCACCACGCGCCACAGGGGTGCCCCGCGCCGGGAGACGACCACGACGACGTCCTCCTGGTCCCCGGCCGGGCGCTCGGCGGCCGGTCCGGCCGGCCCGGCGAAGGCCTCCTGGACATGGCCGAGGGCGTGGTCGACCGCGGCCCCGGCGTCGTCCTTGCCGTCCGAACGCAGCCAGGAGCGCAGCGCGTTGTTGTGCGCCGCGACCACGGCGGCCGCGATCACATCGGCCCGCAGCGTGCCGTCCGGGCGGCCGGCGAAGCGTGCGCGCAGATACGCGGCCAGGGCGCGCTCGTAGCGCCACACCACCGACAGCTCGTACGCCCGCAGGCCCGGCACCTGCTTGGTGAGGCGGTAGCGCTGCACGGAGAACGCCGGGTTCTCGGCGTACATCCGCAGCACGAGCCGGGCCGCGTCGCAGACCCGGCGCACCGGTTCGTCCTCGTCACCGCTCGCGGCCAGGAAGGCCGTCATGTCGGCCAGGCAGCGCTCGTGGTCGGGGAAGACCACGTCCTCCTTGGAGGGGAAGTAGCGGAAGAACGACCGTCGGCCCACCCCGGCCAGCGCCACGATGTCGTCGACCGTCGTCTGTTCGTAGCCGCGCTCCAGGAACAACTGGAAGGCCGCCGCGACCAGGGCGTCCCGCATGGGCGGCTTGGCGGCCGCCTCCTCCGCCTTGTCACTGGAGCTCATGGAGGGGAACGTAGCACCTGGTCCGCCGTGATGGCACTCAGTTCCCTCCCGTGGGGGAACTGAGTGTCCCCCGTGAAGGCTTCGCGACCCGCGGCGTAATCTTCCTGCACCGCAGGACACCCACTGCGCCGCAGCTCACCCGCTTCCGAGGAGATCCCGGCATGCCCGCCGCCCGCCCCCGCGTCCTCTATGTCACCGATCTGGCGTACCCGGCCCGCGGGCGCCGCTACTGCGACGAGGACATCCTCCTCACCGCGCGGCTGCGCGCGGACTTCGACCTGGCCCTGTGCCATCCGTGCGACGCCGCCGCCCTGATGGAGGCCTTCGACGCCGTCGTGGTCCGCAACAGCGGCCCCGTCCTGGCGTACCAGGAGCAGTACGACGCCTTCCGCGAGCAGGCGCTGCGCGCCGGCACCCGGGTCTACAACCCGCTCACCGGCCGGGCGGACATGGCCGGCAAGCAGTACCTCCTCGACCTGAGCGCGGCGGGCCTGCCCGTGATCCCCACCGTCGATCGCCCGGCCGACCTGGGGCTGCTGCCCGAGGCCGCGCACTACATCGTCAAGCCCAAGCTCGGCGCCGACTCCATAGGCCTGCGCACGGTCACCGCCGACGAGCTCCCCGGCCTCGTCGACGGCACGGTCCTGGTCCAGCCGCGGATCGACTTCACGTACGAGGTCTCCTTCTACTTCGTCGACCACGACTTCCAGTACGCCCTGTACGCCCCGGACCCCGACCGGCGCTGGGAGCTCAGGACGTACGAACCCACCGGTGCGGACCTGGAGTTCGCCCACCGCTTCATCGACTGGAACACCCTCGACGCCGGCATCCAGCGGGTCGACGCCTGCCGGGCACCCGACGGCCGCCTGCTGCTGGTCGAGCTGGAGGACCTCAACCCCTATCTCTCCCTCGACGCCCTCGACGAGACACGGCGGGACGCCTTCGTGGCCGCGACGGCGCGATCCCTGCGCCGGTTCCTCGCGGGCTGAACCCGGGCGTCGGCGCGCGCGTATCACTCCCCGGGGGCCCCGAGGTACCGAAGGAGAGCAGCGTGCCGACACCGCCCGAGCCCGGCGAGCCGTACGACCGCCCGGTCCTCGAACCGATCCGGGTCCTGCGCCCCCGCCGCACCGACGCGCTGGCGGACCTCTTCCGCGAGATGACGCAGGACGCCGCCTACGAGTCCGTGCCGGTGCGCGATGCCCCGGCCGAGGAGGAGACCCAGGAGCTGCCGCCCTTCCACGACCGGGCGGCACCGGGGAACGGCGGTCTCCGCGACCGGCCGGCACCGGGGAGCGGCGGTCCCGGACGGCGCGGCGAGGGCCGGGGCGACGGCCTGTGGCAGCGCCGTGCCGCCGTCGCCCTGGGCGTCTGCGCGGCGGCCCTCGTCGGCTTCGCCGGCGCCCTCCTGCTGCCCCGCATGAACGACGCCACCGCGGCCGCGCCCGCCCCGTCCGCCTCCGCGCCCGCCCCGACCGCCGCGGCGTCCACCGACCCCGACGGCGCGGGCACCCTGCGCGAGGGCGACTCCGGCCCCGAGGTGACCGACCTCCAGCAGCGCCTGCTGCGCATCCCGAACGTGTACGACCACGGAGCCACCGACGGCAGCTACGGCGCCGACCTCACCGCGGCGGTGGCCCGCTTCCAGCTCTGGTACGGCATCCGGGGCGACGAGTCCGGCGTCTACGGCGACGACACCCGCCGTGACCTGGAGGCACGCACGAGCGGCGGCTGACGGCCGATGAATCGAACGCCGGGCAACGACTGAGAAAAGTGCCGTGATCGGAGGGCAGGGGCGGGCTCACGATGATCTCGGGGGCCGACGCGACGGGGCGGCCGGCCCGCCTCGAACGAAAGCCGTTGCGATGACCGGCTCCCGCATTCCGGGCCTGCTGCTGCCCACCGTCTTCCTGCTGGCCCTCGTCGTGGGCGCGTACTGGTACTGGAAGCACCGCGACGACGACTGACCGCGCGTCCGATGCGGTCAGCGAGCGGCGGCAGCGGCGTGCTCGGCGAGTGCCTCCGTGACCGCCCGGACGCTGCGCGCGATGTGCTGGAGCTGCATGACCTCGGCCGCGTACAGCTTGATCGTGTGCTCGATGACCGACTCGGGCAGGCCCAGCCGCGGCAGATCGGCGCGCGCGGTCTGGAGCGCGGTGCGGGCGACCCGGATCTCCTGCTGGACCTGGATCGTCGCGTGCCGGGCCAGGAGCACGGGGTGGCGCAGCAGTACCGGGTAGCTCGCGTAGCGGGCGGGGACGAGTTCCCGCAGCCACTTGGCCGCCGAACGTTCCCAGTCGTAGCTGCCGGGCGTCTTGACCTGGCAGGGCCAGTCCGGGCTGATGCGCGTCGTCGTGAGAGTCATGATCATCGCTTCCGGGTGTGCGGCGTCGGGACGGGTGGTCCGACGAGGTGGGGCGGCTCCGGTCCAGGGGACGACCGGAGCCGCCACGGGCGCGCGCAGGCGACGCCCGACCGCGCCCCGGCGCCGACGTGGGTAGGGACGGCGGGCTCGGGGCGGGTGCGGCCGTGAGCAGTATTTATATATGCCGTCTGCTTTTCAAGATGCATGAAAACATTCATGCGCGATCTGTTCTGAATGATCCGGGTGTGACGCCGTTTGACCATGGCGGACGTCCTGTCGTGCCGGGGCCGCCGTCACTCCCGCAGGAAGAAGTGGTGCTGCTCGGAGATCTGTTCGTACTCCTCAAGCCGCGCCTGGGTCCGCTCGGGTCCTGCGTCCGTCATCGCCTGGAGCAGCGCGGCGGCCAGCACGCCCGGCGCCGCGTAGGAGTCGAAGACCAGCCGGGAGCCGGTGCCGGTGGCGAAGGTGACGTCGGCCTCGTCGGCGAGCGCCCCCAGCGCCAGGTCGGTGATCAGCGCGACCCGCAGCCCGGCACTGCGCGCGACCCGCAGCGCGGCCAGGGTCTCCTGCGCGTGCCGGGGCATCGAGAAGGCCAGCACCCAGGTGCCGCCCGCCGCACGGGACTGGAGCAGCGCGTCGTAGGCGACACTGCCGCCCAGGGTCACCAGCCGAACGTCCGGATGGACGCGGCGCGCCGCGTACGCGAAGTACTCGGCCAGCGACACCGAGATGCGCAGCCCGAGCACCGTCAACGGCGACGACTCCGACAGCGCGCGGCCGATCTCGATGACCCGGTCGGGATCCGCGAAGTCGCGCCGCAGGTTCTCCAGGTTCTCGATCTCGGCGTCCACCGCCGCCTGGAGCTCGTTGCCCCGGTTCACCTCGTCCGCCGCCGGACCGCCGGCCAGGGTGCCCAGGGCGATCGCCTGGAGCTTCTCCCGCAGGGCGGGGTAGCCGCTGAAGCCCACCGCGGCCGCGAAGCGCGTCACCGAGGGCTGGCTCACGCCGACCCGGTCGGCGAGGTCGGTGATCGACAGGAAGGCGGCCTCGGTGATGTGCTCGATCAGATACTGCGCGATACGCCTCTGCCCGGGAGACAGATGGGGCCCGTCGAAGAGCTCCCTGAGCCGGGAGGTGGGGGAGACCTCCGCCTGCGGGTCGGTCTTCCCGGACGTGATCGCCGATGCCTGTGCGCGCGCCTGCTGCAACGAGGGGGCCGGCGCGTCTTCTTTGTCTCCCACAGACACTGAACATAGCTCACCCACCGCGGTGACCAGGGATTGTGGAGCAGGCTCCGGGGCCTTCGACATCCGTGGGTGAGGGCCGGGCGCACCGCGGGCACCCGACGCCGAGGAACACCGACCCCGAGCAGGCAGGTGAAGACGCATGGGTGCGCTCAGCGCATGGGAACTGACCCTGGAACGCCACTGGGAGGCCCTGTGGGCCCGCGTCGTGGGCAAGGAGCCGATCGAGCTGCTCGCCGCGCTGCGCCGCGAGTGCGACGACCACGCCGTGGTGTGCAGCGAACGCCTCGTCGTGGTCCCCAACGCCTACGACGTCGAGCTGGACGCCACGGTCCACGACGAACTGACGCGCCGGGACAGCCAGGTGGGTCAGGCCCTCACCGACAGCCTGGCCCGGCACGCGGACCGCGAGGGCTACGCGTGGGCGGGGCCGCTCACGGTCCGGGTCGTGCGGTCCTCGAACGTGCCCAACGGCCGCTACCGGGTGGCCAGTCGGGCGACGGCGCACGTCGGCGCGGAGGCGGTCGCGGACGCACCCCGGGACCGTCAGCGCCGGTAGATCGTGATCGAGTGACCGACCTCGTCGATCTCACGGCTGCTGTGGATCAGCGCGGCCAGCCGCCCCGTCGCCTTGGCCACGGCCGAGTCGGACACGACCAGCAGCCCGCGGACCTCGTCGGCGGGCCGCTTGCGCGGATCCGCCGCGTGGATGCCGTAGTACGACGGCACCCCGCTGCCCTTGTACACCAGCCAGACCCGCTTGCCCCCGTAGCGCTCGCGCAACCGGTCGGCCAGCGCGCCCAGGTCCTGGCCCCAGTCCACGTTGGAGTCGTGCAGCCGCAGATGGGTCTTGGCCGGCCCGCCGAACGCCTCGTTGGAGTACGGCAGGTAGTACGGGTACGTGTGCATCGAGCTGGCCGCCACGAACAGCACCAGCGCCCACGTCGCCACCGGCGTCCACCGCAGGCGTACCGTCAGGGCGCAGCCCGCCGCCACCGCCAGGAACACCGGCATGAACAGCGCGTAGCGGGTGCCGAAGTCCCGCGAGCCCAGCATGGCCGCCGCGAGCAGCACGGCCGTCGGCGCGAGCAGATAGGGCGCGGCGGGCCGCAGCCGTCGTACCGTCACCAGCGCGAGCGCGCCCGCCGCCCACAGGGCCAGCATGCCCAGCGGCGTCTTCACCAGCAGCGCGGCGGGCAGGTAGTACCAGAGCGGGCCGGAGTACAGCCGCCCGAACAGGAAGCCCTTCCAGGGGGCCTTCTCGAAGGCGAACTGGATGCGCATCCCGTCCCGGTAGGCGTCCGGGAAGGGCATCAGGCGCACCAGGAGGCCGTGCAGGCCGTGCGCGGCGGGGATGTGCTGCTCGGGCGTCCACCGCAGCCGCGGATCGACCGCCAGATACGTCGCCCACACGACGGCGACGGCGGTCAGCGCCAGCACGGCCGCACCCGCGCAGGCCCCCAGGAGCGCGCCACGCCGGCCCGCGCCGAGCCACGACCGCGCGCCACGCCGGGCCGGGGGAGTGGTGGGGCCCGCGGGCGGCACGTCCCGCCGACGGCCGTGCCACACCCACACGGACCCGGCGGCCAGGGCCATCAGCACCGGGACCGCGGGCAGCGCGGACATCTTCGTGGCCAGCGCGGCGCCGAGCGCCACCCCGGACAGCGGCAGCCAGAGCCGGGGGCGTCGCCGGGCCCGCCACACCAGCCAGACCGAGGTGACCAGGAACCCGGTCACCGGGAGATCGAGCGTGGCGAGCGACCCTTGCGCGATCACATCGGGGGAGAAGGCGTACAGCGCGAGCGCCGCGACCGCGCCGCGCGCCCCGACCAGGTCCCGGGCGAAACCGAACACGACCAGACCGAACAGCAGGGTCAGCGTGATCACCGGCAGTCTGGCCCACAGCATCAGCCGCCAGGGGTCGTTCCCGGACTCGTACAGCAGATGGCGCCCGACCTGGCCCTGGTCACCGCTGAAGGCCAGGTCGACCCGCGGATCGGCCACCGCCACACCGACCGCGACGATCAGCTTGCCGAGCGGCGGATGCTCGGGGTTGTAGCGCAGCCGGTGCTCGTGCAGGGAGACCGCGGCCGTGCCGACGTACACCGGTTCGTCGATGGTCGGGGTCTGCCGTAACGCCGTGCTCACCATCGCCACGGCCATCTGGGCCAGCAGCACGGTCACGACCAGCGGCAGCAGCAGGCGCCGGTGCCGCCGCAGCCACTGTCGAAGCTTCGCCGCCGTGGCCGGCCCGGCGGCTTCCGGGCCGGTGGGTTTCTCACGGTCGAGCACGACCGTCGTCTCTTCGCTCGCCATCATCCGTCCCGGGGTCCGCCCCGCGTGGGGTGGCGGGAGCGATCCTGAGCCGCCTCATGGACGTACTCTGCCTCAGCTCCCGCCCCGCAGGACGGCACCGCTTCAGGAGTCGTACCGACAGACTTTCCGCCGTGTGGACAGGTACGGCCCGCGACGGGCCGGGGTTCAGCTCCCCACGGTCGGACCGCCCGCGCCGCGCCCGCGTGACGAGCCCACCTGCGTACCGTGCCACGCGATGTTCGCCCGGTGGACGCCCGCACTCCCGCCCGCGCTCATCTGCTTCCTCTCCTCCCCGAAGAAGCTGGCCGTGAGCACGGCGACCTCCGCACCGAAGGGCCGAGCAACCATGCATCTTCCCTACCAGCGCGGCCCGTTGCACGACCTGCCCGACAGCCCGCAGGCGTACGACGCCGTCCTCGCCGACGTCGTGGAGCAGGCGCTGGCCCGGCTGACCCCGGACGGCAGCCTCGAACACCCCGCAGGTGGCGACGACATCGGCGACACCTCGCTCGGCGTCACCTCGCTGCTGGCGCTGGCCTGGCAGCGCTCCCGGGACCCGCGCCTGCCCGCGGCGGTCGGCCGCAGCCTCGCCTTCCACCTCCGCGAGCGCGTCTACCGCGAGGACAACCCCGGCTATCCCAACCTCCGGCGGAGCGACACCCGACTGCCGTACGCCCGCTATGTCCTGGAGCCCGGCGCGCACCCGATCGGCGACTGGCCGAGCACGGTGTGGGCGCTGCTCCAGGCGGTGAACGTGCTGGACGCGGCGGACGGGCTGGTCGCCGACGCCCAGCGCGCGCAACTCCGCGACACCGCGCACGGCTACTGGCACCGGCTCACCGAGGCGACCTTCTTCAACCCGCAGGAGGCGGGCAACCAGGCCATCGGCTGTGTCGTGGGCGGACTGATGCTGGCCCGCCATCTCCCGCCGGAGCAGGGGGAGTCGGTGCGTTCACGCGCGCTCGCGCTCTACGCCGACGAGATCCGCGCCCACCGGGTGCGCGACCGGGGCGCGCTGCTGCCCCCCGAGCACCGCGGCGCGTACGACAACAACTACGGCCCGATCTCCCTCTCCTTTCTCGCCCAGGCCCACCGGGTCAGCGGTGCGGAGATGTTCGCCGAGGACGGGGACGCGCTGGCCCGCTACCTCGACGCCCGGCTGACCAACGGCGGCTTCGACATCGGAGGCCCCCGCTACAGCGAGCAGCACTCCGGCTTCGAATCGGTCCTCGGGCTGCGCTACTTCGGCCGACGCATCGGCTCCGACCTGGGCCGCTACCGGGGCGACAGCCGCTGGGGCCGTCATGCGACCAGGGCCGACGGCGGTCTCGACGGCCACTTCGCGTTCATGCTGGTCTGGCAGATCCAGGACCCTACGCGCTGGCACCGCACCCCCGCCGCCCCGACGGCGCGGCATCAACTACGCGCGGGCACCGTCTCGGTGGCCTTCGACGACCGGATGACCCCGGCGCTCGTCGAGGCGGCCGGCACGTACTGCCTGGCCGCCGTCGTGAACCGTCAGCACGGCTTCGGACCGGTGCTCGACGGCTTCCTGATGTGCCGTCCGACGGGCGAGGTCCGCGTCCGGGACGTGCGCGTGGACGGCCTGACGGCCAAACTGGTCACCCAGCCGGTCGTCGGCCGCGACCACGTCCTGCGCCATGTCCGATCCCTGTACGTCACCGACGGCACGAGCCTGTGGACGACGGTCGTCGTGCAGCGGCTGGACGGTACGCCGTACCTGCTGGCCGGGCTGCCCTACGCCGCCGACGACGGCGACCGGGTACGCAGGACCGCGCAGGCACGGGTGACGGGCGCGGGCCCGCTGCGGCTCACCCACCCCCGCACCACCGGCGTCGACCACTTCGACGCCCGCGCCGCGACCACGCAGGAGCAGGCCGCCTTCGCCCTGGCCGCCGACCCACGGGTGTACGGCAACCCCGACGAGGGCTGGCGGCACCTGGTGTCCTCCAGCGCGCTGGAGGCGGACCCGGCACCCGGCGCCCCGGAGCACCTGCACGTGTTCGCGGTGCGCTACGGCCCCGAGGGCCGCCCGTTCGCCCCCGTCTTCGCCGACGGCGAGACGGGCCTGACGGTCCGCACTGAGGCCTTCACCGCACTGATCGGGCAACCGGCGGGCGACGCGTCGGGGGAACCGGAGCTGACCCTGCGCGCGTGAGCGGCGGCGGACCCGCCCGAGGACTTGCCGCGGCCGCCGCGCACCCGCCTCACGGCCCCGCCGCGACCTGCGGAACGGCCGCCTCCGGCACCACCAGATCAGCCCGCTCCCGGGTCCCCGCCACCAGGTCGGCGTTGCGCTGGTCCGTGCCCAGCACCCACGCCACGGCCTCCTCGTGCCCCTTGCCGAACTCCTCGTGCCGGGCCACCAGCCGACGGATCCGCTCCTGCTCGTCCACCTCGCAGAACCACACCTCGTCCAGTTGCGGCCGTACCCGCCGCCACGCACCCGTCCCCAGCAGCAGGTAGTTCCCCTCCGTCACGACCAGCCGCGCCGTCGACGGCACCGGGACCGCCCCCGCGAGCGGCTGTTCCAGCACCCGTTCGAACCCGGGCGCGTACACGATGTCGTCCCCGTCCGCCTCCTCCCGCAGTCGCCGCAGCAGCGCCGCGTACCCGGCCGCGTCGAACGTGTCCGGCGCGCCCTTGCGGTCGCGGCGGCCGAGCCGGTCCAGCTCGACGTCGGCGAGATGGAAGCCGTCCATCGGGACGTGCGCGACCCAGGCGGGCCCGTCCCCGTTCAGCTCCCGGACCAGCCAGGCGGCGAGCGTGCTCTTGCCCGCGCCCGGGCTGCCGGCGACCCCGAGGATCGCCCGCCGCCCGGGCCGCACGAGCGCGGCGGCCCGGCGCAGCAGGTCGGCGGAGGTCGGGCGCGAAGCACCCGTCCCGGAAGGCGGATCGGACTCGGTCGGCGGTGCGTCAGGGGACATGAGGCGATCATCCAGCCGATCGGACGCCCTGACCAGGGATCGGACGGCCGCCATGGTGCGGCGGCTCCACCCGGGCCGGGAGATCACGGAGTGCGGGGGCTCGACGCTGAACGGCGGCGTGTACCCGCCGAGCGGGACGGTCTACGCGGCCAGTTGGCCGGGCCTGGAGTTCATCGGCGATCAGCAGGTGGTGATCGACTTCCCCTCGCGGCTTCCGGGACACCTCCGGGCCTCCGGCGGCGAGCGGCGTCAGAGCGCGTTGATCGCCGACGGTGCGCGCTCCGCGCGGGTCAGTGCGCGCAGCAGAGCCGTCCGGCCGTGCCGACGGACGGCGAGTCTGGCCAGCAGGGCCAGCACGGGATCGAACGCGGCGGCCGGGATCTCCATTGCGGGGATTCCCACGCTGACCGCCAGATCGTCCATGTGAACGGCGAGTTCCGTCAGCCGTGTCACAAGGAAGTCGTCGAGGCTCAGGGACCAACCCGTCTGCGGCAGGAAGACGGTCCGGTCACCCGGGGTCCCCGGCAGCACGAACCGCTGTCCGGCGAGTTCCGCGCGGGCGTGTTCGAACAAGGCTTGAGCGCCCTCGGACGCGATCTCCGCCCCCTTCGCCCGGATACCGGTGTTCACCTCACCGTCGAGTGGCGCATCGATCCACGCGGCACGCGCATAGTGTTCGAGAAGGGGGATCGGCGCCTGCCCCGACGCGGATTCCCGCAGTGCCGGGGTCACGCTGAGGACCTGGTACGCCAGATGACCGGCCAGGGCGGCGACGGACATCTCCGCCAACGCGCTCGGCTTCTCCCAGGAAGCGGCGACCTCAGGCGTGCTCAGCAAGGTCACCGCCTGAGTCGCGGCACCCAGATACGCGTCTGCGAGACCCATCAAGCCCCCCGTCGCCGGTCGGCCCCGGTACGCGGGTCGGCGACCGGGCGGTACATCTGATGATAGGTCCGGGGAGTTGCGCCCGAGGCAGGATGTGGGACATCCGGGCGGACTGCGGACTGCGGACTGCGGACTGCGGACTGCGGACTGCGGACTGCGGTCGCGGCCGTCGGGGCGGCGAACGGCTCGGCCTCGCCGTCGTGATGTGACAAGGTGCGACGAAGTGACGGGGAGAGCGCGGGGAGGACGGCATGGCTGAGCTTCGTAAAGGCGAGAACACGGCGGTGGGCTCAGGGTGCGTCACCGTCGAACTGCACGCGGTGGGTGACGCGGTCGATCTCAGTGCCCTGCTGGTCTCCGCGGACGGGAAGGTCAGGTCCGACGACGACCTGGTCTTCTACAACCAGCCCTCCGCCGAGTCCGGAGCCGTCCGGCACCTGGCCGCCGACACCGAGGGGCCCGAGCGGATCGTCGTGGATCCGGCCGCACTGCCCACGGACGTGGACCGGGTCGTCCTGGTGGGCAGCTGCGACCCCGACGACCCGACCCGTACCTTCAGCGACGTCAGGGACGTGCTGGTACGTGCCGAGCAGGACGGGGCCGAACCGGTGCGGTTCTGTCCGCCCGCCCTCGTGGACGGCGAGCGCGCCGTGCTGCTGATGGAGCTCTACCGCCGAGGTCCGGTCTGGAAGCTGCGCGCCATCGGGCAGGGCTACGCCGACGGACTGGCCGGCCTCGCCACCGACTTCGGCATCCGGGTCGAGGAGCCGCAGCCTGCCCCGGCCGGGGAGCGGCCCGACACCGACCACGGCGGAGCTTCGCTCGGCACCGACCACCGCGGGGCCCCGCTCGACACCGACACCGGTCGGGCCCCACTCGACACCCCGTCGGTGGTGGAGCCGGTGCCGGTGCCCGGGCCGCCGTCCGTCGGCGCCGCGGCGCCGGCGAACCTGCGCAAGCCTCCGCTGGGCAGAGTCAGTCTCGACAAGGGCGGCCGGATCTCGATCGGGCTGGACAAGTCGGACCGCGAGTCGGTGGTCACCGCGTCCCTGGAGTGGGACGGCGGCAGCGACCGGCGCCGCAGGATGGGCGCCGACCTCGACCTGTACGCCCTGTTCGTGCCCGCCGCCAAGGCCGTGCGCGGGGAGACGGCGCCCGGCACCCTCGTCAAGACCGGTCATGTGGCGCAGGGCGAGCCGCTGCGGCCCGGGTCGGCGGTCGCCGGGACCGGGACCCGGACCGGGACCGCTTCGGACACGGCGAAGAAAGGGAAGGGCGGTGACGTCGTCTACTACAAGCGCCTCGGTTCGGTGCAGAGCCCGCCCTACATCCGCCTCGACGGCGACGCACGCGCTCCGGGCCGTGAGTCGCTGCGCATCGTGCGCCCCGACGAGCAGGGATACGTCCTGCTGTGCGCCTACTCCGCCGTCAGCAACGGCTACGGCTCCTTCCGCAGTTTCGGCGCGCGGGTCGTCGTCGACGACGGGCGCGGTTCCACCGTCACCGTCCCGCTCTTCGAGAACACCAAGACCCGCTACTGGGTCGCCATCGCCCTCGTCGATTTCACCGGCGCCGACGGGGCGGCGATCCACCACATCGAGGCCTACAGCGGCCGGATGACGGAACGCCGGCCGGTCCTCAACCCGGACGGGACCATCGCGATGAACGCGGGACCGGTGGAGTTCAAGCGGCGCTGACCGCCGACTCCCGGCTCCAGGACACCGAGTCGGCAAGATGTGGCGCGTGCCACCCCGTGGACGGCGTCGGGCGGGGAACGGTGAAGGTATGACGGAGCTCGGTCTGCCCGAAAACATCCTGGCCTGCCTCTTCGATCTGGACGGGGTCGTCACCAAGACCGCCGTGGTGCACGCGTCCGCCTGGAAGGAGACGTTCGACGCGTTCCTGCGCGAGCGCGAGGGCGAGCGCTTCCGGCCGTTCGACGCCGCGGCCGACTACGCCTCGTACGTCGACGGCCGCCCACGCGCCGACGGGGTACGCACCTTCCTCGCCTCCCGCGGCATCGAACTGCCGGAGGGCACGGCGGACGACCCGCCGGACGCCGGTACCGTCCACGGCCTCGGCAACCGCAAGAACGAACTGCTCCTGGAGAAGATCCGCACCCAGGGCGTCGAGGCCTACGACGGCACCCTGCGCTACATCGAGGCGGTCCGCGCGCACGGACTGCGGACCGCGATCGTCTCCTCCAGCGCCAACACCCTCGACGTCCTGCGCTCGATCGGCGCCGAGCACCTCTTCGACGTACGCGTCGACGGGGTCGTGGCCGCCGACCGGAAGTTGCCGGGCAAGCCGCACCCGGACACCTTCCTCGCCGCCGCCCAAGACCTCGGTGTGCCGCCCGCCCGCGCCGCCGTCTTCGAGGACGCCCTGGCCGGGGCGGACGCGGGCCGCGCCGGGCACTTCGGATACGTCGTCGGCGTCGACCGGACAGGACAGGCCGACGCGCTGCGCGCACACGGCGCGGACGTCGTCGTGAAGGACCTCGCGGAACTGGGAGGCCGGGCGTGATCACCCACCGCTCGTACAGCGTGGAGCCGTGGACCGTCCGCGAGACGGACCTCGACCTCGACGTGCTCGCCCAGAGCGAGTCGGTGTTCGCGCTGTCCAACGGCCATGTCGGCTGGCGCGGCAACCTCGACGAGGGCGAACCGCACGGCCTGCCCGGCTCCTACCTCAACGGCGTGCACGAACTGCACCCGCTGCCCTACGCCGAGGCCGGCTACGGCTACCCGGAGTCCGGCCAGACCGTCATCAACGTCACCAACGGCAAGGTGCTGCGGCTGCTCGTCGACGACGAGCCCTTCGACCTGCGCTACGGACGGCTCGTCTCCCACGAGCGCACCCTCGACCTGCGCGCGGGGGTGCTGGAGCGGGTCTGCGAGTGGACCTCGCCCGCCGGGACGACCGTACGGGTGCGTTCGACGCGGCTGGTCTCCCTCACCCAGCGGGCGATCGCCGCCGTGGCGTACGAGGTGGAGGCCGTCGGCGCACCGGCCCGGGTGGTGATCCAGTCGGAGCTGGTCGCCAACGAGAGCCTGCCCGAACCGGACGGCGACCCGCGCGCGGCCAGGGCGCTGCGCTCGCCGCTGGAGCCGGAGGAGGACTTCGCCGCCGGCCTGCGGCTGCGTCTCGTGCACCGCACCCGGCGCAGCGGCCTGCGGGTGGCGGTCGCCGCCGACCACACCGTGACCGGCCCCGAGCGGACCACCACGAGCGCCGAGAGCAATGTCGACGTCGCCCGGCTCACGGTCACCGCCGTGCTGGAGCCGGGCGAGCGGCTGCGGGTGGCGAAGCTGGTCGCGCACGGCTGGTCCGGCGTCCGCTCCCGGCCCGCGATGAGCGACCAGGTCGAGGCCGCCCTGGCGGCCGCCGCGCACAGCGGCTGGCAGGGCCTCCTCGACGACCAGCGGGCCTTCCTCGACGACTTCTGGGCGCGCGCGGACGTCGAGGTCGACGGCGACGAGGAGATCCAGCAGGCGGTCCGCTTCGCCCTCTTCCACGTCCTCCAGGCCGGAGCCCGCGCCGAACGGCGTGCGATACCCGCCAAGGGGCTCACCGGCTCCGGCTACGACGGCCACGCCTTCTGGGACACCGAGACCTTCGTCCTGCCCCTGCTCACCCACACCGCGCCCCAGGCCGTCGCGGAGGCACTGCGCTGGCGGCAGAGCACCCTGCCCGCCGCCCGTGCCCGGGCCGCCCAACTCGGGCTGCGCGGCGCCGCGTTCCCCTGGCGGACCATCGAGGGCTCGGAGGGGTCCGCGTACTGGCCGGCGGGCACGGCCGCCTTCCACGTCAACGCCGACATCGCGGACGCGGCGGTGCGCTACGTCCAGGCCACGGGCGACACCGGCTTCGAGCGCGAGACCGGGCTCGAACTGCTGGTGGAGACCGCCCGGTTGTGGCGGTCGCTGGGCCACCACGATCCGCGCGGCGCCTTCCACATCGACGGCGTGACCGGGCCCGACGAGTACAGCGCCGTCGCGGACGACAACACCTACACCAACCTCATGGCCCGGACGAACCTGCTGGCCGCCGCCGACACCGCCGAACGCCATCCCCGCCAGGCCGCCCGGCTCGGGGTCGACGCGGAGGAGAGCGCGGCCTGGCGGGACGCGGCCCGGGCGATGCACATCCCCTACAACCACGAACTCGGCGTGCACGAGCAGCACGAGGGCTTCACCCGCTACCAGCGCTGGGACTTCGCGGGCACCCGGCCTGATCAGTACCCGCTGCTGCTGCACTTCCCCTACTTCGACCTCTACCGCAAGCAGGTCGTCAAACAGGCGGACCTGGTCCTCGCCATGTACATCTGCGGGGACCACTTCGACGACGAGCAGGTCGCCCGCAACTTCGCCTACTACGAACCGCTGACCGTACGGGACTCCTCGCTGTCGGCGTGCTGTCAGGCCGTGGTCGCCGCCCAGGCCGGTCATCTCGACCTCGCCCACGCCTACGCGGCCGAGGCGGCGCTGATGGACCTGGCGGACCTGGAGCACAACACCCGCGACGGACTGCACATCGCGTCGCTGGCCGGCACCTGGACGGCGCTGGTGGCGGGCTTCGGCGGGCTGCGCCGCGACGGCGGCACCCTCCGGTTCGCGCCCCGGCTCCCCGAGCGGCTGGGCCGGCTGGCCTTCACCCTCCAGCACCGCGGCCGTCGTCTGCGCGTGGAGATCGGACCGGAAGAGGCCACGTACACCCTGCTGTCCGGGCCGCCGCTGACCCTGCGCCACCACGGCGAGCCCCTGTCCCTGAACGGGGACGGTCCGCAGGTACGGCCGGTCCCTCCGGCACCGCCGCGCCCGGCCCCCGAACAGCCGGTCCACCGCATCCCGAAAGCCCGTTGACCCGCGGGACGCGGCCCGGCCGTCACACCGGTGACCCCGACTCCTTGTGCCACTTGGCGAGTTGCTGCTGCGGATCGCCGGTGTACGACCACGGCGTACGCGTCGCCCGGCGGCCGAGCCTCCGCAGCAACGGGCCCGAGACGTCCCGGGCATCCGCCAGACAGGCCGCGTGCGCGAGATAGTTGAGGTCGCGCAGTGCACTCGGCTCGACCGGCGTGTCGAGGTCGGCGCGGTCCGCGAGCCAGCGCTGCCAGGTGCGTCGTACGTCGCCGACCGCGCCGGGGTTGTCCCAGTGGCGGCCGAGCCGCACCACGGCCTGGTCGCCCCTGGCCGCGTCCAGGGCGTAGCGGTACTCCTCGACCCGGGCGTACTGCACCAGGACCGGCAGCGCGCAGCCGGGCGGCGCCGCGCCCGCCGCGTCGCGGGCGAAGTCGTACATGACGCCGTGCGTGCCGTGCCAGCGCGCGGAGTAGTAGTGCAGGACCTGAAGGTGACCCTCCACGCTGTACGGGTCGCGCCGGTGCAACTCGTCCCACCAGCGGGCCAGTTCCTGTCTACGCACCCCCGACGGGTACAGCCGGGCCACGGAGATCAGGGAGACCCACGGCGTCGGGTCCTGGGGCAGCGCCTCGGCCGCCCGCAGGCACGCCAGTACCGCGGTGTCGACCCGGTGCTGGTCGATGGGCACACCCCGGCCGGCGGCGATGGCCAGGGTGAAGGCCCGCACCGCCTCCGTGGCCGCCCGCAGCACCAGCGCGTCGCCGCTGTGCGGCTCGGCGGCCAGCCAGGTCTCGACCGCGGAACTGTCCGTGCAGGCCTGCGCGAGCAGCCGGACCCGGTGTCCCCGGGCGGCCCAGTCGGGACCGGTGGCCCGCAGCAGTTCCCGCAGCCCCTGCCAGCGGCCGATGACGATGTCGTGCCGGGCCGAGGTGACGGCCGTGTCCCCGCAGTCGGGGTCGAAGTCGGGAGCGAAACGGTCTCGCGCCATCGGATTCCCCCTCAGAAGTCGGTGGGGAGACCCTCGTGGGCGGCCGAGGCCGCGGCGGCACGGTCGGCCGGGACGTACTCCGTGGCGACCGTGCGGCTGGCGTCCAGCCGGGCGGGCCGGTAGTAGTCGCTGCCCTGCCTCCAGTACCAGAACATCGGGACCAGTCCGACGGCGAGTCCGCCGATGCCGATTGTGACGGCCGCCGCGCTCAGCTCGCCCAGCGACTCGACGAAGGTCCAGAACATGAACAGGGCGCCGAACAGCGGCCAGACCCCGCCGAACACGAAGTGGGCGGGCGACTTCAGCAGCATCCTGCGGTAGGCGACGACCACCGCGAGCCCCGCGAGACCGTAGTAGACGGCGATCTGGAGACCGATCGCCGCGATGGCGTCCGCGAGGATGTCGCCCACCGAGCCCAGCGCGTTGGCCGCGACGAACATCGCGAGCGCCACCGCGCCGACCACCGTGATCGCCACCCATGGGGTGTTCCAGGTGCGGTGCACCCGGCCCAGCGCGGCCGGCATCGTACGGTCCCGGCCCATCGCGAACAGCGAGCGGGTGACCTGGATGAGCGTGGTCTCCAGGGTGGCGATGGTGGACAGCATCACCGCCACGACCATCAGCCTGCCGCCCCAGCCCGGCCAGATCTCCTCACCGAGCGCCCCCAGCACGTTGGCGGCGTTGTCCTCGATCTGCCCGGTGGACAGGACCACGTTCACCACGATCGTGAACACCTCGAACAGCAGGAACACGACGCCCAATCCGATCAGGCCCGCGAGTCCCGTCGTACGGCGGCTGTTGCGGGTCTCCTCGCTCAGGTTGCTGGTGACGTCCCAGCCCCAGTAGTAGAACGCGGCGACCAGCGCGCCCGACGCGAACCCCGACACCCCGTCGAAGTGACCGAACCCGAACCAGGACCAGTCGAAGGCGCGGGCGTTGCCCGAGTGGAACAGCGCGAGCACCGCGAACAGCGCCAGCACGGCCAACTCCACGCCCGACATGAGCAGTTGCGCGCGTACGGTGAGCCGCGCACCGCCCAGCACCACACCCAGCATCACCAGGAACCAGGCGGCGCCGACGAGCGTCGACAGCGCGGTGTCGTCGGCGAGACCCTCGTCGAAGAGCGCGAGCGTCATCGAACCCGCGGGCAGCGATCCGGCCACCATGAAGATGGTCGCCGAGACCACCAGCGCCCAGCCGCTGACGAACCCCAGGAAGGGGTGGAGCGTGCGCCCCACCCACGAGTAACTGGCGCCCGCGTTCACGTCGATACGACTGAGATAGCTGAACGCCAGCGCGATGCCGAGCATGGGGATCACGCAGTACAGCAGAGCCGCGGGACTGGCCACACCGACCGTGCCGACCAGTACCGCGGTGGTCGCGGCCAGCGAGTAGGCCGGAGCACTGCCCGCGACCGCCATCACCACTGTGTCGAACGTACCGAGGGCGTTGGCCTGGAGTCCTCTGCCCCTGCTCTTGCTCATGGCTGTGCTGCTTTCCGTCGTGCACGACGCGAGGGCGGCCGGCCCGGCCCCGACGACGTAGGGGGGTGGGGTTGCGGCCGCCGTGCGCCGGAGGGGGATGACCTCGGGTCAGGGACGGCGAAGGAGCAGGTGGCCGCCGTTCAACCGCCGGGTCGGCGAAAGATCACACCGAGTGTGCGAGTGATGATAGCCCCAAGGTCCCCCGGCTCGGCTCCCGGCCCGGTTCCCGGATCAGTCCCCGATACGGTCCAGTTGACGCAGCCTGTTGGTGGCGTCCAGCGCCGCGACCTTGTAGGACTCGGCGAGCGTCGGATAGTTGAACACCGCATTGACCAGATAGTCGACCGTACCGCCGCAGCCCATCACGGACTGTCCGATGTGGATCAATTCCGTGGCCCCGGTGCCGAAGCAGTGCACACCGAGCAGCTTGCGGTCCTGCGGGGAGACCAACAGCTTCAGCATGCCGTGCTGGTCGCCGATGATCTGACCGCGCGCCAGCTCCCGGTAGCGGGCGATGCCGACCTCGAACGGCACGCACGCCTCGGTGAGTTGGTCCTCGGTCCGGCCCACGAAACTGATCTCGGGGATGGTGTAGATGCCGATCGGCTGGAGGTGGTCCATCTGCCCGACCGGCTCTCCGAAGGCGTGGTACGCCGCCGAACGCCCCTGCTCCATCGAGGTGGCGGCCAGCGCCGGGAAACCGATGACGTCGCCGACGGCGTAGATGTGCGGCACCTCGGTGCGGTAGTGCTCGTCGACGGTGATCCGGCCGCGCGGATCGGCGGTCAGTCCGGCCTTGTCCAGGTCGAGTTCGTCGGTCAGGCCCTGCCGACCCGCCGAGTACAGAACCGCGTCCGCCGGTATCTTCTTGCCGCTCTCCAGGACGGTGAGCGTGCCGCGCGCATGGCGCTCGACGGAGGCGACCGTCTCCCCGAACCTGAACGCGACCGCCAGGTCGCGCAGATGGTACTTCAGCGACTCGATGACCTCGACGTCGCACATGTCGAGCATTCCGGCCCGCTTCTCGACCACGGTGACCTTGCTGCCGAGCGCGGCGAACATGGAGGCGTACTCCATGCCGATCACACCCGCGCCCACGATCACCATGGAGCGCGGAACGCCTTCCAGGGTGAGGACGTTGTCCGAGTCGAGGATCGTCTGCCCGTCGAACGCCACGGACTCGGGCCGGGCCGGCCGGGTGCCGGTCGCGATGACGATGTGCTCGGCGGTCAGCAGCTGGTCCTGGCCGTCGGCCTCGCGCACGGCGACCGTGTGGGCGTCGACGAAGCGGCCGATACCGGCGTACAGCGAGATCTGGTTGCGGGAGAGCTGGTTGCGGATGACGTCGACCTCGCGGCCGACCACGTGCTGGGTGCGCGCGGTCAGATCGCCGATGGTGATGTCGTCCTTCAGGCGGTAGCTCTGCCCGTACAGATCGCGTTGGGTGAGTCCGGTCAGGTAGAGCACCGCCTCCCGCAACGTCTTGGAGGGGATGGTGCCGGTGTGGATGGAGACCCCACCGACCATGTCGGGGCGGTCGACGACGGCGACCCGGCGGCCGAGCTTGGCGGCGGCGATGGCGGCCTTCTGGCCACCGGGTCCTGAACCGAGGACGAGCATGTCGAAGTCTGGCACCCTCGGGAGTCTGTCAGCCCGAAGGCGCCTTTCGAAAGGGTGTACCGGCTCCAGGGAGCCGTTCCGCGTCCTACGGGAGCAGTTTCTCCATGGCGGCGGGCCCCTCCCGGTCCAGCTTCCGCCGGGCCCATTCCAGGTTGCTCGGGGTCACGTCCCGGCCGGTGGCGAGCACCAGGTCCTCCGGTGCCACCTCCGTGCCGGTGCGGGTGTGGAGCAGGCTGTCCGGGGTGACGCGCTCCCGGATCTGCCGGGACGCGTCGGTCTGTGACGTCTCCATGATCACTGCTCCTCGGGTCCGTTGGGGACTGCTTCGGCCCGGTGCCGGCACCGGGTCCCACTATCACCATTCATCGCGCGGGCGCGGCGCGCATCCGGAAGAAGCGGGTGCCCCGGTACGGGCGGCACACACCCGGATGGCCGAACCGGTCCCCGACCGGCCCGGTCTCCGGGAAACGCCCAGGTCAGTGCGGTGCGGCAAGATCAGGGGCGAGGACGAGCACCGTGACGTCGTCGTGGACCGTCGTCGTGCCGCAGAACCGCAGGACGTCGACCCAGACCTGGTCGGCCAGGGCCTCCGGGTCGTCACCGTGTTCCGCGGCGAGCGCGGCGAGCCGCTCGGGCAGCGGGTAGAAGGCCCCGGAGGCGTCCCTGCTCTCCCAGACCCCGTCGGAGGCCAGCACGAGACGGTCGCCCGGCCGCAGCCGCACCGCGCCCTCCCCGTGCGGGGAGGCGTCGGGCAGCCCGAGGCCGAGCGGCGGCCACGGGGCGCTGCCGACCTCGCGGGCCGTTCCGTCGTGCAGCAGCAGGGGCGGCGGATGGCCGCAGGTCACGATCCGCACCAGGTCCGCCTCCGGCGAGATGTCCAGCAGCACGGCCGTCGCGAACCGCTCGTCGCGCCGGTTCTGCGCCGCGTCCACCAGCAGCCGCCGGTCCAGGCGGCCGACGATCGACTCCAGGTCCGGGTGGTCCAGCGCCGCCTCCCGGAACGCCCCGAGCAGCAGCGCCACCGACGACACCGCCGCCAGCCCGTGCCCCTGCACATCGCCGAGCACGGCCCGTACCCCGTGCGGACCCTCGCGGACGTCGAAGAAGTCCCCGCCCACCAGCGTCCCGTGCTGTGCCGCACGGTAGAGGGCCGCGCAGCGCACCTGGCCGACCCGTTGGGGCACCTCCGGCACGACCGCGCGCTGCGCCGCCTCGGCCACCGTGCGCTCCAGATCGAGCTGGGCGTCCCGACGGCTGCGCACGTACGACACGAAGATGCTCAGCAGGGCCACGAAGCAGACGGTCAGCAGGTCGGTGTTGCCCGGACGGTTCAGCTGGAACACCGGGACGATCAGCACCGCGACCGCGACGATGCCGAGCAGTGCCGTCGCCAGCGGCCCGTACGACAGCACCGCCAGCGGCGGGATGGCGCCCAGCAGGAAGCCGATGTCGAGCGGACCGGGGCTCAGCAGCGTGACCACCGCGACGGTGCAGATCAGGACGGGCGGCAGCGCGCGGATCCACCGGGGCGGCGGCGCGCCCCGCAGCCAGCCCCGTCGGTCCCGGCGGAATGACCTGGCACGCACGCTTCCCACACCACCACGCTCCTACGACGACCCGCGCGCCGCATGTCCGCGGACCCGCGCCCGGCATCCGGCCGCGGCCGCATCGCGTCGGCCGGTGCGTGTAGGTCAGTGCGCGTCGGAGGTCAGCAGGGTCTCGGCCTCGGTGAGGATCTCGGTGACCCGGAGGGCGAACGCGGCGTCGCACGGGTGGGGGACACCGGTGCGGGCGGCCTCGCGCAGGGCGTCGACGGCGCGGCCGAAGGCGGTCAGGGCGCCCTCGGAGCGCTCCGGCAGCAGGGCCACCCCGTGCTCGCCCCGGAGCTCGACCGTCGTCCCCGCCGCCGCGGCCGGCGCGGTGAGGCTGAGGGTCAGCGTGCTGGAGGCGCCGCCGGCGTGCCCGAGGACCACGTGGACGGTGTCACCGGGACCGGGGGCCGCGGCGGTCACCCGCCGGACGTCGCCGAGCACCGGGAGCAGCACGGACAGGGCGTGCGGGCCCACGTCCCACAGCGCGCCCTTCTCCCGCCGCCAGGGCGAGGCCGCGAACGGACTGTCGGAGGTGAACACCGCGCCGAGCCACTGCGCCCGCCCGGTGAACCAGCCGCCCACGTCCGCCTGCTCGCCGATCCAGGTCGCGGAGTCCGCCAGGAAGCGGGTGGTGAAGAAGACCACCGAGGCGACACCGGCCTCGCGCACGGCGTCGACCACGGCGCGTCCCCGCTCGACGTCGGTCGCGACGGGCTTGTCGAGCAGCAGATGGCACCCGGCCCGCGCGGCCCGCGCCGCCAGGCCGGCCTGGACGTCCGGGGGAAGGGCCACGGCCACCGCGTCGACCTCGGCGAACAGGGCGTCCACGTCGTCGTACGGCCGGGTGCCGTGCTGTTCGGCCAGTTCCTTCGCCGCGTCGGCGCGACGGCCCCAGACGCCCGCGAAGTCGACCTCGGGGTGTGCGGCGAGGGCGGGTGCGTGGACCTGGTGCGCCCAGGGGCCGGTTCCGAGCAGTCCGATGCGCATGCCGCCGCCTTCCACCGTGCCGCACGGTGCCTCCGGCCGGCGCCCTCGTGGCGGTCGGCCGTGGGCGAGCCTCGCACATGACGCGGCAGACGCGCACGCCTGCCGGTGCTCGGTGCCCGGTGTTCAGGCCGCGCGGGCCGCCGGGGCGGCCTCGGGCCCGCCTGCGGCGGCGGGGCGCTCGGCGAGGTGTTCGGCGGGGCGCTCGGCGGAGCGCTCGGTGGGGTGTCGCTCGGGGTTCCCGGTCGCGTACCGGCGGCCGTCGCCCCGTATCAGGCGCAGCTGCCGACGCCCACCGGCGTGCCGACGTCTCGTGCGGACGGGATGCAGCAGGTGGTCCTCCACCCGGTCCATCACGATCAGCAGGGCGGACAGCAGCGGCAACAGCAGAACGGCGACCACGATCACGATCACGACATCCCCTCCCGGCGATCCATCTGCTGCGAGTGCTCAGGTCCAGCCACCTGATGCGTGTCCGAAAGGTGAAGAATCCGTGATGGTCCGCGACGCGTCGGCAGGGCCGACGGGAAAAGGCCTGTTGACAGGTTGCGTGAGCAACCCGATTGATTCACAGGGACTTTGGCGCAGAGTCTGGAACGGCCGAAGGCCAAGTCCCTAGGATGTACCGTCAGTCGTGCAGGTGGCACGGTACGGAGCTGGGGGAGCGGTGCACATGGAAAAGCAGCTGTCCACGAAGATCGACGCCAATGTGCCGACCGCCGCCCGGATGTACGACCACTACCTCGGCGGCAAGGACAACTACGCGGCGGACCGGGCGGCCTGCGAGGAGCTCGACAAGGTCGTCCCCAGCACCCGTCGGCTCGCCGTGAACAACCGGCGCTTCCTCCAGCGGGTCGTCAGGACCCTGGCGACCGACTTCGGGATCCGCCAGTTCCTCGACCACGGCTCAGGCCTGCCCACCCAGGACAACGTGCACCAGGTCGCCCAGCGCGTCGACCCGCGCACGCACGTCGTCTACGTCGACAACGACCCGATGGTGCTGGTCCACGGCCGGGCGCTGCTGGAGCAGGACGAGCGCACCACCGTCATCCACGCCGACCTGCGGGCCACCGACCAGATCTTCGACCACCCCGACACCCAGCGCCTGATCGACTTCTCCGAGCCGGTGGCCGTGCTGTTCAACTCGGTCTTCCACTGCATCCCGGACAGCGAGACCGACGGTCCGCAGGCCGTCGTCCGCCGGGTGAGCGAACGACTCGCGCCCGGCAGCTTTCTGGTGATGTGCCAGCTGGTCAGCGAGGACGCCGAGGTCCGTGAGTTCGTCACCGACTTCATGGACAAGGCCACGCAGGGCCACTGGGGCCGGGTCCGCCAGGAGAAGGACGTCGCCGCCCTGTTCGAGGGCACCGAGATCCTGGAGCCGGGCCTGGTGGAGGTGTCCGGCTGGCGCCCGGACAGCGAGGTGGCGCCGCGTCAGCTCACCCAGGAGTGGATCGAGTTCGGCGGCGTGGGCCGTCTCGGCTGACCACCCGGTCGCGGAACACGGCCGGACCGTCCGGAGCGGAGCGGGGGTCGCGAGCCTCGCTCACGACCGCTGATAGCGCTCCGCCATCGTCGCGCGCAGCAGCCGCATCGACTCGCGCGGATTGAGCGCCTCGTCCGCCAGCCGGTCCAGCGCGAGCCGGTACTCCTCCGTCTCGTCCCGGTCCTCCAGGAAGTTCGCGCTTCTTATGTGTTCGAGGTAGACGACGTCGGGCAGGTCGAGCCCGCCGAAGCGCAGATAGGTGATCGGTATGGCGGGCGCCGACGCGTTCGTCACGTCCAGGGGCACGACCTGCACGGTCACATGGGGCCGCTGGGCCATCTCGACCAGGTGGGCCAGCTGTTCGCGCATCACCGTGCGGCTGCCCAGCACCCTGAGCAGGACCGACTCGTCGACGACCGCCCACAGTTGCGGGGCGTCCTTGCGTGACAACAGCTCCGCCCGGCGCATCCGCAGCTCCACCCGGCGCTGCACCTCGGCGGCCGTCGCGTTGGGCAGGCCTCGCTCCACCACGGCCCGGGTGTAGGCGGGCGTCTGCAGCAGGCCCGGGACGTACTGGATCTCGAACGTCCGGATGGTGGCGGCGGCCTCCTGCAATCCGACCAGACGGTCGAACCACTCCGGCATCAGCCGTTTGTCGTACCGCTGCCACCACCCCGGCTCGCCCGCCCGCTTGAGCAGCTTGAGCAGGACCGAGGTCGCGTAGTCGTCCGTGCCGTACAGCTCCAGCAGCGCGCGGACGTCGTGCTCCGTCGGCGGCCTGCGGCCCTTGCCCGACTCGATGCGGGAGAGCTTCGCCCCGCTGAACCCCAGGGTGCGCGCCGCCTGGTCCTGGGAGAGGCCCGCGTCCTCCCGGAAGCCGGCCAGCTGCACGCCGACCAGCATCTTGAGCAAAGTCGGGGCAGGCTCGGGTCTGTCCAGATAGGGTTCGAGACGGGAGATGCGATGCGACTCGGCTGACATCCTCTACTCCCAGCTGACCGGCAGAAGTGCCAACCACCCTATCGCACGCCTCCGGTCTCCTTCATGTGTGGCCGGAAAGCAGGGGAGTTGCATTCCGCTCGCGCTCGCCGTCCGCTGTCGCGGCGGGCTCACAGCAGATGGTCGAACTCCCCCTCCTTCGCCCCGGCGAGGAACGCCGCCAACTCGGCCGGCGTGTAGACGAGCGCGGGCCCGTCGGGGTCGCGGGAGTTGCGCACCGCGATGCCTCCGCCGGTCAGTGAGGCGACTTCGACACAGTTGCCCTCGGCGTTGCTGTGACGGCTCTTGACCCAGGTGACGTCCAGTGAACTGGCCCGCACACCGTTGCGTACTCCTGGCATCGACGTCTCCTTGCTGTTCGTTCCTCGCCGCTGTTCACGTTCCTCGCCGAACCCCGCGTACGACCGCTGACTTTCGCGCAATTTCTCGTGCAATTGCACGCGGAGGCCTTCAGCGTGGATAATAGCCGTGGCGTCAACCCCCGTGTGGACGCCGCAACCTGACCTCACATCAGGGGGATGTCGTGTCGTCACCTGCACCCGGAGCGGCCCGGCCGGCGGGCGAGGCCGCGCTGTCGGCAGGTGGGACCGGTATCAGTGGGGTGCCGGTGCGAACCGTCCACTCCGTACATCCCGGGGAGCGGCCGCCGCCGGGAGCCGGCTGGTCCAGCGGCTCCCGTGCCCCGGCCGCGCCGCGTGCCGGATGCGGCCAGGGAGGGCCCGTGCCCGCCCGCTCCGCCGTCCGTCGTGCCGCCGGGACACCGCCCGGGCACGGCCCACACCCTGTCCGAGGACCTGCGCGGGAGCCGGACCGGCCGGCCCCCGCGAGCACCGCCGCCCGTGCCGAGCCGTCGCTCCACCCCCTCCGCTGACACGACCGCCGTGGAAAGGCTCTCCGCCATGCGCCCCGCTCCGACCGCACAGCCGAGCACGCAGCGCACCGACAGCGACGCACCCGCGCGGGGCGTGGCCAGGACCGCCCCCCTGATGGCCCTGGGGCAGGTGCCCTGGCACGAGATCCGGGACTCCTCCGGTTCCGCCGCCGCGATCCCGCTGCTGCTCAACAGCGTCGCCTGGGGCGACGCCGAGACGGCCAGAAGTGCGCTCGACGACCTGAGGAAACGCATCTGCCAGTTCGGCTTCGTCGTCGAGCAGGCCACCGCCGCCACCGTCCCGTTCCTCTGGGAGCTCGCCCGACTCCCGCACGTCACCTGCCGGGCGCAGATCATCCGGTTGCTCGGCAACATCGCCGACGCCCGTCAGTGGGAGTCCACGGCCGCCGTGTACCCCAAACTGCTCAACCACCACGAGAACCACGTCGTCTGGGAGCGCAAGGCGCGCCAGGCCGTCCACGCCCGCCGGGCCGAGCTGTGCCACCTGATGGCCGAGGACGACGCCGAGATCGCCCGCGCCACCACGGAACTCGCCCGCGCTCTGGGGGAGTGAGCCACCCGCCCCTCGCCCGCGCGCCGACGGGCCCCCGCGCCGCGGCGGCGCCGGGTACGGCACCGCACGGCGGACAGGCCGTCCGGGGGCGCCGGTCAGGCCGCGCTGCTCCGGTGGGTGCGGTGCCGGCACGCCGAGTCGTGGTCGGCGCCCAGGCTGGTCCACCAGCGCTCGCAGCACGCGGCGTCGAGCTGGGAGCGGACCGCCTGGTCCAGGGCGGTGCGGCCGGAGTGCGCTGCCGGGGTCGCGCACAGCCGCCGCAGCCGGGCCACGTCCCTGCGGTGGTCGCACAGGACGCTCTCGCGCAGGACGGCGATCACCGGCACGAGACTCGCGGCCACGAACAGGCAGCCGGCCCACGCGGGCCCGAAGCGGAACTCGAGGACGGCGGGCCAGGCCAGTCCGGAGCCGGTGGCGAGGTAGAGGGCGCAGAGGAAGCGGCTGGAGCGGGACATCGGGGTACACCGTTCGTTGAGAGGGGCGTGCCCCTTGTTCAACTGCTCACGGCTGATTTGGAAGCGGGCGGCTTCGGACGCGGCGCATGTCCGGCGGCGGACCGGGCAGACGGAGCGCACATCCGAGAGAGGGGCGTCGCGTGCTGGTTCCGGACCCGAAGGTCGTCAGAAGACTGCTCACCCGCTACGCGTCGTTGCAGATCGCCCGTGCCGAACGAGGCGGCCCGGCCGCCGCCGCACGGGAGTTGGAGGACGTCAGCTACACCCTGTGTGTCCTGATGGGGACCGAGGGGGTGCGGGAGGCGATCGCGAGGGCCGACGCCATGCTGGCGTCCGGGGCGTCCGGGGCGTCCGGGGCGTCCGGGGCGCACGGAAAGACCGGTGTGTCGACGGCTGTCCGGTTCTCCCCCGTCTCTCCCGGAATTAACACCGAGGTGTGCGAGGGCGCCTAGACTCGGCAACCGTGCCGAGGCGCAGCAGCGCAAGAGGCGTACCAGACGAAAGGCACGTTGCCCGGTGTTCCACGATTCCCCCATCTACGACCGACTCATCGCGGAACGCGGAGACGTTCCCGGCCAGGTACGCCGGGAGGCCGAACGCGTCAGCAGGGAACTGGAGATAGTGCTGCGGCCGACGCAGGCGCTCGGCTATCCCGAGACCGCGTCGCGCGCCTCCTCGCCGGGCGCCGGGTGGCAGCGCACGGCCCTGATGCCGGGACAGCTGCCGGGCTGACCGATCCCTCGGTCGCTCGGGGCGCGGCGGGGTGTGGCGCGGGTCGGAACGAGGTCCCCGGCGCACGGCACGGCTCGGACCGGGCGGGTCGGGGTGCAGGGTGCGGGTCGGGGCTCACGGCATGGCGGAACCGGTGCAGTTGGCGTGTTCCGGCTGCGCGTCCGCCACCGGCCGGGCCAGCCACCGCGCGATGGCATGGGCGATGGGCTGGCCGGTGTCCACCTCGACGAACCCGAACTGGCCCGACTGGTTGCACTCCAGGAACCACCAGGTGCCGTCGGCGTCCTCGGCGAAGTCGAAGGCGCCGTAGGCCAGTTCCGCCCCACGGAGGTAGGCCCGCACCGCGTCGGCGATCCGGGGCGGCACCTCGACGGGGCGCCACGGTACGGCGGACGAGGCGTAGCGCACGTCCACCAGGTCGGGATCGGCGTCCGGGTCGGCCGCCTTGCGGGCCGCCAGCATCCGCTCGCCGACGACGGTCAACCGGATGTCGGCGCTCTTGGCGACCCGGCGTTGCAGCAGGGTCGGGCCGTACGCCACGGCCGTGAAATCGGCGTCCGGAGCCACCCGGCTGGTCGGCACCGCCCGGGGCGGGTCCTGCGGATGCGCGCCCGACACGGGCTTCACCACCAGATCCGGATAGCGCTCCGCGAACTCGCGGGCCGCCTGCGGGAAGGTCGTGATCAGCGTGGCAGGGACGGGCAGCCCGGTGCGCTGGGCCAGGTGCAGCTGCCACGGCTTGTGCCGGGCGCGCACGGCCGCGTCGGGATGGTTCATCCAGCGTGCGCCGCTGCCGCGGAGCATGCCGTAGAGGGCCTGTGAGGACTCCTCGGCCAGCCAGGCCGAGGCGCCGGCGGCGTTGGCGGCCGGGGCGCCGGGCCTGCGGACCCAGACGGAACGCAGGCCCTCGATGCTCACCAGGCGCCCCGCGGAGGACAGATGGCCGCGGAAGGCGCCGTGGACGTACTCGCCGGACAGCGCGACGCCGTTGGTGAGATCCGCCGGGTCGAGCCGGACCACCGGGACGCCGGTCGCGTTCAGGTGGACGATCACCATGTCCGTCGTGACGTCTTCTTCACAGGTAAGGATCAGTACGGTCATTGTCGGCCGCTCGTGTTCAGTCGTCGAAGTGGGTCTTCGAGCCCGCCGTAGAGGTCGTGGTCCCGAGTTCTCTCAGCAGGGCGTGGTCGCGGGCGGCTATCCGACCGTCGAAGAGTACGTTCAACTGCCGTCCGGAGTCGTAGGCATACGGAGTCACGAACTCCAACTCCGCAGCTGGGCGTGCGTAGTTGAGCGCGAACGGTTGCATGGTCTCTCCCTCTTCGGTACTGCCTCGATCAAGCGGTGTCGCCCGGCCGTGTCACTCGGCCCGTTGTCTTCGTGCGACCCCCAGGTACTTATACGAATCGAACGGGTGATTGGTTTCCTTACTCTCCGTGACATTTGGCGCGAGGGGCGCCGGTTGGTCAGCCCTCGGCACCGGAGCGATCGGGAGAACGGTGCAGGGTGCGAAGGGCGAGCAGGAGCACTCCGATGTCGTCGAGATAGACGGGATCGGGCAACAAGTCGGTCGGCAGTACGAAATACAGGACCGCGCCCCAGAAGACCCAGCGCGGCCCGGTCGGGAGTCCCGCGCGGCGCAGACCCTGCCGGGCCCGGACCAAGCGCACCAACACCCCGACGGCCAGAGCGAACAGAAGCACCGCCGCCACGACGGCGACGGTGATGAACGTGGTGGTCGAATCCACGGACCCTCCCTCGCGCGGTCTGCCGCGCCACGTCTGGTCTACCCCCGTACTGTCCCCCGTCTTTGGTAGTCGAATGCCCGTTTTTGTCGGCGGAAAGCACGTTTGCTGCGGCCGCTTCACCCGGCTGCTCCACGGTGACGGGGCGGGGGGTGCGGGCACCTGTTCACGGACGGAGCCAAGTCGGCTGCCGCCCCACACGGGTGCGGGGGCGGCCGCTCCCCGGCCGAGCGCGCCACGGCGTCGGCTGTGTACCCTCCGTGACGACCACCGCGCTCAGCGGTCGGCCGGAGGCTCCGTGTTCGCCGTACCAGCCGTGCCGGCCGTGCCGGCCGCACCGGCTGTTCCGGCGGGCTCGTCCGGGGTGGCGGTGGGGGACGGGATGTCCGTGGCGGACGAGGGGGACGAGGTGGACGAGGTGGACGGGGCGGTCCAGGGACGCCCCTTCGGCCCGGCCTTGAAGCGTTCCAGGGTGCGCGTCAACTGCTGGAGCGGAGAACCGCCCGCGCGGGTGGCCGAGGGGCGCGTCCCGGCGCCCTCGCGGTAGGCGGCCAGTGCCTCGTTCGCCCGCTCGGCCGCCTCCCGGTACAGATCGCGCGACTGCGTCATGGCCTCCAGCGCCTCGGCGTACATCGCCACGAGCTTGCGCTCGCGCTCCAGTTCCTCCTCCAGCGTCAGCAGCCGCCAGTCCTCGCGCAGTTGGGTCAGGGCGGCCTCGGCGCCGGTCGGCAGCGGCCTGGGCGACGCGGCGAAACGTGTCACCGCGTCGAGCAGTTCGGTCGGCTCCGAGCCGTCCAGGAAGACGCTGCGTACGGAGAACGCCGACGCGTCGTAGCCGGGCGCGGCCGGGGTCCCGGGCAGCACCACGGCCCCGCCGCGCGGCAGTTCCACGCCGAACTCGCGCAGGGCCCAGTTCACCGAGCGCAGTTGGTGCGGCGCGGCACGGTGCTCCACCACCCGGTGGTGCAGACCGGGTCCGAGCAGCGGGGTCAGCGGGCGGCGCCCCCGCTGGTCGGGGGTCATGGCCTCGTGGACGACGAGATGGACGGCCCAGCTGCCGCGCACCGCGGAGCGCAGCAGCCGCCGTAGCTCCTTGTCGTCCTCGGGGAGCTGGTTGGTGTCGAGGAACCTCAGGCGGGTGGTGGCCTCGTGGTCCCAGGAGGTGTCCCGCTCCTGCGGCCAGAACATGGTGGCAGGGGAGGGCCAGCGCTGGTCCCACGGCTGCTCGGCCTCCGCGACCAGCGTCCAGTCCTGTCCGAAAGCCGTGTCCTCGGTGAGCGTCAGCCGCGCCCGCACGGTCACCTCCGGCCCGGCCGACCAGCGGGCCTCGAAGATCCGCTCGTCCGGGGAGCTCTCGGACTCCGGCACCTCCAGCCAGTCCCGGATCACTTCGGTGTCCTTGAGGAGACGGAGGTTCTTGCGCAGGGCGTCGGCCGCTGCCGGGCCGAGATGGCGGCCCCGGACGAGCCAGACCGTAGGGGGAAGGGTGGGCTGCGCGGTGGGAGAGGTCGGCATGAGTCCATCTGTGGTGCGGGGACGACGTGCGAAAGCCAGTATCGTCGTCCCGGGGTGCATACGGCCAGGCGGGGGTCGCCCGGCGCGTCGCACCCATGAGGTGCGCGGCCTTCTCCGTGTACCACCGGCGCACCCACGTGACCGGTTCCCGCTCCGGCGCCCGGCGGTCGCGGCCGGACGGGTCCCCGCCCTGTCTGCGGGCCGGGACGGACGGATCTCCGCCCCGCCTCCGCCGGCCTTCGGTCCGGGTCGGGCAGCGATCATCCTCGGCCATATCCGCGCATGTTCCCTTGGAAAATGCCAAAGCCCTCTCCCGCAGCCGACACATTCCGTAGTCTCAACATCACGTTCGCGATACATCCGTGCGGGGAGGGGGGTTCCTGCGTGCCCGGAATCGACGAGAGTCTGCTGGACGCCATGCGGGTGCCCGGTGCCCGTGGCGCCGCGGTGGTCGACTGGGTCAGTGGGCTCGCCCTGGGCGTGGTCGGCGAGGCGGCCGGCGGGGACCACGAGGCCGCGGCCGCGGAGACCGCGGAGTTCGCCCGGGCCGCACTGGAGAGCCGCTCCTTCGCACCGGAGGGCGTCGGCGACGGGCCGGAGGCCGACCCGGGCACCGCGCCGCCCGTGCAGGACGTGATCGTCACGACCCCCGACTCCTACCACGTGCTCACCTTCGTCTCCACCCCCTTCGACAGCAGCGTCTTCCTCCACCTCTGGCTGGACCGCGCCGACGGAAACCTGGCCCTGGCCCGCATCCGACTGGCCGAGACGGCGAATCGGCTGGTGCTCGGATGACCCCGTTACCGCTGACCGACGCCACCGTGCTGAACTCGCTCGAAAGCCTCGCCGCCGAGCGTGCGACCGGTGCCCTCAGCGGAGAGCGCGGCACCTTCTACCTGCTGGCCGGACGCGTCGCGCACGTGGACTCCCCGTTCGCCCCCGACCTGGGCCTGCTGCTCACCGGCAGCGGTGCCGTCGACCCCGACGGCTGGCAGGAGGCCCTCGACCGAGGAGGCAGACGCCGCAGCGTCGGCCGGCAACTCGTCGACAGCGGGCGGCTCGCCGCCGGAGCGCTGGAACTGTGCCACCTGGGCGTGCTGTTCGACGCCGCGTACTTCGCCCTCGGCCGCACCAGCCGCGCGCCGCGCTTCCGCCCCGACATCGGTCACTGGCTCGGCGCGGTCCGGCCCGTGCCGGTGGACGCCGTCGTACGGGAGTCGCAGCGCCGGCGCGACCAGCTCCAGCGCATCTGGCCCGAGCCCGACATCGACAACGCCCCCCTCGTGCGGGTGCCCGGCGTCCGCGCGGCGGCGCTGCCCACCCGGCGCGGCCGCGCGCTGGCCCAGGTCGACGGTGTGCGCACGGCCGCCGAGATCGCCTCGGCGCTGGCCTGGCGGACGTTCCCCACGCTCGTCGAGCTGCGGCGCCTCGCCGCCGACGGTCTCGTCACCACCGTATCCGCCCCTCCCGTGCCC
>NZ_VJZD01000430.1 GCF_009377175.1 Streptomyces adustus
GGTGAGGGGGGAGGTGGGGAGGGAATGCGTGGTCGCCATGAGAGGTCAGCTCTTTCGCGCGAGGAGTTCGTCGAGGACGTACGTCGTGCGCGCCGGCCGAAGGCCGCGGGTGTACGGCTTTAGAGGGCCGGCGCGTTCGTCGCGCGACAACACACCCGGTCGAAGTCGTGGTGCTGACGGGAAGGCCAGAAGGGCTCGAGGTCATGGCGACCTGTCGCGGAGTGCTTCTGGGGGCTGGCCATAGGACCATTGAAGCAGACGCACAGGCGCGGCAGGAGGTCTCTCCCACTGCTCGGACGGCCAACATGCCGAAGGGGCGCCCGACATGACGTCGGGCGCCCCTTCGGAGCAGGCGTGGGGATCAGACCTGGCCGGCCTTCTCCAGCGCGGTGCAGCAGGTGTCGACGATCAGACGCGTCACCGTGTACGGGTCGACGTTGGCGTTCGGGCGGCGGTCCTCGATGTAGCCCTTGCCGTCCTTCTCGACCTGCCACGGGATGCGGACCGAGGCGCCACGGTCGGAGACACCGTACGAGTACTCGTTCCACGGGGCGGTCTCGTGCAGACCGGTCAGGCGGTCGTCGATGCCGGCGCCGTAGTTCTTGACGTGGTCGAGCGGCTTGGAGCCCTCGCCCAGCGACTCGCACGCGGTGATGATCGCGTCGTAGCCCTCGCGCATCGCCTTCGTGGAGAAGTTGGTGTGCGCGCCGGCGCCGTTCCAGTCGCCCTTGACCGGCTTGGGGTCGAGGGTGGCGGAGATGCCGAAGTCCTCGGCGGTGCGGTAGAGCAGCCAGCGGGCCACCCACAGCTGGTCGGAGACCTCCAGCGGGGACAGCGGACCGACCTGGAACTCCCACTGGCCGGGCATGACCTCGGCGTTGATGCCGGAGATGCCCAGGCCCGCCTTCAGGCAGTTCTCCAGGTGCGCCTCGACGATGTCACGGCCGAAGATCTCGTCGGCGCCGACACCGCAGTAGTAGCCGCCCTGGGGGGCCGGGAAGCCGCCCTCGGGGAAGCCCAGCGGACGCGGGCCGTCGAAGAAGGTGTACTCCTGCTCGATGCCGAAGATCGGCTCCTGGGCGGTGAACTTCTCGGCCACCTCGGCCAGCGCGGCACGCGTGTTGGTCTCGTGCGGCGTCATGTCGATGTCGAGCACCTCGCACAGCACGAGGACGTCGTCACCGCCACGGATCGGGTCGGGGCAGGTGAAGACCGGCCGGAGTACGCGGTCGGAGGCGTGGCCCTTGGCCTGGTTCGTGGAGGACCCGTCGAAGCCCCAGAGCGGCAGCTCGGCGCCCTTGGCGTCGTCGGCCAGGATCTTCGTCTTGGAACGGAGCTTGGCCGTCGGCTGGGTGCCGTCGATCCAGATGTACTCAGCCTTGAAGCTCACGGGCCACATCCTTCGGGGTGGGTCTTTAGGCGCACTGCGGGTGCTGCGGCGCTGCGGCACTGGGGCGCCGCACCTGATGTCCCGCAGACTGCCAACGGCCGATTTCCCGATCATTGCTCGATTGTGAACCCCGTGTTACCTGGCCATGATGTGGCGCGATTCACTCGGTGGGAGGCCCCGGGCGTGGCGGGTCGCGGTTCGCGGCCGCGACCGCGGGAAAGCGGGGCCGGGGCGTCGTCTCGTATGCGATGGGTGTGAGCCGGTACACGGCGCTCCGGCCGCCGGCCGTCGCTCCTGTACGGCCGGGTCGGTCGTCACTCCCACGCTGCCGCCGACCGTCACTCCCGCACGGTCGCCGGCCCTTCCCGTCCGCACGGCCGCCTGGCCTTCCCGTCCACGGGGCCGGCGACCGGCCCCGTGCCCCGCGCCGGACGCACGGCGGGGCCCGGACATGCCGATCCTGCTGCTCCTGGCGGGGAACAGCAGGACCGGTGACACGTACGAGGCGGCGTCCCGGGCCGGCGTGGCCGGTGCGCGTCGCGACGGGGGTCCTGTCAGGTCTCTCCCGTCCCGCGCCGCCGTCCGCCGTGCCCCCTCACTTGGGGTGCCGCCTCACGGAGGTGTTCCCGCGTCGAGCCTCACCCCACCTTCTGGATCACGGCCCGGCGGATCAGGAACTTGCCGGGCTCACGGACCTGCTCGAAGGCGGCGTTGTTGAGCAGGACACAGCTGCCGGAGACCGAGGTGACCGTCACCGTCGTGGACTTGTTGTTGTCCAGGTTGGTGACCTTCAGCTTCGTGCCCGAGGGGAACTGGTTGCTGGACGCCGCCGGAGCGCCGCCCTCGCCCGAGAGGGTGACCGTGGAGCCGTTGCAGACCTGCTGGCCGGCGGCTGCACCACTGCCCGCGTTACCGGCGTTGCCGGCATTCCCGGTGTTCCCGGCATTCCCGGCGTTGCCTGTGTTTCCGGCGGCACCGGCGTTGCCCGCGGGGGCGGTCTGCGCGGGGGCGGTCTGAGCCGGCTGGGAGCCCTGAGCCGACTCCCCAACCGTGCATCCGGACGCCTTCTGCTGCACCTGGATCTGGGCGATGACGGCCTCGCGGTTGGCGATGCGGGCCGCGGACTGCGCGTCCGGGTTGGCCCGCTGGCCGGCGATGAAGGCCTGGTTGTTGCCGATGGCGGTGGCGAGCCCCAGGCAGACCGTCGAGTCCCCGGCGGACAGGGCCTTGGGGGACTGCGCGGCGCTAGAGGTGTTCGCCATGGCGAAGGCGCCGCCTCCCACCACGGCCGCGGCACCGACGAGCAGCGCGATCGTCTTCTTCGGGCCGAGTGTTCTCCTGCGCGACATGCGCGCCTCCTGAGGGGTAGGGGGTGCTACGTCGCTATGTACGAGATACCGAACGGCGTTACTCAACGGTTACCGGGGTGATTCAAGTGGCCTGTGTCACACGCCAGTTCGGGCGCCGACGCGGGCCGCGGCCTGCGCCCCGCCGCCCGGGCTCGCTCCCCGCCCGGGCTCACTTCCCGCCCCGGCTCACTCCTTGCCCCTGGCCAGCGCATCCCGGACCGCGTCCTCGGTACGGGCCACGACCGCCGTGCCGTCGTCCGCGGTGATGATCGGGCGCTGGATGAGCTTCGGATGCCCGGCGAGCGCCGCGATCCACCGCTCGCGCGCACCGGCGTCGCGGGCCCACTCCTTGAGACCGAGCTCCTTGGCGGCGGCCTCCTCGGTGCGCGTGATGTCCCACGGTTCGAGGCCGAGGCGGTCCAGCACGGCCCTGATCTCGTCCTCGGTCGGCACGTCCTCCAGATAGCGGCGGACGGTGTACTCGGCGCCCTCGGCGTCGAGCAGGCTGAGGGCGCCGCGGCACTTGGAGCAGGCCGGATTGATCCAGATTTCCATGGTCCCCACGGTACGGGAGAACTCGTCTCCCACAAGGGTCACGCAGGCCCCGAAAACCCTTGTGGCCAGGGGCGTTTGTCAGTGCCGGGCGGTAGAATAGAAGCAGTGTTCGAGGGTGTCGCCGGGGTGGCCGAACTCCGGAGCGGACACCCTGATCGCGACAGGAGGATGCCTGTGCCCGCTGCCGCACTGAAGCCGTTGCCCACCCAGTCCACCGCGAAGCGTCCCGTCCTGCTCGACCTGCCCTACGAACCGGTCCTGAAGCGGCCGTTGCCGGCCGGACGTCCGCGCGCGTGGTACGTCACGCACAACCGCCGGCTCAAGGCGATGCGCCTCGCCATCGCCCTGCTCGACTCCGGCGTCTACGTCCCGAACCAGGCCTCCGACGCGACGATACGGAGCGCGGCCGAACAGATCGGCGTCCACCCGCCGTCGGACACCACGTGCCACATGGTGCGGGCGCTGATGCGTTACTCCAGGTGAACGGAGGCGCCGGGCCGGTCCCCACGACCGCGCCCGGCGCCACCCACGAACCGGCCGCCGTTCCCGCCGAGACCGGGAGGCGTTCCCGCGTGCCGCGTGCCGCGTGCCGTCCGGGGGCCCCAGTTTCTGCCCGGCGCCGGAGGCGTTTCCGGCTGCCGCCCGCCGGCTGCCGCCCGCCGTCCGACGGTCGCCGTTCCCGGCTGCTGCCTGCTGCCTGCTGCCTGCCGCCCGTCGGCTGCCGCCCGCCGTCCGGGGGCCGCAGTTCCTGCCCGGCGCCGGAGGCGTTTCCGGCTGTCGCCCGCCGTCCGACGGTCGCCGTTCCCGGCTGTCGCCCGCCGTCCGACGGCCGCCGTTCCCGGTCGTCGCCCGCTCTCCCGGCCCACTCGGGC
>NZ_VJZD01000431.1 GCF_009377175.1 Streptomyces adustus
GCACCCACCCGCCCCGCACCGGTCCAGTCGGTACGAATTGGCCTTGGTCGCGGGGCCGCGCGGCCAACTACCGTCGTGGCATGCGTATTCGTATCGTCGACGCCTTCACCGACCGCCCCTTCGCCGGCAACCCGGCCGGCGTGCTGATCCTCGACTCCTTCCCCGACGACGGACGCCTCCAGAACGTGGCGATGGAGGTCAATCACGCGGAGACGGCCTTCGCCCATCCCCTCCCGCCGGGCGGCGAGGCGGACTGGGCGCTGCGCTGGTTCACCCCGGTCACCGAGGTCGACCTGTGCGGCCACGCCACGCTGGCCACGGCCCACGTCCTGCACACCACGGGCGCGCACACCGGCCCGGTACGGTTCGCCACCCGCAGCGGTGTCCTCGTCGCCACGCCCGCCGAGGACGGTTCGTTCACCCTGGACTTCCCGACCGCGCCGCTCACCCCGGTCGCCCTGCCGGACGGCGTCGCGCAGGCGCTCGGCGCCGAACCGCTCACCGCCTTCGACACCGGCCCGAACATCGGGGACCTGCTCGTCGAGCTCCCCGACGAGAAGACCGTGCACGCCCTGCGGCCGGACCACAAGGCACTCGGCGCCCACTCCCGCCGCGGGATCATCGCCACCGCCCGCGCCGAGAACCCCGCCCTGGGCTACGACTACGTCTCCCGCTGCTTCTTCCCGAACGTCGGCATCGACGAGGACCCGGTCACCGGCAGCGCCCACACCGCGCTGGCGCCGTACTGGTCCGAGCGCCTCGGCCGTACGTCGCTCACCGGCCTCCAGGCCTCGCCCCGCACCGGCCGCGTCCGTACCGAACTGCGCGGCGAGCGCACCCTGCTCGGCGGCCGCGCGGTCACCGTCATCGAGGGCGACCTGCTCGCCTGGTGAGTCCGGCGGGACCGGGGTGGCCCGGGTGGCTGCTCAGGCCGTCGGCAGCCACCCCACCTTGCCCGCCAGCAGGGCGTAACCGACGAACGCGCCGATGTCGAGCAGGGAGTGCGCCACCACCAGCGGACCCACCCGGCCCCAGCGACGGTAGAGCCAGACGAACACCACGCCCATCACCATGTTGCCGATGAACCCGCCGATGCCCTGGTAGAGGTGGTACGAGCCGCGCAGTACGGCGCTGGCCATCAGCGCGCTGCCCGGGGTCCAGCCCAACTGCCCCAGCCTGCGCAGCAGATAGCCGACGACGATGACCTCTTCCAGGATCGCGTTCTGCATCGCCGAGAGGATCAGTACCGGAAACTTCCACCACACGTCGGGCAGCGCCTCCGGCACCACCGTGAGGTTGAAGCCGAGGCCGCGCGCCGCCAGGTAGAAGGCGATCCCGGCGCTGCCGATCACCGCCGCGACGCCCGCGCCGCGGCCCAGGTCGGGCCAGGGCCGGGTGCGGTCGAAGCCGAGGGTGCGCATGTTCTCGCCCTCCCTCAGCAGGAAGTGGGCGACCAGGGCCACCGGCACCAGGGCCGTGGCGATCCCGAAGAGCTGCCAGGCGAGGTCCAGCCAGGGCCGGCCCGGCGCGGCCGAGGCGTTGAGGGTGGCCGCCTGGTCCTTCAGGCCTCCGGGTTTGGTGACCGAGCCGACGAAGCTGATCAGTGCGGCCAGCGCGCTCGCGCCGAGCGACAGCGCCAGCACGAGCAGCGTCTCGTCGCGGAGCGTCCGCCGCGAGGGCCGCTCCGCCGGATATGCGTCGGCCACCGAGCCTGCCTCCACGTGCACACCTGCCTCCTGTCGACGGTCGTCACAGCTTGCCCGATCGACCCGGAGCGGTCGCGGCCGACCCCCCGCGCGGGCACCCGCCGCGCCCGTCGGCGAGGAGTTCGCCCCACGCGTACGGAGCTCCGCACACGGGCACGCGGCTCCGCGCACGCGTACAGGGCTCGACCCACGCGTACGGAGCTCCGCGCACGGGCACGCGGCTCCGCGCCCACGTACAGGGCTCGACGCACGCCTACGGGGCTCGCCATCCGCCTTCGGGCCCGGACCGCGTACGTGTACGCGGTCCGGGCCCGAAGGCGGATGGCGGATGGCGGATGGCGGACGGCGGATGGCGGAGCCGCCCGGCCCCGTCAGCCCAGCGGCACCGGCTCCGGCAGCCCCACCGGCCAGCTGTGCACCGGTTCGCCGAGCAGGGTCAGCTCGCGGTACCGCCGGGTGGTCGCGGCGAGCGCGGCGTCCCGGGACAGCCCCGTCTCCAGGGCCCGGTGGAAGGTGGCGGCCTGCCAGGACGCGCCGTTGGTCCGCCGTCGGCAACGCTCCTCGATCACCCCGAGGTACAGATCGCGGTCGGCGGGATCGACACCCCACGCGTCGAGGCCGGCCTCGGCCAGCGGCAGCAGTTCGTCGCGTACGAGCCCGACGGCGTCGACCTGCGTCGTACCGCCCAGCCGACCGCGCCGCGGCCATTCGAGGCGGGCGTCGATGCCGTACCGGCACGCGGCGTCGAAGTTGGCGGCGGCCGCCTCGAACGGCAGCCGGGTCCACACCGGCCGCGAGTCCTCGGCCAGCGCGCGCACGACGCCGTAGTAGAAGGCCGCGTTGGCCAGGACGTCCGTGACGGTGGGGCCGGCCGGCAGCACCCGGTTCTCCACCCGCAGATGGGGGAAGCCGTCGGCGATGCCGTAGACGGGGCGGTTCCAGCGGTACACCGTGCCGTTGTGCAGGACGAGTTCGCCCAGCTGCGGGATACCGCCCGCGTCCAGGACGTCGAGCGGGTCCTCGTCGGCGCAGATCGGCAGCAGCGCCGGGAAGTAGCGCAGGTTCTCCTCGAACAGGTCGAACGCCGAGGAGATCCACCGCTCGCCGAACCAGGTCCGCGGCCGCACCCCCTGTGCCTGCAACTCGGGCGGACGGGTGTCGGTGGACTGCTGGAACAGCGGCGGCCTCGACTCGCGCCACAGCTCACGGCCGAACAGGAAGGGCGAGTTGGCGCCGACGGCGATCTGCGCGGCGGCGACCGCCTGGGCCGCGTTCCACACGTCGGCGAACCGGCCCGGGGTGACCTGGAGGTGCAACTGCACCGAGGTGCACGCGGCCTCGGGGACGATCGACTTGGATGTGCAGGTCAGTCGTTCGACGCCCTCGATGTCGAGCGCGAAGTCCTCGCCCCGGGCGGCCACGATCTGATCGTTGAGCAGGGTGTAGCGGTCGACGGCGGAAAGGTTGGAGGACACCAGGTCGTCCCGGTCGAGAGTCGGCAGAATACCGATCATCACGATTCCGGCGTCGAGCTCGCCCGCTTTCCGGTCGGCATATGCCAGAGACGTACGGAGTTCCTCGGCGAGCCGGTCGAATACCCGGCCACCCAGCCGGTGTGGGGCGATGTTCACTTCCAGATTGAACATGGCGAGTTCTGTTTGGAAATCGCGGCTCGCGATCCGTTCGAGCACTTGCCCATTGAGCATTCTCGGCATGCCGTCGGCCCCGAGAAGATTCAGTTCGATCTCCAGCCCCATGAGGTTCTTCGGGCGATCGAACCGCTTCTCCGCCAGAAGCCGCTCCAGCCCCGCCAGACACCGCCGGAGCTTGTCGCGGTAGAGCTGGCGATCGGACAGATCGAACCGACCTGCCACGACCTTCTCCCCCATGGAAGCGTCCCTCCTCGTCGGGGCGACCCTCGGTTTCCGGGCCGCCGTGTCCGGGGTCAGGATGGATGATGCCCAGCGAAGGCGATCGATAACGCACCCACTGGGCCGGACAGCCGCTACATTGGTCGGACGTGACCGGCGGCACATTCACGAGGCATAAAACAGTGTGCACTTTCGGGTACCCCGCGCGTCTCGTGAAAAACGCCGACGACAATTGGCCGACCGCCGCTTCGACATAAGCCGAGGTCATCGCCTCGCGGCAGGCTCGAAATCGGGATGATTACCGCGTACCGCCGACCGAATGAACCCTTGCCGAAACCGCGAGAAGCAGCTAGACGAATCACAGGATGAACACTCGTCGTATAAACTTCGCGAACAAGGCGGAGAAGGTTGGCGCCCACGGTCGAAGGAACCTGTCGTCGAGGTGACGAACGGCAGGGCGGCCACGATCTGATCGTTGAGCAGGGTGTAGCGGTCGACGGCGGAAAGGTTGGAGGACACCAGGTCGTCCCGGTCGAGAGTCGGCAGAATACCGATCATCACGATTCCGGCGTCGAGCTCGCC
>NZ_VJZD01000432.1 GCF_009377175.1 Streptomyces adustus
GTCATGTGTCCTCCTGGGGTGGCGCGCTGTAGCGGGCGAGGCCGCCGCGGAAAATGCGCTGCAGCTTGTGGCGGGCGAGTTGGAAGTCGTCGAAGTGGGCGCTGGCGGTCAGCAGGGAGCGATCGCGGCGCGGGGCGCCCTGCAGCCACTGCCAGGCGGTTTTGTCGGCGAGTTCGGAGACGGCCTGGCCCCAGCGTTCGGCAGGTTCGGTCTCGCTGGTGCCGTTGAGGAGGGCGTGGCCGAGTTCCCGCAGGAAGGTGGCGAACGGCTGTGCCAGTTGCGGCCAGTACAGGATCTCCAGCTCGCTGGACTTCTTCTCCTGCTCCTTGCTGAGTTGGCGGTGGAAGTCGGCCGCGTACTGGCGTTCCATGAGCTTCAGCTGTTCGCCGAGGTCGTTGGCCAGGGATACCGCGTAGCCGAGGATGCGGCCGATGCGGGCGCTGTCGGCCCGCATCAGTGCCACCGGCGCGGGGACGGCTTCCTCGTACCAGGCGTAGGTGTCTCCGCCCTGGTCACCGAGCCGCTGTCCGAAGATGCGCAGCGTGTAGACGGTGTCCTCGGGGATGTAGCCGTCCTCGACGAGTTCGGCGATGTGATCCAGTGCGGCCGGCCGGCGCCGGTCCGGCTCCTGCGCGGGCAGCGGTCCCTTCGCGTAGCGGGTCGCGCGCCAGCTGTTCCACCAGCGTTTGTCCGAGGACAGCAGCAGCTCCTGGCTGTGGCGCCACACACCGCGCAGTTCGTCCAGGGTGACCGCCCTGAACTCGCCCTGCTTGCCGCCGCGCAGCCACGGGCGCCGGTAGGCCGCCATGGCCTCCCACTCGAGGAGGTCGCCCTCCAGCCGTGTGCCCGGGGTGAGTACGACCCCGTCCACCTGCGGGATGCCGGAGGACGGGGTGAGTACGACCCCGTCCACCTGCGGGATGCCGGAGGACGGGGTGAGTACGACCCCGTCCACCTGCGGGATGCCGGAGGACGGGGTGAGTACGACCCCGTCCACCTGCGGGATGCCGGAGGCTGTCGTGGTGGACAGCAGGATGCGCCGGGACGGCCATGTGAGCAGGTCCGTCCATCCCAGTGGGGTCCGCGCGTCAGGCTCGGGCTCGGGAGGCTGGTCGGCTTCCCACACCGGACGGTCCCGCCCCGTGGTGCGCGCGGGCAGTTCGTCGTCCGGCTGGTAGCGCTGCATGTTCAGCAGCAGGGTCTCGTGCAGGCTCCCGCCCTCGACCAGTACACAGCCGAAGCGATTGCCCAGGCCGCCTTCGGCGGTGCGTTCCTTGCGGTAGGGCTGCTTCGTTCCGGAGGTGTCGTAGGCCTGGACGGTCACGAGCCAGCGGGCCGCCTGCGCCGGCGGCAGGACCGGGCGCTGGTCGGACGTGGTGTGATCGAAGAGAGTCCGGTTGCTGCCTGTGGCCCAGCCGGCCACGAGTTTCGCCGTGCTGCCCGGAGTGTTGTCCAGAGCGGGGCACTGGAAGAACGGCATGTCCGGGTCGAACAGGTCGAAGCGGGACAGCCACTTCTCCTGGTACGCGGCCAGTTCGGCGCCGGGCAGTCCCCCGTCCGCCTTGGCCTGCCACAGCTGCGCCCAGCGAGCAGCGTCCAGCGGCTGGTACACCCGGTGTGCGAGAGCCAGGAGCAGGCGGTGCAGCGCCGCGGTCATGGTCGGTGAAGATCCCACGAGCCGCCGGTAGGAGGCTGCGTCGCGCAGCGCCTGGACCAGGCTGATCTCTTGCCGGGCGCCGTCCAGGCGCACCGCCGGCAGCCACGGCTCGGTCAGCAGATTGAAGCCCACAGTGTGTCGTTCCTCCCCCAACTGTCGTGCAGGAGGCGAGTCTTGCAAACGCCACTGACAATCGAGGCGGGTTCGTCCGGGAATGGATCACTCGCCGGTCAGGTCGGCTGAATCCGTCTGCAGGCCGACACCGGTGCGGTATACGGCAACGGGAGGTACCGGGCCGTGTGGCTCTTCTTCCAGGACGACGGCACGGCAGCATCGCAGCCCCGAACTGCTGCACAACAGCAGCAGCACCGACAGCCCACGCGGCGCGGTGACCGCCTCCACCCGTGCGTCATCGCCCACGGTCGGAAGCAGCAGGTAATCCAGCAGGCTCTGCAGCCTTCCATCGTGGATCGTCCGCTGGTGCGCCCGCGGATCCTCCGAAGGGGCCGGCCGGCGAGCGGTACGAGCAGCGGGGGTGACGGGCTGGCCGCACCGATACGGGCCGGGCTGTGGGCTCGCACCTCAGTGTGTTTCCGCGCTCTCCTCGTTGCCGGGCTTCACGTCACTGCCCGCCGCCGTCGCGCCGGTAGCTGTCCTGTCGGGTACGGTTCGCCCGGGTCGCCCGCGCGGTCAGTTCCCACAGCTGCACATCGTCCCGGGGCTGGGGCAGCCGCACGGCCTCGGCCTTCTCCTCCCGGTCGGCGATCGTGCGCTGCAGCTGCGCGGCCGCCCGCTCCCACTGCCGCTCCCACCCCGGCGGGCAGACGACCGCCTTCTGCGGGCCGTAGACCAGGTCCACCAACTGCTGCACCTCATCCGGACAGCGCACCTGCGTACGCCCCCGCAACACCGCCCAGGTCCGCAACAACACCGCCTCCGCATGCACGTTCGTCGTGTAGCGGGGGAAGGTGACCTTGTTCGCTTCCTCCTCGACGCCGGTCAGAGCCAGCAGCAGGGCTGGCCTGTCGCCGTCGCGCCGGTGCCGCTGGATACGGCCCATTCGCTGGATCAGGCTGTCGATCGGCGCGACGGAGCTGATCATCACGTCGAAGTCCACGTCCAGCCCCTCCTCCAGCAGTTTCGTGCCCACCACGATCGCCCGCTGCGGCCGCATCTGTTCCCGGTGGGCGTCCGGGCGGCCGAACCGTGCCAGGATCTCGGCCTCCGCCTGAGCCCGCTCCGCATCCCCCAGCTGTCCGTGCAGCAAAAACACCTCGGGGCGCTCCTCCTGCGGCAACTCCGCGACGAGCTGGAGGATCTGCTCATAGGCCTCGTCGGCATGCCGCACCAGGTTCTGCACCACGGCCACGCAGCGCCCCTCACCGGCTTGCCGGAGCGCCCACCGGGCACGCTCCGCAAAGCCGACATGCTCCAGCCCTACCACCCGGTCGCTGTTCAACTCCGAGGCCGGCACGTCCACCACCTGCACGGCGTCGCTGCCTGCATCCGCCCACACCACCCGCGGATACACCCCCGGCAGCTCCCCCATCACCTGCCTGCCGGGCTTGCGTCCCTGCGCACCGGCCCGCCAGCTCTCCACCAGAACATGCTGACGTCCCGACGGCAACGTCGCCGAGAGCAGCACGACCGGCACCCGCAGACAGCCCAGCCACCACATCAGCCGGTCCATCAACGTCGACATGTGGACGTCGTAACCGTGCACCTCGTCGAACACGACGACCTTGCCCGACAGTCCCGTCAGACGGACGAAGACATGGCTGGAGCGCAGCGCCGCCATCAGCGCCTGATCCACCGTCCCTACCCCCACCGGCGCCAGCAGCCCGCGTTTGTGGGCGAACCACTCGGCGGCCGCTGCGTCCCCGTCACCGTCACCGTCCACATCGACACCCACCGGGCGCAGTGCTGCAGCCGGATCCACCGCCGTGGCGCGGCCCTTGAGGTATTCACCGGCTGCGGAATGCAGCAACCGCACCGGCACGTCCGCATCCTCCATGAGCTTTTCCACTTCTTCGAAGGCCTGATTGCTCGTCACCCGCGACGGCATCGCCGCATACAGGCCCCGCAGGCCGAACCTGTGCACCATCGCTGCCGCCGCCTGCAACGCGGCCTTCGTCTTCCCCTCCCCCGTCGGAGCCGCCGCCACCACGATCCCCGGCCCCTGCATCGCGGCAACCACCGCCTCGACCGCCACCTGCACCGGACGCGGCCGGTCCTCTTCCGGAAAGAGAGCCGTGAACCCCGTGTCGCCGGGTGGCTGCCACGGCCGCCACGCCAGTTTCCCGATCTTGCGTGCCTCGTCCACCCGCGCCTGCCCGAGGTAAGCGGCAGGATCGACATCCAGGCCCGCGTAGGACTTCTCCGGCCGTGCCGAGGCGATCCAGTCACTCACCGACGTCAACCCCGCCAGCGCCACCACCGCCCCAGGACTCAACCGCACCTCGCTCCACGGCAGCTGTCCCGGCTCCGGCAGCCCCCACAG
>NZ_VJZD01000433.1 GCF_009377175.1 Streptomyces adustus
CGTCCGCCCTTCTCCCCGTCCGGCGGGGACCCCGGAGAATCCGACGAGGCTCTCGCGCTCCGGATGAGGGGCGGCCCGGACGCCGAGGTCGCCCAGTCGACCGCACTGCTCATCGCCCGGCACTGGCAGCCGGTGCACGCGTACGCGGCCATCTGCCTGGCATCCTCGGCGCAGGTCGCCGCGATGGTCACCGGCGCCGCGTTCCACCAGGTCTTCGACCGCCTCAACCTCGGCGAACCGGCTGCCGCGCTGCGCCCACGGCTGCTGGTGACCGTGCGTGACACCGTGCGCCACTGGGCCGCCGCGGAGGACATAGCCGCGGTGCTGCCCGCGTTGCAGAAGCCCGCCGGAGGGCGCGGTATGCGCGCCGCGCAGTCCATGACCCCGGAGAACCGCGAGCTGGCCCAGCGGTCGTTCCAGTCCCTGCCGCCCTTCGCCCAGTGCCTGCTGTGGCATGTCGAGGTCGAGGCGGAGCCGGTGTCCGTCCCCGCGGGCCTGCTGGGCATGGACCACGACACCGCGACGGACTCGCTGGACCAGGCCCGGGAGAAGCTCCGCGAGGGCCTGGTGCGGGCCCACCGGGACCTGTCGCCGACCACCGAGTGCCGCCACTACAACCGTCTCCTCGACGTCCCGATGCGCCGCGGGAGCGGGTTGCTGCCGGACGTCCAGCGGCATCTGGTGGACTGCCGCTACTGCCGTGCCGCCGCCGAACAGCTCGGCCACTTCGAGGGCCGACTCGGTGTCCTGCTCGCCGAGGCGGTGCTCGGCTGGGGCGCCCGCCGCTACGCCGACTCCCGTCCCGGCCGCTCGGCCCAGGAAGGTGTCCGCGGGCGCGGCACCGGCGGCCGCCGCGGCCGCGGAGCCCGCCGCGCGGCCTCCCGCAGCATCCTCGCCCGCATCCCGCTGCCGACCCGCCGGTCCCCGGACGGGACCCGCTCGCCGAACGCCCTGCGCACCGGCGTCGGCCTCGCCTCGGCCGGGGTGCTGACGACCCTGCTCGTCGTCGGGCTCTGGCCGGGCGACGACGGCGGCGCCGACCCGGCAGCCTCCGCCAGCGTCACCGGCGGCCAGGCCTCGGCCCCCGCCACCGACTCCCAGGCCGCGTCCGGCGGCGCCCGGCTGCCGACCGGCCCCCGGCAGACCCGGCTGCGCAACGCCGACGCCGACCTGTGCCTCGACATCGCCGGCGTGCCGAAGGCGGGCACGGCGGCCGAACTCGCCGTCTGTTCCTCGGCCTGGACCCAGCAGTGGACGTACGAGGACGACGGACTGCTGCGCAGCATGGCCGACCCGGCGCTGTGTCTGGACGCGCACGCGGACGCCGGTGTCGTCATCCTCGGCACCTGCGCCGAGCAGACCGACGCGCGCGGCGACGATGTGCGCTACGACCTCACCGTGCAGGGCGAGTTGCTGCCCCGCTGGGACGAGACCCTGGCCCTCGCCCCTGCGGGCGGCGACCCTGGCGCGGGCCTCGTCGTCAAGGCCCGCGACCACTCGCTCGGCCAGCGCTGGCTGTCCGAGGTGACGTCGACCGACCCGAGTGCGTCGGCCGTCACCGGCAAGGCGACCGCCCGGCCGGTCGAGCTGTCGGGCAGTAAGGCCTGACCGGCCGCGCCCCGCCACCCGGCGCGCTCACACGGGGTCCTCGACGAGGTCCGCGGCGCCGACGTCGGCGGGGCGCGCATGTCCGGACAGGGCCAGGGTGAGGTCCAGTTCGGCGAGCAGACAGCGGATCACGTGCTCGACGCCCGATTGACCGTCGAGGCCGAGGCCGTAGGCGTACGGGCGGCCGAGCAGCACCGCCCGCGCCCCGAGCGCGAGAGCCTTGAAGACGTCGTCGCCGGTGCGGATGCCGCTGTCGAACAGGACCGTGAGGCGGTCGCCGACCGCCGCGGCCACCCGCGGCAGCGCGTCGGCCGCGGCCACCGATCCGGCCACCTGGCGGCCGCCGTGGTTGGAGACCACCACGCCGTCCATGCCGGCGTCGGCCGCGAGCCGGGCGTCGTCCGGGTGCAGGATGCCCTTCAGCACGATCGGGCCGTCCCAGTTCTCGCGCAGGAACGCCAGGTCCGGCCAGGTCTTGGCGGGGTCCGCGAACATCCCGACGAAGTGCATCACCGCCGCGTTGGGGTCCTCGTGCACCGGCTTGGCCAGCCCTGCCCGGAAGGCCGGGTCGGAGAAGTAGTTGGCGGTGCCCACGCCGTGCAGGAACGGCAGATAGGCCTGGTCCAGGTCGCGCGGCCGCCAGGCCAGCAGCGGGGTGTCCAGGGTGACCAGCAGCGCGGTGTACCCGCAGGCCTTGGCCCGGTTCAGGAAGCTCCGGGTGACCTCGCGGTCCTTGGCCCAGTACAGCTGGAACCAGCGCTCCGCGTCGCCCATCGCCTCCGCGACCTGCTCCATCGGCGTGCTGGACGCCGAGGACAGGATGTAGGGCACGCCCTGCGCGGCGGCGGCCCGCGCGGCGGCCGACTCGGCGTCCGGGTGCATGATCGACAGCACGCCGATCGGCGCCAGCGCCAGCGGGGCGGGCAGCGGGCGGCCCAGCACCTCCACCGACAGATCGCGCTCGTGCACGTCCCGCAGCATCCGCGGCACGATCCGACGGCGCTCCAGGGCGGCCCGGTTGGCGCGGGCCGTACTGCCGTCGCCCGCGCTGCCCGCCACATAGCCGACCGGGCCGGGGCCGAGCCGCTGCTCGGTCAGCTCCTCCAGCCGGGTCAGATCGGTGGGCAGCCGGGGGACGGCACCCGTCATCCCGTTGAGGTAGATCTCGTACTGGAAATCCGCCCAGTGCTTGGCCATTCCTGTCGCCTCTCGTCGTCGAGTGTGCGCTGCACGCCGACCATACCCGCGGGTATGTGACGATCCGCAGGCCAGGGGCCGACCGTCCCGGGGCTCGGCGATGCGGTTCGAAGATGAACACAAGACGGCGCGAAAAAGTCCACCGCGAGCGGAAGTGGAATGTTTCCGGACTATTAACGAGCACGTGAAAACGGGCCATCTGGCCGGTTCCTGAGAGCGGAAACCCCACGGTTGAGCGGATGTGCTGTTCGAATTCCGTGACTTCGCGCCACTGATTCAATACGCAAGGTTACTGAAACCTGTGGGTTCGATGTGTGTTTCGACGGCGGACTCGGCAGACTCGCGCTCGCCGCCGCGGCACCCACCGGTCCGCGGTCGGCTCACCCTCGAATCAAGCGGAAGGATGCACACAATGCGGAGCACCGCGCGCCTGGCAGCCACCCTCGGCCTCACCGCCGCCGCCGTCTGCGGACCCCTCACCGGGGCCTCGGTCGCCGCCCAGAGCGCCAGCCCGATGTCGCTCTACGCCCCCTCGGCCCTGGTACTCACCATGGGTCACGGAGAGAGCGCGGCCGTCGCCTCCCCGGCGCGGGCGGTCACCCTGACCTGTGCCCCGACGGCGTCCGGCACCCATCCGGCCGCGGCCCAGGCCTGCGCCGAACTACGCGCCGCCGGCGGCGACCTCGATGCCCTGACGACCCGGGGCGACGTGCTGTGTACCAGGGAGTACGCCCCGGTGGTCGTCACGGTCGACGGAGTCTGGCAGGGCAAGCGCGTCTCCTACGAGCGCACCTTCGCCAACGCGTGCGTGAAGAGCGCCTACGGGACCAGCGTCTTCGAGTTCTGACCCCATGGACCGGGATCGTACGGCCTCCGTGAGCACGAGGAGAGGCCCGCAGGTGGGGAGTGCGAGCCCCAGTCGCGGGGCCCGTGCGATCTCGCACCAGGGGCCGGCCGGGCGGAGTGGGGCCTCCGGCCGGCCCCTGGCATCACGTGGAATCCCGCCGCTGTCCGGGCAGTGCCGGCAGCGGCGGGAAGCGGCCCAGCAGGCCCGCCGCCCGCAGCAGCCGGTGCACCCGGGGGTCGTCGGAGACGATCCGCAGGCGGCCGCCGTGCTCGACGGCTCGCGCCTCGGCACGGCACAGCACGCGCAGCGCCGAGCAGTCGAGGAACGCGACCGGCCGCAGGTCGACCAGTACGTCCGGGAGCGGCGGCGAGACCGCCGCGGTCAGGTGTTCGGCGACCAGGTCGGCGGTGGCGATGTCCACCTCGCCCGTCACCTCGACGACGGTGAACGGGCCGCTCGTCCGGGTGCGGGCACAGGCGTTGGGGGCTGGGGGAGGGTCGCGGT
>NZ_VJZD01000434.1 GCF_009377175.1 Streptomyces adustus
CGCCGGGCCCGGCCCGTTCGTCTTTCACCCGCGCGGGTACGGCCCGTTCGCCTTTCACCCGCGCGGGTACGGCCGGGGCAGCCGGGTCCGTCGGGTTCACCGAATCCGTCAGGCCCCTCGGGTTCGGCGGGTTCGGCGGGTTCGGCGGGTTCGGCGGGTTCGGCGGGTTCGGCGGGTTCGGCGGGTTCGGCGGGTTCGGCGGGGCCATCAAGTCCGTCGAGGCCGTCGGGTCAACCGGTCAGGTCGGTCGGCCCGATTGGGCCGGTTCGGGCGCCCCCGCCGGTGCAGCCGGTTCAGCCAGCTGGGCCAGTTGGGCCAGTTCCTTGGCCAGCGGGCCGTCGCCGTCGACCTCGGCCCGCCCCTCGCGCACCGCTTCGGACAGGGTGAGCAGACCCCGGGCCATCGCCTCGCAGGTGGCGGTGTCCAGGATCAGCAGCGCGTCGGGCCCGGCCGGCGCGGGTCCGTCGCCGTACACCGGCCCGTCCGCGTCGCCGTCACCGGCGTGCAGGTGGAACCTGCCTTCCTCCAGCCTGACTTCGAGGACGCCCCGGGCCGCGGGGACGTCCCGCAGCGCCCGCAGCAGCGGCAGCGCGAACCAGTGGGCGCGCACCGCGTCCGTGGGCCGCCGTTCGCCCAGCTCCCCCTCGCCCCACGCGCCCAGCGCCTGGAGCACCGCCCGCAACCCGCGGCCCCGGGACGTGAGTTCGTAGACGTACACGGCGCCCGGCGGGGGCAGCCGGCGGCGGGTGGCCAGGCCGTCGCGCTCCATGTCCTTCAGCCGCGAGGCCAGTACGTCCGTGCTCACGCCCGGCAGGTCGGCGTGCAGGTCCGTGTAGCGGCGCGGGCCGGCGAGCAGCTCGCGGACGATCAGCAGGGTCCAGCGGTCGCCGACGACGTCGAGCGCGCGGGCGGCGGAGCAGTACTGGTCGTAGCTTCGGCGAGGTGGCATGCGACGCAGTCTAGACATGTTGTTGGACTTTCCAAGCTCCCACTTGGTAAAACCAAGCAACACCAGATATCCGAGAGGCGGCGGCGCATGGAGTTCCGGCAGTCCAACAAGCTCAGCGAGGTCTGCTACGAGATCCGCGGTCCGGTGATCGAGCACGCCAACGCCCTGGAGGAGGCGGGCCACAGCGTGCTGCGCCTGAACACCGGCAACCCGGCGCTGTTCGGCTTCGAGGCGCCGGAGGAGATCCTCCAGGACATGATCCGGATGCTGCCCCGGGCCCACGGCTACACGGACTCGCGCGGCATCCTCTCCGCCCGCCGCGCGGTCGCGCAGCGCTACCAGGACCGGGGCCTGGAGGTCGACGTCGACGACGTCTTCCTCGGCAACGGCGTCTCCGAGCTGGTCTCCATGGCCGTACAGGCGCTGGTGGAGGACGGCGACGAAATCCTCATCCCCGCCCCGGACTTCCCGCTGTGGACGGCCGTCACCACGCTGGCCGGCGGCAAGGCGGTGCACTACCTGTGCGACGAACAGGCCGACTGGTACCCGGACCTGGACGACATGGCGTCGAAGATCACCGACCGCACCAAGGCGGTCGTGATCATCAACCCGAACAACCCCACCGGCGCGGTCTACCCCAAGGAGATCGTCGAGGGCATCCTCGACCTGGCCCGCCGGCACGGCCTGATGGTCCTCGCCGACGAGATCTACGACCAGATCCTGTACGACGACGCCGTGCACCACTCGGCCGCCGCGCTCGCCCCCGACCTGGTGGTCCTCACCTTCTGCGGCCTCTCCAAGACGTACCGGGTGGCGGGCTTCCGCTCGGGCTGGCTGGTCGTCACCGGCCCCAAGCAGCACGCGAAGAGCTATCTGGAGGGCCTGACCATGCTGGCCTCCATGCGGCTGTGCGCCAACGCGCCCGCCCAGTACGCCATCCAGGCCGCTCTGGGCGGCCGCCAGTCCATCCACGAACTCACCGCCCCCGGCGGCCGGCTGTACGAACAGCGCACCGTGGCCTGGGAGAAGCTGAACGAGATCCCTGGCGTGTCGTGCGTGAAGCCGAAGGGCGCGCTGTACGCCTTCGCGCGTCTGGACCCCAAGGTCCACCGGATCCACGACGACGAGAAGTTCGTCCTCGACCTGCTGCTGCGGGAGAAGATCCAGGTGGTCCAGGGCACCGGGTTCAACTGGCCCGCCCCCGACCACTTCCGCATCCTCACGCTCCCCCACGCGGACGACCTGGAGGCGGCCATCGGACGGATCGGCCGCTTCCTGGGCGGGTACCGGCAATAGCCCTCATACCCTGGTGGCATGGGTGACCTTTTTATCGTCCGGCACGGTGAGACCGAGTGGTCCCGATCCGGACGGCACACCGGCCGCACCGACGTCCCGCTGACCGAGCGCGGCCGGGAGGAGGCGCGCCGCCTGATGCCGCTGATCCGCTCGCACCGCATCGGCGCCGCGTTCGTCAGCCCGCTCCAGCGGGCGCGGGAGACGGCGGAGCTCATCGGTCTGCACGACGTACGGATCGACATGGACCTCCAGGAGTGGGACTACGGCGCGTACGAAGGGGTCACGACCGTCGAGATCCACCGCACCCGGCCGGGCTGGTTCCTGTTCACCGACGGCGTGCCGGCGGGCCCGCCCGAGCGTCCCGGGGAGACCCCGGAGGAGGTCGGCGAGCGCGCCGACCGGATGCTGGCCAAGGTGGACGCCGCGCTCGCCAACACCGAGGGGTGCGTCGTGCTGGTGGCGCACGGTCACCTCCTGCGGGTCCTCACCGCCCGCCGGCTGGGACTGCCCCCGGCGGACGGCGCGCTGTTCCAGCTCGCGACGGGGGCGCTGAGCCGACTGAGTACGGAGCACGGGCGGCCGGTGCTCGCCGGCTGGAATGTCAGACCCCACCCGTAGCCTTCGAGTGGGTCGCCCCGCGGCCCGGGGCCAGGGAGGGAGTCCTGCCGTGACACGACCGCCGACCGCCGCACAGCGGCGGGTGATCGACGCCGCCGAGCCCGTGACCGGACGGCTGCGGGGCACCGAGGCGCAGCTCGCGGCGCTGGTACGACACGGGCTCGCCTTCCGGCACCCGCGGCCGCCCCACGACCACTTCCTGACGCCGGCCGGGCACCGGATACGCGAGACGGCCGACCCCGTGCCGCAGACGGCGGACCGGCCCCCGCACGGTTCGCCGACCGGGACTGCCACGCCCCCCGGGGCCCCCGCGGCCGACGGGGTGTTCGCCGCCCGGGTCGGCGGCGAGGACCGGCCGCAGGGGTCCGACGGGCCGGACACCGCCGCGGGCCGCGCACGGGCGCGGGAGGTGCACAGCGCCTGGCAGGGCCTGCTGGAGCTGCGCCGGATGACCGGTCCGGGCGGCGCCACGGAGCTGCCCTGCGGCTGGGAGCGGGCGCATCTGGTGCGGGCGGCCGCGCTCGCCCTGGAAGCGGCGGGCCACCGGCCGGCGGGCCCGGACACGGCCGGCTACCGGGTACGCGCGACCCCGCAGCCGGAGGCCGTCGCCGTGTACGAGCCGGACGGCGAGGCTCTGCGGGCGTGCGCGCGCACCCTGGAGAAGGCGGGCTGGCAGGCCGGCGAGCACACCGACCCCCGGACTCGGGAGCGCTATCTGCTGGCATCCCCGCGCCGGGCCTGACACCCGTGCCGAGATCGGCGGACCGGGCACCGACGCACCCGACGACGAGTGCACGACGACGAGAGGAAGAAGCAGTGAGCGAGCCGTTTTCCGTCCGGGTGACCGTCCGCGGTTACGAGACGGACGTACAGGGTCACCTCAACCAGAGCGTGTACCTCAACTACGCGGAGCACGCCCGCTGGTCGTTGCTCAAGGCGGCCGGCATCAGCCAGTCCGGGCTGGTGGCCAAGGGAGTGGGCCCGGTCGCGCTGGAGACGACCATCCGTTACCGGCGAGAGCTGCTGGCGGGCGACGAGGTCGAGGTGACCTGCGCGTTCACCTGGGGTGAGGGCAAGACGTTCCGGGTCGAGCAGACCATCCGCCGGACCGACGACGGCACGGTGGCCGCCGAGGTCACGGGGGTCGGCGGACTGATGGACCTCAAGGAACGCAGACTGGTGGCGGACCCGCGCGAGTACTTCCGGGCACTGGCGACGGACCCGGCCCTGTTCGGCCTGTGAGCCGGACCGGACCGGGCGGGACCGGGCGGGACCGGGCG
>NZ_VJZD01000435.1 GCF_009377175.1 Streptomyces adustus
GAGTGGGGGTGCGGCGGGGGTGACCGGGGTCACGCGCTCTTGTTCCGTTTCTTTCGCGGGCGAGGCAACGGTTGGGGCGGCCCGTGGACTCCTTTTGACATCTAGGAGGTGCCCATGGGGGATCGCAGTTCGGTCCGGGACGAGGAGTTCCGGGCCTTCGTCACCGGTCGCTGGCCGCGGCTGATGCGTACGGCATTCCTGCTCACGGGGGAGCGGCACGCCGCGGAGGACCTGGTCCAGTCGACGCTGGAGAAGACCTTCGTGGCCTGGCGCAGGGTCGGCTCGGCCGACGACCCGGAGGCCTATGTGCGACGCGTGATGATCAACGCGCATGCGCGCAGACACCGCAGGAAGCTGCGGGAGTTCCTGGCGCCGAGGGACGACTCGGGCCTCGCGCACGAGATCGCGGACACCGGTGACCGCATCTCCCAGGCCGACGACCGCAACGCCCTGCTGAAGGCGCTCGTCCAGCTGCCGCCGCGGCAGCGGCAGGCGGTGGTCCTGCGCTACTGGGAGGACCTGACCGAGAGCCAGACGGCCGAGGCGATGGGCTGTTCGGTCGGCGCGGTGAAGAGCAACGCGGCCAAGGGGATCGCGAAACTCCGTGCCGTACCGGGCCTGGCCGGCACGCTGACAAGTGAAGGGCGGAAGTGATGAGCGCGGACCGGGAGACGAACCACCACATGACGAACCACGACATCGCCCTGATGCTGGCCGAGGCGGCCGACGAGGTCGAGATCGGTACAGCCCCCACCGAGGCGGTCGTCCGCGGCGGCCGGCGCCGCCGGGCCCGTCGCTGGGCGCTCGCGACGGCCACCGCCCTGGTCGTCGCCGGTACGGCCGGGACGCTGGCGCTGGCCGGGACGCCTGGCGGCGGCCGGGTGGCACCCGCCGTGACGGCGCCGTCGCAGCCGACGCCCCCCGGCCTCCTCGGGTACCGGACCGTGCTGGCGCACGGCACCGACCAGGGCAGGCCGTGGAAGGTCTACGTCGATGTGTGGGCGGCACCGCGCGACGCGGCGCAGGCACAGGCGCAGCTGTCGGAGATGGTCCGGCACGGGGAGATGCCGGTGGACGCGCGTACGGCGTCCGACCTCGTCGGCAAGACCTCCTTCTTCGTGTACCGGAACTCCCAGGCGGAGAACTCCTGGAGCATGCACAAGTCGGCCGACGCCGGGGACGTGCAGGCGGGCGACGACCTGGAGAGCGCCGCGATGCCGCTGGAGCCCGGTTCGAAGGGGCCGCAGCGCCTGGTCGTGGGCCGGGTCGCCAAGACCGCCCAGCAGGTGACCTGCACCTGGAAGGACGGGACGTCGACGGTGGTCGGCAGGGCGGCCGCCGACTCCGGCGACGAGACCCTGGCCGACGAGTTCGCGATCCGGTCGGCGCAGGGCTCCCCGGACAGCTGGTTCGTGTGCCTGGCCCCGCAGGGCACGTCGTTCGAGTCGGTGAAGGTGACCCGGTAGCCGGAGGCCGACTGCGGCGAGGGCGACCCGGAAGAGAGCAGGAAGAAAGAAAGGAGGGGAGGCGGAGGAGAGGAGGGAGGCGGGTGGCGCCGGGGGCGGCCGGCGGTCAGAGCCAGCCCTGGCTGCGGGCCTCCCGCATCGCCTCCATGCGGTTGCGGGTGCCGGTCTTGCCGATGGCGGAGGAGAGGTAGTTGCGGACCGTGGACTCGGACAGATGCAGCCGGGCGGCGATGTCGGCGACGGTCGCGCCGTCCGCGGAGGCGTTGAGCGCGTCGCACTCGCGGGCGGTCAGCGGGCTGGGTCCGGCGCTGAGCGCGGCCGCCGCGAGCGCGGGGTCGATCACCGTCTCCCCGGTCAGCACCCGCCGGATGGTGACCGCCAGTTCCTCCACCGGCCCGTCCTTGACGAGGAAGCCGGCGGCTCCCGCCTCCATGGCCCGCCGCAGATACCCGGGCCGCCCGAAGGTGGTCAGGATCAGCACCCGGCAGTCGGGGGCCTCCTCGCGCAGCCGGGCGGCGGCGTCCAGACCGCTCAGCCCCGGCAGCTCGATGTCGAGGAGGGCGACGTCCGGACGGTGCGTCAGCACCGCGTCCACGATGGCGTCCCCGGCGGACACCTGGGCCACCACGTCGATGTCCGCCTCCATGCCCAGCAGCAGGGCCAGCGCCCCGCGCATCATTCCCTGGTCCTCCGCGAGCAGGACCCTGATGGACTTCGCGGGCCGGTGGTCCCGGGGCATCTCGTTCACCGGTCAAGAGTAGGACGGGCGGACGGCGTCCGCCCGTGTCATGGGCCCGCTCAGACTCTCGCCGTCGCCGCGTCCGGTTCCGGCTCCACCGCGGCCACCGGGAGCTGCGCCCGTACCACGAAGCCGCCCCGGGGGCCGGGCCCCGCCGACAGGGAACCGCCCGCCGCCGCGAGACGCTCCGTCAGGCCCTTCAGTCCGGTGCCGCCGACGCCCTCGGCCCCCGGGCCGGCCGCCGCCCCGCCCGCTGTCCCCGTGCCGGTGCCCCTGCTCCTGCCCGGCGTCCCGCCCGCCGCCGCGTCGCCGGTCCCGTCGCCCGTCCCGCCTCCGCTTCCGGCCGCGTCTGCCGGACCTGTCGCTTCCGCCGCGCCCGCCGGGCCCGCCACGCCCGCCGGGCTGGTTCCGTCGTCGGTGACCGTGAGCTGCACCTGCTCCTCGCCCGCGGAGACGACGATGTCGCAGTGGGCGGCGTCGCTGTGCCGGACGATGTTCGTGACCGCCTCGCGCACCACCCACCCGAGCAGCGCCTCGGCCTGGGACATCAGGGGCGGCCCCGACTGCCGCACCGAGGGTTCGACGCCCGCCGCGGTCAGCGCGGAGCGGGCCCGGTCCAGTTCCGTGGCCAGGCTGCCGTCGCGGTAGCCGGTGACCGCCTCGCGTATCTCCGTCAGTGCCTGGCGGCCCACCGACTCGATGTCCGCGATCTGGGCCAGCGAGGCCGCCAGGTTCCCGGGCGCCAGCCGCCGCGCGGCCTCCGACTTGACCACGATCACCGACAGGGTGTGACCGAGCAGGTCGTGCAGGTCGCGGGAGAAGCGCAGCCGCTCCTTCTCGACCGCGCGCCGGGCCAGTTCCTCCCGGGCGGCGCGCAGCTCCCGTACCGCCTCGGCGAGGGACAGGATCGCGGCGGTCACCATCGTCGAGATCCAGGTGGCATAGGCGATGTTCAGGCCGTTCCAGCCGTCGCGGGTGCAGGAGACCACGCCCGCGAGCACCGCCACGGCCGTACCGAAGATCCTCAGGTGCGACAGGCGCAGCACCGCTCCCGTGGCCAGGCCCAGCAGCGGGAAGAACAGCAGCCAGCTGCCGCCGTAGCCGATGGCGAGCCCGCAGGTCACGACGGCCATCAGGCCCAGCGCCACCCGGGTCGACAGCGCCTCCCGCGTCTCCTTGTGGAAGGCGCGGAACACCACGTAGATGTAGAGCGAGTTGAAGGTGAGCAGCCCCAGGCCGCCGATCCAGGCGTTGGGCGTCTCCCCCTGGAAGAGGTTGGAGAACGCGCCCATCCCCATCAGCAGCCAGGGCAGCAGGCTGAAGCCGGTCGGCGGCGGCCCCGGGTGCTCCTGCTCCTTTCCGGCCTTGCGCGCGGCATGGAACTCCGCCATCAGACGCTTGTGGTCCTGCCGTTGGAGCCGCTGCCGCCGCCAGGCGCGGCGGACCGCCTTGCGTGGCGCGTCGACCCGGTGGGCGGCCTCGCGAAGCCAGGACATCATCGTTCTCCCCCGATCGGGCGGTCGGTCCGGACCGCCGGTACGACAGGACAGCGTACGAATCGAACGCGGCGACCTGGACGCCAGTACGAGCGTCGGGTCCGACGTTACGGACCGGGGCGGCGACCGGGCAGATGCGCCTGTACGGACCTGGGCAGGACAAATGTCACGGCGGGTCGCGGCCGACACGGGAGCTGACGCAGCGTCAGGAGTCTTCACAAGTGTCGAGGCCTGGGCTATACAGGGGGTCGCCGTACTGGAACGCGTTCTAGATCCGGCGGGTTCCGTGGCCTCGTGACGGCCTCGGTGCGGCCGACGGTGCGGACGGCCGTGCCGGGGTCTTGCCCGCCGCCCGCACCACCCGCCCCC
>NZ_VJZD01000436.1 GCF_009377175.1 Streptomyces adustus
CCCCCGACGAGCGGCGGTCCGCCGCTCGTCGGGGGCGGGTGGCAACGGGTGCCGGCCCGTCGCGTCCTCGGTTCCGGCGCGTACGGCCTCGCGGAAGCTGCCGAAGCGGGCGGCCTTGGACCGGATGTCCGCGGCGGGCTCCGTACGGCGCGCGAGGTCCGAGGTGGTGGAGCGGGACCGTTCGGCGGCGGCGAGGGTACGGCCCCGGCGGCGCTTGGGCAGGCCGGAGGGGCCCTGCCCCGCCTCGTCGTCCGCGCCGTCACGGTTCCCCTCCGGTACGGCGTCCCCCAAGGGGGCGCCGACGGCGTCCGCCGAGGCGGCCGCGGTCGGGTCGAGGGTGACCGCAGTGGAGGCGGCCGACGGACGCTGCGGAGCGGACGCGGACACCGGCTTGGACGGGCCGGGCGCGGCGGCGCGCGGTTCGGCCGGGGCGGCGGTGAGGATGTCCTGCGGGACGAGCATCAGGACGCCGGTGCCGCCGCGCGCGGAGGGCCGGAAGGAGATCTTCAGACCGTGCTTGCGGGCGAGCCGCCCGACGACGGCGAGACCCAGCCGGGTCCCGGTGAGGCCGCCCAGTTCGGCCACGTCACCGGCCACGGCCTGTTCGGCCCGGCGCAGTTGGACGTCGCCCATGACGAGTCCGCTGTCCTCGACGGAGACGATGACCCCGGCGGGCACCTCTTCGACGTAGACGTGGACCTCGGCGTTCGGCGGGGAGAAATTGGCCGCGTTGTCGAGGAGTTCGGCCAGGGCGTGCATGACGCCCTCCGCCGCGAATCCCGCGACCGCGCTGTCGCTCACGGAGTGCAGCCGGATGCGCTGGTAGCCGCTGATCCGGCCCATCGCGCCGCGCAGGATGGACTCCATGGCGATCGGGCGCGCCCAGCGCCTGCCGGAACGGGCGCCCGTGAGCACCGCGATCGAGTCCGCCAGACGGCCCGCCTGCGCGGTGCGGTGGTCCAGGTGGAGCAGATCGGCGAGCACGTCCTCGTCGCTGTGCCGGTCCTCCATCGCCCGCAGGTCGGCGAGGGTGCCGGTGGCCAGCGCCTGCATCCGGGCCGCGGCGTTGGCGGTCGCGGAGATCGCCGCCGCGCGCTCGCCGACGGCTCGCTCCAACCGCGCGGAGACCGTTGCCAGTTCGGCGGCCAGGCGGTGCTGCTCGGCCTCGCCGGCCTGGGCGAGCCGGACCCGTTCGTGTGCGAAGTCCTCCAGCAGCCGGGCGCGTTCGTGCCCGGCCGCGTCGCCGAGCCGCTGGTTCTCCCGGCGCCACTGCTCGGCCGCACGGGCGCCTTCGTGCAGGGCGCGCTGCGCTTCGTCGTTCGCGGCGCGCAGCGCGGTGCGGGCGGCGCGGGCCGTGCGTAACCCGTGCGCGGCGACCGTGACGGCCGCGCACAGCAGCACCGCGGCGGCGCCCGCGCCCCAGGCGAGCGGGCCGCGCACCGAGTGCGGGGCCGCCGCGACGGAGCAGCAGACGACCAGCGTGGACAGGGCCGCGGTGGGCAACGCGACGGTGAGATGGGAGCGGAGGGCGGGTCGGTCGCCGTGGGCAGCGGACGCGGTCATCAATCGGTTCCTCGGGCGGCCGCAGCGGCTACGGCCCTCGTCTCGTCCTCGGGAAAAATTGCGCGCAGAAAGCTGTTTGGATCGATCAACTGGGCGTCACTATACGAGAGTTTGCGATGAGGTCCAGAGCGTTCCGCTTCGCCTTCGGGAACCCGGCGAAGGCTCCGGTGCCAGTCGGCCACACCCTCGGCCCCGCCGACCGCACCTGCCGCCGACGGCCGAACACAATTACCGGGAGCCGTTCCGCCACCCGCCTCTTCAGCCGTCTCTCATCCTCCTCTTCAGCCGTCTCTCATCCTCCTCTTCATCCGATCCTGTCGATTTGCACACCCCGGCAGAGAACGCGGAAATCCCCTCGCGCGCGGCCCGCTCGGGATTCGGCCGGACGGACGGATCGGATGATCCGGAGTTTCCCCGGCCGTCGCCCCCGACCGCCTCACCCGCCTCGGGATGCCACCCGCGCCGACCCGCCGCGACACGCCGCTCCAGCGCCGTGACCGGCGGCGTTCACCTGGCGTTTCCCCCGTACCGGGCGATCCGCGTGCGCCCCCGCCGCCCTGCCTGTCACTCGGGCATTCCCCCGTCGTCGGCGGTACCGGCGGTATCGACGGCATTCGTCCTTTCGTCGGACGGATTCCCTTGTCGCCGCCTGAAGGGAGAAATTCCGGGTAAGCGCGACACTTAGACGCGACGCATAGCCGCGACGCACAGACGCGACACATGCACGGCCGAAGCGGGTCCATCGGCATGAGAGCGGTTCACCGGCGTGGAGAAAGGACCTGCGATGACGAGGCCGACCGCACCACCCGACGAGGAAACCTCCGCCCCACGGCGGACCGGGCGGTCACGGACGGCGGCGGCCGACGGCGCCCCGCTCTCCGCCCGCGTCACCACCGTGCACCGCATGTCCGCGCGGTCCCGGTCCGTCCCGGCCGACCACGGGCCCCGCCCGCACGCCCCGGCCCGCCGCGCCGCCCGGGTCCTGCGGGTGTCCCCCGCCTGGTGGCCCGCCCTGCGCCGGACACCGGTGTCGATGTGGCGCGACGACGTCTCCGACCACGCCGCCGCCCTCACCTACTACTCCATCCTGGCGGTGCTGCCCGCCCTGCTGGTCACCGTCGTCGCGTTCAGCCTGATCAGTCCCGACACGGCCAAGGTGTTCATCGCCCACGTCGCCGCCTACGCACCCGGCCAGTCGGGCGCCGAACTGCACGACGTGCTGGCCCGCACGCTGCGGGACGACTCGGCGGCCTGGACGCTGCTGTGCGCCGGCGCCGTGAGCGCGCTGTGGTCCGCCTCCAGCTATCTCGCCGTCTTCCGGCGCGCCCTGCACCGGATGCACGGCACGGCCGACCGCCGCTCCCCCTGGCGCAAGGGCCACCGCACCGTGCTCACCGCGCTGCTGCTGCTCGGACTGCTCGAAGTCAGCGCGCTGGTCATGGTGCTGACGGGACCGGTCGCCGAGGCCGCGGGCCGCCTGCTCGGTCTCGACGCGATGGCCTCATGGGCGTGGGGCCTGCTGCGCTGGCCGCTGCTGCTGGGGCTGGTGGCGCTCCTGGTGGTCGTCGTCTTCCACACCGGGCCCGTATCGGCCCGTCGGCGCGGCCACATCCTGCCCGGCGGGGTGCTGGCGGCCGGCCTGTGGCTCACCGCCTCGGCCGGCTTCGCGGTCTACGCCTCCGCCATGAGCGCCTACAGCCGCCTCTACGGTTCCCTCGCGGGCGTCGTGGTGTTCCTGATCTGGCTGTGGATGTCCAACCTCGCCCTGCTCGCGGGCGCCCAGTTCATCGCCGAACTGAACAGGGAGTCGGCCGCGCCCCGCGGCCGGGGAACGGCGTAGCACCCGGTTCCCGGGGCCCGGGAACGGCGTGACGCCCCGGACGACGTGTCGCCGGGGCGCCCATCGCGACGGTGGCCGCTTCTCCTTCACCGCCGCGATGCCCGCCGCGCCGGTCCGGGCGCGGCGGGAGGTCCGGTGACGGTGGCCGGCCCGGTGCGGAGCCGGTCCTGCCGGCACGGAACCCTGCGATGGTGCCAGAAGTCGCGCAAACCGTGTGGTGAACAGGCCTTGCCAGGGAGGGTGCGGCTGATCCATGCTCGCCGCGTGCGCAGCAGTGGACGAAAGGACGCGGCACGAATGACGAGGGCGTATGCCCGCCGTGCCCGGCCCGTGGGTCCACGGCGATGTACCGGCGGCAGTCGGCGCGCACGGTCCTGAGGTCCTGACGGCCGGGCCGCTCCCCCTCCTCCCCGGGGCCGGCCGTCCGCCTCATGGAACACCTTCCCGGCGGGTCGATCCGAACCCCTCGGGCGAATCGATTCCTCGGGCAGTCCCGCGGAACCGCCCCGCCCGGGCTCCGACCGCCCCGGCCGCCACCGCGGACGTCCCGGTCCGCACCACCCACACACATCGCCACCTCACCGCTCAGGACGACCATGCAC
>NZ_VJZD01000437.1 GCF_009377175.1 Streptomyces adustus
GAGGTCGGGGCCAGGGCGGAGGTCGAGGCGGTGGCGGAGGTCGAGGCGGTGGCGCGGGAGGGTGTGGTCTCCGCCGCGTGCGCCCGCTCCCCGCAGAGGAACCCCAGCGCGAACAACCCGCTTGCCAGCAGCACGCCGTGCAGCGCACGCCGCCCGGCCGCCGTGCGCACCACGCGCAGAGCGGCTCCGGACAGGACGGCCGGCCAGATCAAGACGGAAGAATCCTCGGATGCGGCGAAACGGGTGACGGGTGAGAGGCGGCGTTGATCCTCGCACGCACCTCCCGCCGCCGCGCAAGCCCCCTGTTACCGATGAGTAGGCATGTCCGTTTTCGTTCCCTCCCCACGAGGCCGTCCCGTCGGGGCCGTCACCTCACGGCCGGTCCGCCGAGGTCCGCCCCGCCGGGCGTGTCACTCGGTGTCCGGCACCGGGATCGGCCGTTTCTCGATCGCCGCCGCCATCACCTCCGGGAACAGGTCGGGGGTGCAGGCGAAGGCCGGGGCCCCCAGTGCGGCGAGCGCGGCCGCGTGCTCCCGGTCGTAGGCCGGTGCCCCCTCGTCCGACAGCGCGAGCAGCGCCACGAACTGGACGCCCGACGCCTTCATCGCCGCGACCCGCTTGAGCATCTCGTTGCGTATCCCGCCTTCGTAGAGGTCGCTGATCAGCACGACCACCGTCTCCGCGGGCCGGGTGATCCGGGACTGGCAGTAGGCGAGCGCCCGGTTGATGTCCGTCCCGCCGCCGAGCTGGGTCCCGAAGAGGACGTCCACGGGGTCGTCGAGCTGGTCGGTGAGGTCGACGACCGCCGTGTCGAAGACGACGAGCCGGGTGCTGATGGAGCGCATGGACGCCAGCACCGCCCCGAACACGGACGCGTAGACGACGGACGCCGCCATGGACCCCGACTGGTCGATACAGAGGACGACCTCCTTCTTCACCGACCGCGAGGCACGCCCGTACCCGACGAGCCGCTCCGGCACGACCGTCCCGTACTCCGGCAGGTAGTGCTTGAGGTTGGCCGCGATCGTGCGGTTCCAGTCGATGTCGTGGTGGCGCGGCCGGGCGACCCGGGCGCTGCGGTCGAGGGCGCCGGTGAGCGTGGCCCGGGTGCGGGCGGCGAGCCGCTTCTCCAGGTCCTCGACGACTCTGCGCACGACGGCCCGTGCGGTCTCCTTCGTGGTCTCGGGCATCACCTTGTTGAGGGAGAGCAGGGTGCCGACCAGGTGCACGTCGGCCTCCACCGCCGCCAGCATCTCCGGCTCCAGCAGCAGCGCGGACAGTCCGAGCCGGTCGATGGCGTCGCGCTGCATGACCTGGACGACGGAGGAGGGGAAGTAGGTCCGGATGTCGCCGAGCCAGCGGGCCACGGACGGCGCCGACGCCCCCAGCCCCGCCGCACGGTCCCGCCCCGACTGCGGCCGGTCCCCCTTTCCGTAGAGCGCGGCGAGCGCCCCGTCCATCGCGGAGTCCTGCCCGGACAGCGCGTGCCCGGTGCCGTCGGCCGCGTCCCCGCCGAGCACGAGCCGCCAACGCCGCAGCCGCTCCTCCGCCGCGTCCGCCGGATCCGGATCCGGCGCAGTCGTCGGTCCGGTCGTCATGTGTCCACCCCCACCAGGTCGTCCGTCGGACTGTTCGACACGTCGTCGCCGTCGGCGGCGGACGCGTGGTCGCCGGCGAGGCCGAGCAGCAGCCGCACCATCGGCAGCACGGCGTCCGCGCGCTCGACGTCCGGCTGCGGGTCGAAGCCGGGGATGCCGGAGGCCGGCCCGCCCGCCATCCGCCCCGCCGCTCGCGGCCCGCGCCGCAGCAGCTCCCCGAGCGTTCTGCGCACCCCCGGTTCGTACGTCGAGAAGGTGCGCCTCAGCAGCGGCAGCACGTCCGTGAACGCCCGGGCCGGCACGGCGGTGAGCCATCCGTCGACCAGACCGAGCAGCCGCTCGTCGTGCACCAGGAGCATGCCGCCCCCGCCGCCGGCGAAGCCCTCGATCCACGCGGCCGCCTCCCCGGGCGGTGTCCCCGGTGACAGCGCGAGCCCCATGAGCCGGGCCGCCTCGTCCTGCGCCAGCTCCCCGTCGTCCAGCAGCAGCCGCACGGCCCGCCCGCGCACCACACCGGGAACGGTGTCCCGCCCCGACACGACCCCGAGCACCCGGTGCCAGCGCTCCCGCAGATCCGCACGCTCCGGTGCGAGCACGTCACCGAGCAGGGCCACCGCCCCGTGCACCTCGTCCAGTCGGCGCCGCATCTCGTCGGCCGCGTCGGCGTCGAGTCCGGCGCAGGCCGGGGGCAGACCGACGAAGATCCGCTCGGCGAGGCCCGCGGCGACCTCGGCGAGCGCCCCGGTGTCCGTACCGCGCACATCGCCGTAGCGCAGGGAGCGGACCAGGGCCGGCAGCGCCTGGGCGAGATGGCCGACGTCCGTGTCGAGGGCCGCGCGGTCGGCGAGGACCCGCATCACCGTGGGGAGCGCTGCGGGGAGGCCGGCCAGCAGGCAGTGCTCGGCGAGCGCGGTGACAGCGGCGAGGCCCCGCGCGCCGACGGCGTCCGCCTGGGCCTTGCCGGTCGCGGCGGCGAGCACGGTGGTCCCCCACACCCCGGCCTCGGCGACCCGTACGGACAGCTCCGGCTCCCAGTGCAGCCGCCAGGTCTCCCGGAACGTGCCCGTGCTGCCCCGCGAGGCGGCCGGCTCGCCCCAGTCGACGCCCAGCAGCCGCAGCCGGTGCAGCAGAGTGCTGCGGCCCGCGTCGGTCTCCTTGCGCAGGTCGAGTTCCAGGTCCCGCGCCGACGCCTCCGGTCTGAGCCGCAGCCGGCGCTGCGAACGGTCGAGGTCGCGCTGCAACGGCACCGCCGGGGCGGTCCGCGGCACCTCTCCCAGGACGTCCCCCACCACCAGCCGGTCGTGCACCAGCGCCAGCGGCACGTCCGAGCCGTCGCACATCACCGCGCGCACGGCGTCCGTCATCTCGCTCAGTCCGGGCAGCGGGCGGCCGCGCATCGCCGCCAGGGTGTCCGCGAGCCGCACCGCCTCGATGACGTGCGCGGAGGAGACGGGCCGGTCCTCCTCGCGCAGCAGCCCGGCGACCCTGGTCATCCAGCGCTCGACCGGCCGGTCCGGCGCGGCGAACAGATGCCCGTACCAGCCCGGCGAGTCGACACCGGCGCCGTACCCACCGGCCCTGGAGAGCCGGCGGTGGGTCCAAGGCACCCAGGTCACCTCCGTCTTGACCTTGGGCAGTCCTTTCAACAGGGCCCGGTCGGCGGCCACGGTGGTCCGCTGCCGGAGCGCGGGCACGTGCCAGGCGCCGCACACCACGGCGACGCCGTCCCCGAACTCCCGCCGCGCCGACCGCAGCTGGAGCCGCATGTACGCCTCCCGCACCGGGTCCCGGTCGTGCCCCCCGCTGCCGTACGTCGCGCGCAGCGCCGCCATGGCCTCCTCCAGCGCCGTGAACGGTGCGAGCACGTCGCCCTCCGCCGCGCCCCGGTGCTCGACGACGTCCTCCCACCAGCGCTCGGGGTCGTCGTGACCGGCGATCCCGGCGAGCACGCCGAGGGGGTCGATCCGCAGGTCTGCACCGGGAGTGCGCCCCTCCGCGCCGCCGTCCCCGTCCGCATCGCCGGCGCCGTCCGCGTCGCCCGCGTCCGTCCCGTCCCCGTCGGCCTCCGCCGGTCCCCAGGCCAGGGTGTGGGCGGCCGGGAGGTCGACGAAGCGGGCCGGCACGCCGTGTTCCAGGGCCCAGCGGATCGCCACCCACTCCGGGGAGAACTCCGCCAGCGGCCAGAACGCCGAACGGCCGGGCTCGTCGACGGCATGGGCCAGCAGGGCGACCGGCGGCCGCATGTCCTCGTCGGCCGCCAACGGGATCAGGACGTCGGCCTCGGCTGGCCCCTCGACCAGCACCGCACCCGGCCGCGCGGCGTCCAGCGCGGCCCGCACGGCCCGCGCCGACCCCGGCCCGTGATGCCGCACCCCGAGCAGCAGTGGTTC
>NZ_VJZD01000438.1 GCF_009377175.1 Streptomyces adustus
CCACCGCACCCACCCTTCCCACGCGGCCCGGCAAACCCCGTGCCCCGCACCGGCCCACCAGGGACAATGACCCGGTGCGGTACAGAATCCTGGGTGTCACCGAGGCGGCGGACGACCACGGCGGTGCCGTACCCCTGGGCGGCCCCCGCCTGCGGGCCCTGCTCACCGCCCTCGCCCTGCGACCGGGACGCGTCACCCTTCCCGAGACCCTCATCGACGAGGTCTGGACGGACGACCCGCCCCAGGACGCGCCCGCCGCGCTCCAGGCCCTGATCGGCCGGCTGCGCCGGGCGCTCGGCCGGGACGCCGTCACCTCGGAACCCGGCGGCTACCGGCTCGCCGTACCCGAGAGCGACGTGGACGTCTTCGTCTTCGAGCGGCTCGTACGGGACGGCACCGACGCCCTGGCCCGCGACGACGCCCCCGGCGCCGTCCGCGCCCTGGACGAGGCCCTCGCCCTGTGGCGCGGCCCCGCCCTCGCCGACCTCCCCGACCGCGCCGCCGCGACCCGCCCCGAAGCCCTGCGCCTGGAGGCGACCAGGGCCCGAGCCGAGGCGAGCCTGCGGCTCGGCCGCGCCCACGAGGTCGTACCGGAACTGAAGGAACTGACCGCGGCGCACCCGTACGACGAAGCCCTGCACGCCCTCCTGGTGCACGCCCTGCGCGACACCGGCCGCGCCGCCGACGCCCTCGCCGCGTACGAGCACGCCCGCCGCGCCCTGGCCGACGGCCTCGGCACCGATCCCGGACCGCGACTGCGGGCCCTGCACGACGAACTGCTGAACCCGGCGCTCCCGGCAGCGGACGACGCGCGGCCGGAATCCGCGCCAGGACCGGCTCGCCGCACCGGCAACCTCCGGCCCCGGCTGACGAGTTTCGTCGGCCGGGAACCCGAACTCGCCGCGATCCGTTCCGATATGCACAGGGCCCGTCTCGTCACCCTCACCGGACCGGGCGGCTCGGGGAAGACCCGTCTCGCCGAGGAGGCCGCCGCCGGCCTGCCGGAGACGTGGCTGGTCGAACTGGCACCGCTCGACCGGCCGGAGGCGGTGCCGGGCGCGGTGGTCAGCGCCCTCGGTCTGCGCGAGACCGTGCTCATGACCAACGAACTGGCGGCCCCGCAGGACGATCCCGTCGCGCTGCTGGTGGAGCACTGCGCCCCGCGCAGCCAGCTCCTGATCCTCGACAACTGCGAACACGTCATCGACGCGGCCGCCGTCCTCGCGGAGACGCTGCTGACCCGCTGCCCGGGACTCACGATCCTCGCCACCAGCCGTGAACCCCTGGGAGTCCCCGGCGAGTCCGTGCGGCCGGTCGAGCCCCTCGTCCCCGAGCAGGCACACCGCCTCTTCACGGATCGCGCCGCCGCCGTCCGTCCCGACGCCGCCGTCGTACTCCGTGACACGCGGGCCGTGGCGGAGATCTGCCGCCGGCTGGACGGGCTGCCGCTCGCGATCGAGCTGGCCGCGGCCCGGCTGCGGCTGCTCACCCCCCGGCAGATCGCCGACCGCCTCGACGACCGCTTCCGCCTCCTCACCTCCGGAAGCCGTACGGTCCTGCCCCGCCAGCAGACCCTGCGGGCCGTCGTCGACTGGTCCTGGGACCTCCTCGACGAAGGCGAGCGGACCCTGCTGCGCGAGGTGTCCGTGTTCGCGGGCGGCTGGGACCTGGAGGCCGCGGAGGCCGTCTGCGGCGGGCCGGTCGCCGAACTCACCGGGGCGCTGGTCGACAAGTCCCTGGTCGTCGCCACCCCATGGCAGCGGGACGGCACCGCGGGCATGCGCTACCGCATGCTGGAGACCATCCACGAGTACGCCACCGAACGCGCCGCCGAGGTACCCGGACTGCGCGCCGCAGCCGAGCGCGCCCACCGGACCTGGGCGCGCGAACTGGCGGAGCGGGCCGAACCGCTGCTGCGCTCCGCCGAGCAACTCGTCTGGATCTCCCGGCTGGAGGCCGAGCTCGACAACATCCGCACCGCGCTGGACCGGTCCCTGGCCGCCGCCGACGAGTCCGAGGCGGGAGCCCTCGCCCTCGCCATGGGCTGGTTCTGGTGGCTGCGCAACTACCGCCACGAGGCCACGGGATACCTGGACCGAGTCCTGCGCCTGGGCGCCGTCCTGGACACCGCCGACGGTGCGCCGGCCGGCCTGCCCCCGCTCGACTCCGTCGACCCGGTCGAGGTCTACCTCTCCTCCCCGGACGGGGAGGAACACCACCCGCTGCGGGCGCTGCGGATGGACGTCCGGATGCTGCACCTCTTCCTGACGATCGAGTCCGAACCGGCGCAGCTGCCGCGGGACGAGCGGTTCGCGCGGTACGTCACCCGGGTGCAGGACGTCTTCAGGGCGGGCGGTCCCGCGTCGGCCCGGATGCCGGGCCTCGTCTGGCCGATCACGACGTACGCCCTGTCCGGTCCGGCCGACGTCCGCTCCGCCATGGACCAGGCGGTCGCCAACGCGCGTGTTCACGGCGGCGACTGGGAGATCGGGGTCGCGCTGATGTCCCGTACGCACCTCGTCGTCGACACCCCGGGCAACCTGCGGGGCGTCGACGGCGACGTGGCGGAGCTGCGGACGCTCAGCCGACGGGTCGGCGACCGCTGGATGCGGGCCCAGGTGTGCAGCGTGGCCGGCGAGGCGGCGATGGTGCGCGGCCGGTTCGAGGAGGCCAGGGGCGAGTACGAGGAGGCGCTGCGGCTCGCCCGCGAGGTCGGCGCGTACGCCGAGTCGCCGTTCCTCGTCGCGCGGCTCGCGGAGATCTCCTACCGCTCCGGAGACCGGCCGGGTGCCCTGGCCGGCCTGGACGAGGCCACCGAGACGGCCGACCGGTACGGGGTGTCCGACTCCCGCGCCTACGTCCTGTTGCTGCGGGCTCTGCTCAGCCTGACCGACGGGGACTTCGCACGCGCCCGCGAGCTGTGCGACGCGGCCCGCTCGGAGACGGGCCGGGCCACCCCGCCGCCGCAGTTCCTGGCGATGCTGGACGCGCTCGACGCCATGGTCACGGCCGATGAGCAGGGCCCGGAGCACGCCCTGCCGATGCTCGCCGACACCCTGCGCGCGGCCGTGGAGATGCGGTGTTCCGAGGTGATCCTGTCGGCGTTGGTGGATATGGCGTCGGACCTGCTGGCCCGGCTCGGCGACCACGCGCACGCGGTGCGGCTGCTGGCCGCGGCCGACCACTGGCGCGGCGGCCATCCCCGCCTCATGCCGGAACGCGCCGAGGCCGACCGGATCGAGGCGGCCGCCCGCGAGGCCCTGGGCGCGGGTGCGTACGACGCCGAGCGCATCCGGGGCGCCCGCCTCACCGTGTCCGACGTCCTGCGCGAACTCGGCTCACGAGTCCCGTGAGTTCTGCACCGCACCCGCCTACGAGCAGGTGAATTGCGACTCCGCCCAGTCGGCGGGCACCACGGAGCCCAGCGGCCCGCGCGGTTCCACCACCAGCCGTACGGTGTGGCGCCCCGAGAGGTCGACATGGACGGGCACGGCCGTCTCGCCGCCCCGGACCGTCCCGGACTTCCACAGGCGCACGCCGTCGGCGTGGACGGAGAAGCGGACCGCACCGAGACCCAGTGCCCTGTCGTCGACGCCGACCAGCGCGTCGTAGGCGGAGCAGGTGCGGTTGAGGTCGATGGTGACGGAGGAGCTGCCGTGCACGCTCACGCCGGTCGTGTACCGCTTGCCCGCGATCGACAGGCCGGAGCGCTGCCACACCCAACTGCTCTCGCCCAGCCGCATCTCCGGTGCGGTGCCGTCGCCACCGACGTCGTACGCCAGCTCGCTCCACCGGTACACGGTCGGAGTCGGCGGCGTCGGGGTCGGCGTGGGCGCCGGGGGCTGCTCCGGCTCCTGCTCCGGTCTCGTCGGAGCCGGCGCCGGCTCCGGAGTCGGGTCGGCCGGAGCAGCAGGGGTGGGGGTC
>NZ_VJZD01000439.1 GCF_009377175.1 Streptomyces adustus
GACCATCCCGAACGGTCCGATAACTCTATCGCACTGGTGGATCTGTTTGTCTTCGTGTTTTTTTGTAGCCAGCAGACGACATCCTACGATCTTCCTCCACTCCCCGTGGGCTCGAAGAGGTTTATAAGAGACGGGGGTGTGGGGGTGGGTGACGGCTCCGCGTCGGCGTTGCACGTGGTGCCGTTGAGCTTGAACGTGGCCGGTGGGGTGTTGCTGCCCGACCAGGAGGCGATGAATCCGGCGCTGACGCTCGCGCCGGTACCGAGGGATCCGTTGTAGCTCTCGTTCGTGGCGGTGACGGTCGTACCGGACTGGGACCACTTGGCGTTCCAGCCCTGGGTGACCTTCTGGCCGCCGGCGAAGTCGAAGGTGAGGCTCCAACCGCTCAGGGCGGCCGTGTTGTTGGTGATGCTCACGGTGCCCTGGAAGCCGGAGTCCCACTGACTGACGACGGAGTACTGCACCGTGCACGCCGGCGTGGCCGCCTGCGCCGTGACGACCGGTACGACCGCTGCCCCGATGAGGGCGATCGCACCGGCCACGACTAAAAGACCTGAACGCGGGGGGTGTCGCATGAGCGACTCCTTGCAGCTCGGGCGCGTCGTGACGGACGCGTCGACTGTTGGAATCGCTCCCACTGGTGCGAAGGAAGCTAGCGCCAAGTCACGACGAAGAACAGAGGGTGCGCTGACTTTTCCTCAATGTGGCCGACGAAGTGTTCATCGAATCTTTTCGACTCTTCAAGCGTCTTGACCGCCCCTACCCCCATCTCCACTATGGGAGCGCTCCCACTGGTTCAAGCCTTGACTTCTCCGAGCCGCAACAGCCGCAACAAGGAGGAACCAGCACCATGCATCCCCCACCCCGAAGGCGCAGAGCCGTACGACGGTTATGGGCCGCCGCCGTGACGGCACTGGCCCTCCCCCTGTCGATGCTCGCCGTCGGCACGGCCCCCGCCCAGGCGGCCACGCTCCAGTGCAGCGTCGACTACAAGACCAACGACTGGGGCTCCGGCTTCACCGCGGACCTGACCCTCACCAACCGCGGCACGGACGCCGTCAACGGCTGGGCCCTGACCTACGCCTACACCGGCAACCAGAAGCTGGTGAACGGCTGGAACGGCACCTGGACCCAGTCCGGCACCGCGATCACCGTGAACAACGCCTCGTACAACGGGACGATCGCCGCGGGCGCGGCGGTGAGCACGGGCGCGCAGTTCAGCTACAGCGGCACCAACACCGCTCCCGCCTCGTTCGCGGTCAACGGCACCACCTGCACCGGCGCCCACCAGCCGCCGCTGACCGTGCTGACCAGCCCGGCCGCGGGCGCCGTCTACACCCAGGGCACCGCGGTCCCGCTCGCGGCCACCGCCGCGGCCGCGGACAGCGCGACGATCAGCAAGGTGGAGTTCTACGACAACACCACGCTGCTCGGCACGGACACCAGCGCGCCCTACTCGCTCTCGGCCTCTGGCTTGACCGTGGGCAGTCATTCTCTGCTCGCGAAGGCCTACGACAGCCTGGGCGCCTCCGCCGAGTCCACCCCGGTCGGCATCACGGTCGCCTCGGGTCCCTCCGTGGTGGCCTCGACCAACCAGCTGGCCGTCCAGCAGGGCAGGACGGCGACGTACGACGTGAAGCTGTCGACGCAGCCCAGCGCCAACGTCACCGTCACCACCGCGCGCACCGGCGGCAACACCGGTGTGTCGGTCACCGGCGGCGCCTCGCTCACCTTCACGCCGTCCAACTGGAGCACCGCGCAGCAGGTGACGGTCACCGCCGCCGCCTCCGGGACCGGCGCGGCCACCTTCGACTCGACGGCCACCGGCTACACCAAGGCCACCGTGACGGTGACGCAGATCGCCGCGTCGAAGGAGTACGACGCCCGCTTCCTGGACCTGTACGGGAAGATCACCAACCCGGCGAACGGCTACTTCTCGCCCGAGGGCATCCCGTACCACGCGGTCGAGACGCTGATCGTCGAGGCCCCGGACCAGGGGCACGAGACCACGTCGGAGGCGTACAGCTACCTCCTGTGGCTCCAGGCCATGTACGGCAAGGTCTCGGGCGACTGGACCAAGTTCAACGGCGCGTGGGACCTCATGGAGAAGTACATGATCCCCACCCACGCCGACCAGCCGACCAACTCCTTCTACAACGCCTCCAAGCCGGCGACGTACGCGCCCGAGCTGGACACGCCCAACGAGTATCCGGCCAAGCTCGACACCGCGGTCTCCGTCGGTTCGGACCCGATCGCCGCCGAGCTGAAGACGGCGTACGGCACCGACGACGTCTACGGCATGCACTGGATCCAGGACGTGGACAACGTCTACGGCTACGGCAACGAGCCCGGCAAGTGCGAGGCGGGCCCGACCGCGACCGGTCCCTCGTACATCAACACCTTCCAGCGCGGCCCGCAGGAGTCGGTGTGGGAGACGGTGCCGCAGCCGACCTGCGACGCCTTCAAGTACGGCGGCACCAACGGCTATCTGGACCTGTTCACCGGCGACTCGTCGTACGCCAAGCAGTGGAAGTACACCGACGCCCCGGACGCGGACGCCCGTGCGGTGCAGGCCGCGTACTGGGCGGACGTCTGGGCCAAGGCCCAGGGCAAGGGCGCCGACGTGTCGGCCACCGTCGGCAAGGCGGCGAAGATGGGCGACTATCTGCGCTACGCCATGTATGACAAGTACTTCAAGAAGATCGGCAACTGTGTCGGGCCGTCGACCTGCGCGGCCGGTACCGGCAAGGACGCCTCGGCCTACCTGCTGTCCTGGTACTACGCCTGGGGTGGCGCCACCGACACGAGTGCCGGCTGGGCCTGGCGCATCGGCTCCAGCCATGTCCACGGCGGCTACCAGAACCCCCTCGCCGCCTACGCGCTCAGCACCAACGCCGACCTGAAACCGAAGTCGGCGACGGGACAGGCGGACTGGGCCAAGTCCCTGGACCGGCAGTTGGAGTTCTACCGCTGGCTCCAGTCGAACGAGGGCGCCATCGCGGGCGGTGCGACCAACAGCTGGGCGGGCCGGTACGCGACCCCGCCGGCCGGTACGTCCACCTTCTACGGCATGTACTACGACCAGCAGCCCGTCTACCACGACCCGCCGTCCAACCAGTGGTTCGGCTTCCAGGCGTGGTCGATGGAGCGGGTCGCCGAGTACTACCAGCAGACCGGGAGCGCCGCCGCCAAGACGGTCCTCGACAAGTGGGTCTCCTGGGCGCTGTCCAAGACCACGATCAACCCGGACGGCACCTATCTGATCCCCTCCACGCTCCAGTGGTCCGGCCAGCCCGACACCTGGAACGCGTCGAGCCCCGGCGCCAACAGCGGTCTGCACGTCACCGTCGCCGACTACACCAACGACGTCGGCGTGGCGGCCGCGTACGCCAAGACCCTGACGTACTACGCCGCCAAGTCCGGGAACGCCCAGGCGAAGACGACGGCGAAGGCGCTGCTCGACGGCATGTGGGGCAACTACCAGGACAGCCTGGGTGTCGCCGTGCCGGAGACCCGGACCGACTACAGCCGCTTCAACGACAGCGTGTACGTGCCCAGCGGCTGGACCGGCAAGATGCCGAACGGCGACACGATCAGCTCGTCCTCGACCTTCACCTCGCTGCGGTCCTTCTACAAGAACGACCCGGCCTGGTCGAAGATCTCGGCCTATCTCGCGGGCGGCGCCGCGCCCGTGTTCACGTACCACCGTTTCTGGGCCCAGGCGGACATCGCCATGGCCATGGGTTCGTACGCGGAGCTCCTCGAATAGTCCCCGCCATCGCTCCGCGTACCGCGCCGGGCGGCCCCCACCCGCACAGGGGGCCGCCCGGTCGTCGCGTCCCGCCCCTGCTGTTCCGCTC
>NZ_VJZD01000043.1 GCF_009377175.1 Streptomyces adustus
CCCTCCACCGGCACGCACCCGGTCGACACTGCCACGATCCGCTGGAACATCGGCCTGCTCCTCCCCCACCAACAAGCCCTCCCCCTCACCAACGACGAACTGGCAGCGCTCACCGACTTCCTGCGCACGCACACCCGACTGCTCATCACTCAGGTCGAACAGGCGGCCGCCCTGCGGCCGGCCGAGGACGTGCCTCGCTACGTCGCCCTCGCCTGCACCGCCAGGGCCCGTAAGCGACTCAGTGCTCAGCCCGCACTCGACCGGCACGGCCTGCTCGTCCACGCGCGCCGCCTCGCGCGGGCCCTGGCCGCGCTGTGCGACCACCACGACGCCCTGGCGGGGGTGGCGATGTGTCTGGCCTGCGATCAGCCCTTCCACCCCGGCGACCAGACCATCCCCTACGACCACATCAGCCCCAGCGGCGGCGCAGCACGCGCCGGCCACATCCACGCCCGCTGCGCGAACACTGTCCGCCGCCATCGCTGACCAGCCACCACGCTCTGCCTACTGCTCCGGACCATGCCGGGGCCCCACGGCGACCGCAGGGTCAGGGTCGCACCCACCCCGAATCTCCCGTCCCGCCGGACGGCCAGGAAGGACTCCGGCGGGACGGGGCTACAGCACCCGCCCCGAGCCCCAACCCTGGACAGGTCGAGCCTCGGGGCGGGCCCCAACCCAGAGCGGCCACAACCGCACCGGGCGCAGCACCCACACCGGCACCAGGCGCAGCATCCGCGGCGGGGTGCCGTTCCCGGCCCGGCCCCAGCGGCTGCTGCTCCAGTTCCGTCATCCACTAAATGAGGATTCGTTCGTATGCCTGCCCGTCCCGCCGACCCGAGTACCACCCGGCTGGTGCCCTACATCACTGGCCGTGAAGGCGAACACCCCGACCTGCTCGCCTCCCTGCACGGCACCCAGGGCCCCGACGGCCGTCTTCAACTCGCCTACCGCAACGAGCAGAACGGGGACCGTGACCTGCGCGGCGTGCTGTGGGGACGCTGCTCCCAGAACATCGGCCCCGACAACCTGCCCACCGGACGGCCGCGGTGGCGGATGGTGCACCCCTCACGGCAGCGCGAATGCATGGAGCAGCTGCGCTGCCAGGTCTGCGCCCAGCCCGCCCGCACCGACCACGGCTACCTCTTCCTCGCCGGCCCCCACGAAGCACAGCCCGCCGGAGCCGGCGTGCGCACCGCGCAGCCGCCGGTATGCGTCCGGCACGCCCGGACCGCGGCCGAGCAGTGCCCGCACCTTCAGAGCCGGCCCACCGTGTTCCTCACCCAGAGCGCCCCGCTCTCCGGTGTCATCGGCACCCCCTACCAGTACACCCACGGCGGCCTGCACGCCTTACCCACCGACGACCGGGAGGCGCTGCCCTACGGACATCCCGGTCTGCGCTGGTACCTCGCCTCCCAGCTCGTCCGCCGACTGCGCGCCTACACCGTCGTCAGCCTCGACGACCTCGCACTCGCCCGTCACCGGGCAGGCACACCGCCTCAAGCCTGAGCAGCAGGCGCCGCGCGAAGCCCCACCGCAGCGCAGAAACTCACCATCCGTCAACAGGAGACACATCGTGCCCGTCACATGCAAAGCCCCTGCCCGCCCATCAGCGGCGCCGCAGTTCCCCAAGCCGCAGGTCACCGGCCGACGCCGGCTCACCTGCCCCAGCCCCTGCTACGCCATGGCCAGTCCTATCGGAAAAGTGGCGGCCTGATGCGCCTACCTCTTCCCCAGCGTGCGGCGATCCCGGTCGGTCCGGTGCCGGTGACCGGTGTGGACTTCATGCCGGGCAACTGGACCACCGCGGCGGGCGAGGTCACCACGGACATGGGCGACCTCGCGGCGCGGGTGCGCAGCCTGATGGATCTCCAGCAGGGGGCGGCCTGCTCGTTGGGGAAGTGTCCCCTGGCCTTGACTGCCCGGCAGTCCATGGACGAGGGGGGCCGGAAACCGCCGCGTTAGCTGATGCCTGTATGGGGAGGGATGGGCTGGTTGACTGGTCAACTGCGAGGGGGCTGCGTGGCACGGCGGGACTTCGAGAGGATTCTGGGCGAGCTCGGCGACATACGACAGGCGGTGCACGACTCTTCGACCGGACTGACGGGATTGCGCAAGGACCAGGAAGACCTGCGCCGCAAGGTGCTGGAGACGGTTCAGCAGGGCACCGCAGGGCTACGTGAGGAGAACCGGGAGCTGCGGCGCCGCCAGGAGAAGATGCTTACCGATCTGGCGGATGCGCGTACTGGCGTTGAGGCCTTGCGGCGGGAGCTCGCGCAGGCCTTCTCGCACATCCTGGGTGCGGCGGACCCGGCGCGCGTCGCGGAGCGTGGGTCGTCTTTGGAGCTTGTGGAGCGCGAACCGCGGCCGCTGGATGTGGCGGACGTCGAAGCGGGTGACGGGTGGAGGGAAGAGGCAGTGAATGAGATCCCTGGCCCGGTCAGTGACGGCGAGGAAGAACAGCGGGCCCGGGACGGGCTGCCGGAGGTCGTCACCGCGCCAGCATCCGCTACGCAGGTCTCTCCAGCGGTTGACGCCACCTCGGCAGAGCCTTCGGCAGGCTCAGCGGCCCCGGCCTCGGGGGATGCCGAACGGCAGCGTGAGGAGGACCGCGCTCAGCATTTGGAAAGCGTGCTGCGGGCCGCAGCCATCGCTTCGGCCCGCGTGATCTGCCATCGGGACACCTGGTCGTTCCTGATCGAACAGACTTCCCAGCACCCCCACTTCCGCCTCCCCGATCGGATCAACGACCTCGACGACGGAATGATCGAGACGTCTCTGTCCGGCCGCTCCGTCCTGGCAGTCCTGGTCACCAAGCGCAAGGTCAGCGACGACCACGCTTCGGTAGACAAAGACGTGGCGACCTGGGCGCTGGCGTGCGCTGTTTACCAACGCGCCCGGATGGCCGTCACCGACACCACGCGCACCCGGCTCGACGGCGCCCAGGTCACCACCATCGTTCTCGACGACCGCCCCACGACCACCAGTCAGGCAGCCTGACCAGCCAGTCCAGGCCACCGTTCGCTAAACCGGCCACACCTGAGAGGAGCGCAGCCTCGCCAGACGGCGGGTGTCAAGCGGAGCCACGCGGCATGGTCGGCTGGCCGATGCAGGAGCGAACAGCGCGCGTTCTCACTGTGGCCTCCACCTGCTCGGAGCGTGTCCGTCAGCTCTGGAGATCGTTTCACCATGAATCGCGTACACGGGCCCGAACCTGAAACGCGAGCGCTGAGGGCTCCGGCTTGCGCTGCCCGCTCCAGAGTCCTCAGCCGTAGCCCGGTCCCGGATCCGCTCTGGCGGGACCGGGCTACGTCTTCCACGACCTGGCCGCCCTACGAGCCGGCAAACAGATCCGCGATAGCGTTCTGCGACGACTCCAGCGTTCGTCACCATGTCCGCGGTTCAGGCCGCGTCGAACTCGTGTGCATGACTCCCCCGCCGCTCCACCCACCACTGATCGGCTAGAACATCGGGCTCTACAACGCCAACACCGTGAGGAGCGCCTGTCTGTGGCTGGCGCTCCTCGACGCGTCGCCGAGAGGCGGGCAGTTGCCGCTGCCTGCCAGGTAAACGCCGTGCCGAACTCGACCAGCTCGAGATGCGCTGGCCCTGGAACGCAGGGATGACCCGCCACGACGGGGGTTAAGGCGGGCCATCCCTGACTTCATATGATCCCTAAAAATGAGCCTATATTCAGGCATATTCGAATTCGTGTCGCAAGGATCGCCCGTCTGGCGGTCCTTCGTCGTTCCCGGAGGTCCCGTGCGGGGACTGTAAGACGTTCGCTGTAACTCCCGATCATGGAAGATGCATCGATGACCAGTGAGAACGTGTCCGGGTACGGGGCCGTCGAGCCCGCGAAGGCTGTGTCGGCGAGAGCATCCCGAGTTGCCGAGTTGCCTCGAGGAGTTCCTGCCCCCACTCCACCTCAACGCCCAGTGCAGCCAGTCGGTGCCGCAGATGCGCCTCCACCTCCGCCTGCGAATTGACCAGCACGGGGTAACTCGCCAACGTCCCGTTGGCATCGACTGCCAAGCGGAGCAGACTCCGACCGTTTAGGTGCGTGACGAACTCCGCCACCTGAACCGACCGCTCCGGCAAACGGTCCAGAGCGCCGAGTCGATCGAGGACCTCCGAACCTCGCGGCTGCAGGCCAATGGCTCGCGAAGTCGCAGCCGGCCCCTCTTGTTTGTCTATGACCTTCACCGACACCCCGGCCGCGCGCAGGCCGCACCCCGCAAGAAGCTGAGTTGGCAGACCCCCGCCCAAGCGTTCACTGAGGCTCTGACACTCTGAGCCTGCAACGTTGCGACAATCATGCGAATCCGCCGGGGCGGGGACGCTAGGCATGGAAGTCAATCTCGTCGAGCGCGACGAGCAGGTCGTCAACGAGCCGCTGATGCTGTTGCCGCTCGGCATGCCGCGACGGAGTCGCCAGCACCAGGGTCTTTGCCAACGCAAGGTCTCCCGTGCCGGCACCGAGCAGTTCTCGGGTGACGATGATGGAGTCCATCCCCCCGACGTTCCGCGCACTCAGGAGGGACTGGATGGCCGACATCTCGGTCCCAGACGTCATCAGCTGGCGGAGCTCATCAGTCAAGGCCGAGATCCGGGCACCCCTCTCAGGGTCAAGCCCTGATACTGCCATCGTTCAGTTCCTTTCCTCTGGCGCAGCCCTCTCGGCCGTGGTCTCGCTCATGGCGAGGCCGGCGCTGACGGCCTCTCTGTCATCGATTCCGACGTGCCGGACGAAGGCCCACCGGTCCAGCTGAGTGCAAGCCCAGGACGGGTCGTAGGCCGCGGTGGGTAGCTGCGGGATGCGTTTGCGCCCCGTCTCATCCAGACGGTAGGGCTCCTCGAAAGCCCGGTTCCACCTTTGGACATCAGCGGCGTACCGCTCTTCGGCCTCTTCGGCGCTGATCTCCAAGTAGGCGGCGATCTGCGCCCAGGAGCTGCCCCGCTCGACCTCGTAGACGACAGCCGATTTCAAAGTGTGCTCAGCCAGTTCGATGAGCTGCCGCGCTTGGCTGACTCGACCACCCAATCCTGTGTCGTCATCGTTTCGGGTACTGACCAGACCGCTGGCGGCGTCAGCCACCTCCGTGGCGTTGTCCGCGAGCACGAGTCGCGCCCGTGCCTCGCGGGTGTATGCGGCTCGGTCGAGGTCATAGGGGGTGGACTCGCTCATGAGGGACAGCGTTCCACGTCCACCCGTCCTGCGGGTACCGACTATCACGGCGACCCACGAACGCGCGTGGCACCTCCGGGTTCCTCGTTTCGGCGCTGCCTGACACAGGCTCGCCGGAACATGTGCGCTTTGGCAATACCGACATTGGTCGTGAGAATCGTGCTCGACTTCAGATACCTCTGGTTGATCACCTGGAAGAGGGCTGAAGTCCCGTCGCCGGGCAGTGGGAGATGTTGGGTCGGGGACGGGACGCCGTGCACCGTTTCCAGTACCGGTCTTCCCGTCCCCGCCCGCCCGCCGAACCGGACGTGCCCGTTGGCCCAGCATGGCTCGCCACGTGGTCCGCTGAATCAGGCGAGGTATTCACTGACCTGGCCGACGAAGGCCACATCATCGTGGTTCGTCCGGCGGAAACGTGCTCCGTCGGAATCGACCTCATCCATCACCACCGCCCAACTAGCCCTCGCCCAGCTGCCGAAGAAGTACCGGCGAGGGCGACAGACGCTGATCCGCACGGACTCCACCGGCGACACCCACAACTTTGTGTCCTGGCTCGCGAAACCTAGCCGATGGCTGTCCTACTCGGTCGGCATAGTGATCACCGGCACCATCCACCAGCACCTTCTGCAGATCCCGGCCTCGGCCTGGACGCCAGCCGTTGAGGCCGACGGCACGGTCCGCGACGGCGTATGGGTCGCCGATCTCACCGGCAGGCTGCTGGACGGCTGGCCGAAGGCATGCGGCTTATCGTCCGAAAGGAGCGGCCGCGTCCCGGGTCCCAGCTGAGGATCACGGACGCGGACGGCATGCGAATCACGTGCTTCGCGACCAACACCCCCGACCAGCCGATCTCCGGGCTCGAACTCCGTCACCGGCTGCGAGCCCGGGCCGAAGACCGTATCCGGGCCGCCCGCGCGACCGGTCTCCGCAACCTGCCCCTGCACCAGCTTGCTGTCCCACCTGATGCGCTTGCCACTTCGCGTCGTCGGATCAAGCTGCTGGAGCAGGAGAGCGAGGTCCTGCACCGGGCCACGGACTGTCTACCGCGGGCGCGTCTTCCGTGAAAAGGATCTACCTGTTCCTGAGTGTCAGGTCAGTCGCCGGATCAGTGTGCCCAGGCAGGGGCAGCGTCGTGGTCGAGTGAGCCGAGCAGGGCTTGCACTTCGGCGTCGGTCGGGTAGGAGCTCTGGGCTCCGCGGCGGGTGGCGGCATAGGCGGCGACCGCTGCTGCCTTGTGCGCGGCGTCGACGACGGTACGGCCGTCGGCCAGCCCCGCGAGTACCGCTCCGAGGAAGGCGTCCCCGCAACCGGTGGTGTCGACGGCGTCGACGGTGATCGCGGCGATGGGGACGACGTGGGCCTGGGCGTCGGGGCCGGTGCCGTCGCCATGGCTCAGCACCACCGCGCCGCGCGCTCCCGCGGTCACCACCGTGCTGCGGATACCGAAGCGTTCGAACAGCGCACGGCAGATGTCTTCCCACGGCTTTGCGGTCACGTCGGCCCCCACCATGTCGGCGAGTTCGAGTTCGTTGACCACCAGCAGGTCGACCATGGCCAGCAGGTCCGGATGCGGTGTGCGATAAGGCGAGGGGTTGAGCACGACCCGGCCTCCGGAGCTGTGGGCGATCCGAGCCGCGGTGAGGACCACCCGGTCGTCGACTTCGAAGGCGAGGCCGAGTACCGCTGCCCGGGCGATGGTCTCCTGGGCGAGTTCGACGTCGCGCTCGCCCAGCACGCCGTTGGCTCCCGGGGAGACGACGATGGTGTTCTCGCCTTCGCGGTCGATGGTGATCAACGCCGTGCCGGTGGCGACGTCCGAGAAGGACCGCACCCGGGTGATGTCGATCCCATCCCGCTCGAGCGCGTCGCGCAGGATTCCGCCGTGCTCGTCGTGGCCGACCGCACCCACCATGCTCACGGATGCGCCGAGGCGGGACGCAGCCACCGCCTGGTTGGCCGACTTGCCGCCGGAGCCGACCACCAGTCCGCCGCCGCGGACGGTCTGTCCCGGCTGGGGCAGGTGCTCCGTGACGACGCTCAGGTCCGCGTTGATGGAACCGACCACACATACGGTGTCCGTGGTGTGGGAAGAGGCTGTCGTGTCCATGTGATGGTGTTTTCCGTTCGATCAATCAATGCGATGGGTGCCGGGCAGCACTCCGGCTGGCGCGGGCCGCTCTGCGAGCGCTCCCCGGAGCAGCCGGCCTGCCACCTGGGTGAGTGCCCCGGGCCTCGGCCACGTCCTCGTCCTCGTCCTTGGAGAACTCGGGAGCGCCGTGGTGGAGGTCGAAGCCGCCGGCGTCGGCCTGGATGTCCGCTCCTGGGCCTCGGCTCGCTCTGCCTGCGAAGCGAGCGCCGGCCGCTGGGATGGTTCCCTGCTGCCCTGAGAGAGGACCGGCCATCATCTGCGCCCTGGGCTCCGGTGCGATCGGTGCCCAGGGCTCCACGGACATCCGGCCGTTTCAGGGTCGGAGGTGTCGGATCCGCGTGGGCAATCCGACGGTGTTGCAGGTCAGCGCAGCGTTTCGGCTTCCGCCGGGCGCGGGATGAGGAACGACGCGGCAAGTGCCGCAAGGGTGACGACGAAGCCGGCCAGGACGACGATCAGGTACGAGGTACGGGTGTCACCGAGCGACTCCGTGGCCTGGCGGACTGCGGGCAGGACGAGGAAGCTCAGGCCGGCGCCGAGATTGAACGCGCCGGCGTTCATGCCGGGCAGAAAGCCGGGGTTGGCCTTCGGGGAGAGGACGATACCGAGCCCGTTGAGCATGATGTTCGCGGTGCCCGCGTACGCGATGCCCAGGAGTGCTGTGCCCACCACCATGACGGGAAGGCTCGACAGCCCCAGGAACGCGATGACCGCCAGCGCCACGAGACTTCCGATCAGACCGATCCGCAGCATGTTTCCGTAGCCGAGCACGGGTGCGAGGCGGCCGCTGAACGGGCCGACCACCCAGCCGAGCAGGGCGTAGGGGGTGAGGATGATCAAAGACATTTCCGTGGGGCCGACCGCGAAGCCGGGCGCAGCAGCCTGGACATAGGCGGGCACGATCCCGTTGATCACTGCGAAGATGCCGGTCATGGTCATCACGGTCGTCAGCAGCGGAGCCCACGTCGCGCGCTGGCGGAGGTGCACGATCTCGACCATGGGCTGGGCCGCCCGCTTCTCGACTGCCCAGAAGCCGGCGAAGGCCGCGGCGCCAAGGGCGACCAGCAGTACCGAGACGAGGAGCGTGCCGATGTCGAACGCGCCGACGAGACCGGCTGCCTGGTTGAGCGCGACAAGTACGGCGCCGACGGCGACGACGATGCAGAACACCCCGGCCCAGTCCATCGACGTGCCGGCTGCCGGGCGGGACTCGGGTGCCATGGCCGAGACGAGGACGGCGGCGACGACGGCGAGGACCGTCATGATCCAGAAGAGACTGCGGAAGCCGAAGTGCTCGGTGAAGTAGCCGCCGATGAACGAGTCGATCCCGGCCACGCCGCCGTTGACGGCGGTGATGACGCCCAGAAGCGCCCCGTAGCGTCGCGGATCCTGCGTGGCGGACCGGAGCATCAGGAGGCACAGCGGGACCGTGGGACCGGACACACCCTGGATGATGCGCCCCACGAAGAGCCAGCTCACGTTGGGGGCCACGGCAGCGATCACGGAGCCCGCGGCCATGAGCACCATCATCCCGACGAGGATGCGCTTGCGGCCCACGATGTCGCTCAGCCGCGGCAGGAACAGGGAGAAGAGCGCTGCGGCTGTGAAGAACCATGTCTGGGACAGGTCGATCACGGCCTGGTCGGTGTGCAGCTCGCGCTGCATCGACACCAGCGCGGGGCTGAGCATCGATGCGTTCAGCTGGAAGGCCACGCACGCCGCAAGGAGCGCTACGGTCAGGGCCCCGGTTCTCGTCACCGACGTTCCGGTGCTCGGGGTCGTCTGCACGCTCATGCTGCCGACACCTCCGAGGACGGCTCGCCGATGTTCTTCACGGCGTCGACGACGAGGTCCCAGAACCGCTCCCGGTCCAGCTCGACGGCCACCGAGGTGTTGCAGTCCTCCGGTGCCGGGGCACGGAAGTCGGCGACCGTCATGCCGAGGGTGTGCGTGCCGGTGAGTTCGATGTCCACGGGGACGCGCTTGGTGGTCATGACCGTGGCGTCGATGACGTAGGCGACGGCGCACGGATCGTGCACGGGCGGGTGGTCGAAGCCCTGGGCGTCCTTGTACGTCGCCGCGAAGAAGTCCATCAGCTCGACGACGAACTTCGCGGGACCCGTGCCGATGGCGGCGAAACGCTCGACCACGTCCGGCGTCGCGAGGGCCTGATGCGTGAGGTCGAGGCCGACCATGACCACAGGCCAGGACTCGTTGAAGACGATGTGAGCTGCCTCGGGGTCGATCTTGATGTTGAACTCGGCGACGGCGCTCCAGTTGCCCACGTGGTATCCGCCGCCCATCAGGACGACCTCGCGGACCCGCTCGACGATCCGCGGCTCCTTGCGGGCGGCCATCGCGATGTTCGTCAGTCCCGCCGTGGGGACGAGGGTCACGGTTCCGGGCTCGTGGGCCATGACCGTGTCGATGATGAGGTCGACGGCGTGACGCGGATCGAGCTCGAACGTCGGCTTGCGAAGGTCGGGCCCGTCGAGACCCGAATCGCCGTGGATGTCCGGCGCGATCTCGATCGGGCGGACCAGCGGGCGGGAACAGCCGGCTGCGAACGGGACCCCGGTGATACCGGCCACGGCAGCCACGGACAGCGCGTTGCGTGTGACCTTCTCCAGTGTCTGATTGCCGACCACGGTCGTCACGGCGAGCAGCTCGATGCCCGGGTTTCCGTGGGCCAGAAGGAGTGCCACGGCGTCGTCGTGGCCGGGGTCGCAGTCCAGGATGATCTTTCGCGGACTGGATTCGTTCGGGGAAAGGGGCATCGCGCTGCTCCACGTCGTCGGGGACAGGGGCTGCCACAGGCAGCCAGGGGGGTCACATCACTGTGACACCGGCGCAAATTCACGTCAAGCGTTTGACGTCAAGCGTTTAACTTCGCGACGGCGCAGGTCAGGACGCCCCGATACAATGCGGCGCATGGATACGGCTGACGGCAGTGCGCCCCGCCCCGCGAACGGCGGACCTCCTCGCGTGACGGCGGCGATGGTCGCGCGCGAGGCAGGGGTCTCGACCGCCACCGTCTCACTCGTGGTCAGCGGAAAAGCGCGCGGGCGTGTCTCTGCCGCGAACAGGGAGAAGGTCGAGCGGGCAGTCGCACACCTGGGTTACGTGGTGGACAGTGCCGGCAGCTCCCTCTCCAAGGGGTTCAGCCCCGTGGTCGTACTCATCGCGACGGACATCACCAACCCCTTCTACGCCGAGCTGATCTCCGCCGTCCGGGCGGCGCTCGGTGATCGGTACGAGCTGCTGTTGTCCGTGGGCGACCCCGGCAGCCCGACCGACCCTGCGAGCATCCCCCGCCTGATCTCGCAGCGCCCGGCCGGCTTGCTCATCGACGCCCCGAACGCGGAACTGGTCGCGAGCCTTCCCGCCGGAACACGGGCCGTTCTGCTGGACGCCCCCGGGCTCAGCACCGCCTGGCCCACCGTGAACCTCGACGTAGCGGGCGGCGCAGCCGAATTGGCCCGCCATCTCGCGGACCTCGGCCACCGGCGCGTCGCCTACCTCGACAGCGTCGTCGAGGTGGAGACGTTCCGGGTTCGGCGCGAGGCGTTCTGCGACACGGCAGCGGATCTGGGGCTCGAGCCCTGCCATCGGGCCAGCTCGCTCACCACGGTCGACGATGCCGCCGGCGCCTTCGCGAAAGCCTGGCCCGCATGGCAGGCAGCCGGCGTCAGCGCTGCGGTCGGCTGCACCGACACCCACGCATACGGGATCCTTGCAGCCGCCCGCGCGGCCGGCGTGAGCGTCCCCGACGCACTCGCAGTCGCCGGCTTCGACGACCTCCCGTACTCGCGCCATCTGAGCCCGAGCCTCACCAGCGTGAGCCTCCCCGCTCGCGAACTCGGCGACGCGGCGGGCAGGGCCCTGCGCGCGATCATCGAGGGCGGGAGCCCCCAGGACCACCAAGTCATGCTGACCAGCAGGCTCATCCTCCGAGGCTCGACCGTACCGTCTCCGTAGTACCGCCCCCATCAGGGGTCCGCCTGAAAGATCGTGTACAGCGCAGGCACCGCTCCCGCAGCGCAAGGTGCTCACCCCTTTCACCCATTGGCATCTGCTGCACCGCATCCGCCGGACCCACCGGCACCGCCCGCTACGCGCCTGCACGCAGCACCAGATGCGATCGCGACTGCGCCGAGCCCTGGAACGGCTCGACCGGCTCGACGAGCGCAGCATCCCTCTCGGGGAGCTCACACAGCCAGAACTCGAGACGCGGCTGGAGGAAGGGCCTGAGAAACGTCGTGAAGTGCGTTCCTTCGTCACCTGGGCGAGAGGCCGGGGCCTGGTCGGCGAGCTCGTAGTCCCCAGGGCCCCTGTCGCCGCACCCAGCGTCTTCAGCACGGACGAGGACCAGGCCGAACACCTGCAGCGGTGTCTCGGCGACGATGCGCTGCCTCTCGATGTCCGTACGGCCGGCGCCCTGGCACTCCTTTTCGGGCTGCAGTACACCAGACTGCTCGAACTCACCGTGCACGACGTCATCGACGACGACACGGTGGTGGCGCTCAACCTCGGCGGTCATCGTCTTCCGCTGCCGCCCGAAGTCGCCCAGCTGGTTCGCGCATTGCGCGACCAGCGCCAGAAACGCTGGCAGCTCGATCAGACGGCCAGCACAACACCATGGCTGTTCCCGGGCAGGAGCCCGCCCGTGCTCTCGGAGCTACCTACCTCTACTTGAAGCTCCGCCGACACGGCATCGCACCCCTCGCAAGCCGTAACAGCGCTCGTCTCGCGCTGGCCACCGACCTGCCAGCATCCGTCCTCGCCGACTTCACCGGCACCAGCATCAGCAACTCCACCCGCTGGACCGGATACGCCAAGCGGGACTGGCTCGACTACATCGCCAGCCGCAAGCAGCGCTGATCAACTTTGCCAAATCCGAGCACACCGCACGCTGAGCCTGGCATCGCTACCACCAGGCCCAGCGTCCAATCACGGAACGATACGACGGCCGCGCAACAACTGGTCCCCGCCATGAGGTCGGTGACCGCGCTCCTACTGTGGTCGCATCAGGTGCAAGTCCTCACCCCATGTGTCCAGCACCGCGCCGTGTCCGGATCGCCGGGCCACTACCTCGACCTGGGCGAAGAGACCAGGGCGTGTCAGTGATCTTGTGTAAGTCGGTTGGTTTCATTGGATGCTGAGCCGGTCCTCGAAGAAGAGTGAGAACTGGTTCAGTGCCAATTCCCAGTGTGCGGCGACGTGGTTCGCGTCGCGCGCTTTGGGGTTGATCTGCTCGCCGACTGCGAGGCAGAGAACCTTCAACGCGGCTTGTTCCGAAGGGAAGTGGCCGCGGTTGCGGATGGCTTTGCGGAGCCGGGAGTTGATCGATTCGACTATCGAGCTCCGGCACCACCTCCCCGTGCAGAAGTACCTTCACGGCATCCTGCACGCCGCTGACTCCGGGATCATCCCCAGCCTCGACGATGACGACGGTGGCATCCGCTCCCGCACCGATCAAGGAGGCACCCAACTGGTACCGGCATAGCCCAACTCCAGCGACAGACAGGGCAGCTGCCTCCGCTATGAAGGGCGGGAGAGCGCTCGTCATGCCCGCACCCTATAGTGCCAGCCTGGCGATCTTGTCCCGAGCGTATCGGCCCCGGGCGTGGCCAGCCCAAAGTGTTCCGTGCAGGCCATGGCAAGCTCGAGCGGTGCCGGTCACCTCGCAGGCGGACGACGACGTTCACTACCATCTCATTTGGCGAGTCTGCGGTAGCAGATGAGGGTGAGGCGGCGATGTGGGTCGCACCCGCTCAGCCGGCCGAAGTGTTCTGTGTCGCCTCGCGTGCTTCGGTGAGGGCTCGTTGCCTGAGGTTGCCGCGGAACAACTGCATCCTGGTGGCGGCCAGGATGTCATCCCTGCCGATGGTCCGCCCGTCCCCCTGCGGGCGGACAGGGCCCGGAGGGAATCCTTGAGGAACGGGAGTGGGGCCGGTTCGCCCGACATCACTAGGGTGACCGTACCGAAACGTTTGACCCCACCCTCGCGGACGACCATGGCCGCGTCCCGGGCGAGGTCCGTCAGGAACACGCTCGCGATTGCGTCCAAGTCGCGGACCATCGCCGGGACGGCCGTCGTCCCCCGGCTCCACAGAAGCTTCTTGACCCCGGCCTCGAACCTGTGGGCGCCGACCACGGCACTCGGTTTGCGCGACCTGCTGCGCTTACGAGAAGGCACCATGACATCCTCGGCGTCGTACAGGACACCGGTCAGGCCTTGAAACGTCGGGCCGTGGTCGTACCACTTGGTCCCCACCTCGAGCTCGACGTTCCGGTCGATCGCCGAGAGAAGGTCCCCGGGAATCAGCTTCTTCCGGGCCTCTTCCGCCGCCGCTTTCCTCGCTCCGTCGATGATCTCCGTCAGCACTGTCTGCGTCACCGACGCGGCAGCCCACGCGGCCGACCGAGAGACCTGCATCGGGGTCACGTCCCTGAAGACCGCTTCGGCGAGAGAAGGCTTAAACAGCGAGACATCCAGGACCGAGGCGGTCTCGGGACCGCCACGCTCAGGACAAGCGGACTGTGCGGTCATCGGAAGAATCGCTGCCCGCTTTCGGAGTTGTCAGAGGCCCACACTTCACCACGCACGCAACTACAGCGGTACGAAGGCCGGTCTCGAGGGCTGCAGACCCCTTGGCCAGTTCGGTATCGTCGATGTACTGGCTGTCAATGAAGTACAAGCCGCGCCAAACCAACCAGGGCAGGGCGCCAAGCGCCACAAGGGCGCCAGCCACGATCAAAGCTCTCATGGCCCACGCTGGGCACGTTCCCTTCGCCGGACGCGCGCCCGGCGCTTCGCCAGTTCGGTCCTGGTGCGCTTTGTGGCGCGGCGAGCGCGTAGGCCAGCAAGGACCAGCCGATCGGGGAGTTGTCGCCTCATGCCTCCTACATGCCGCTGGGAGAGTGTTCGGTTGCGACATCCCGCGATCGACATCGCTCGTCTTTGCGGACGAGGTCAAACACGCTGCGGCGTCCTGTGCCCATCACGATCGGCCCACTGTCCTCGCTCTGTTTCGACAGGCGGACGGAAGTGATCCGCTCCAGCCTTGTGACGTGGAGTTCCCCGTCGATGTCGCACTTGCCCAACCAGCACCTGCGCTGCCGACGGGGCCGGGCTGGTGGTGTGAGATCAAACTCGACGGTTCTCCAGACGCCTCGTGATGTCTCATCCGGGGACGTCCCGGGGGCGCCCGCAGCGGCTGAGGAAGGGCAAGAACCCAGGCTTCCACGAGGCGGTGCGACGCGAGAGCTACTTGGCGGCAGCCCGGCACCGTCCAGCAGAGCACTCGGATCACGGCTGCTGCTTCGTGCGGCTGGCTGAGGCTTGTTGGACGTCCGCGCCGGAGCTGACGTGTCGTTGGGTCTCCTGGGGGCCGTGCCAGTCCAGACACATCACGGTGGCGTCGTCTTCGAGTCGGCCGTGGGCAGCGTCCCGGACTGCGGATGTCAGCATCAACGCGGTCTCCCGCGGGTGCAGGCCTCGGGTGCGCTCCAGCAGGGCGCGCAGATCGACCTTCTCCCCGTGCCGTTCGATCATGCCGTCGGTGAAGATGAGCAGACGGTCACCATGGCGCAGATCGAGGTCCTGAACGCGGTAGGGGTGGGTCGCGAACTCGGACATCCCGAAGGGATGGTCGACCTCGCAGGCGACCACCTCCACGGTGCCTTGACGCATGCGCAGTGGCCAGGGGTGTCCGGCGTTGACGAACTGAGCCTGCCCGGTGTGGAGATTGATGCGCAGCAGCTGCCCGGTTGCGTGCCCGTGGCCGTGGTCGACGAGTGCCTGGTCGGCCCGGTGTGCCTGTTCGGCCAGGCCGGCTCCTGCGCGGCGGGCGCCGCGCAGGGCGCTCACCAGGACCGTGGCGGCCAGTGCGGCATCGATGTCGTGGCCCATGGGATCGGTCACCGACACATGCAGTGTGTCCCGGTCCAGGGTGTAGTCGAAGGTGTCGCCGCTGAGGTCTTCGGAGGGTTCCAGGCTCCCGCACAGCGTGAACTGCGCGGCCTCGCACGACAGCGACGAGGGGAGCAGCTGGTACTGGATCTCTGCTGCCAGGGTGGGCGGTCTGGTGCGTTTGCCCCAGGTGTAAAAATCGGTGAAGCGCCCGTTGGCGATCACGATGTAGGCCAGGATGTGGGCGGCTTCCCCGACCTCGTCAAGGACGTCCTTGCCGGGATCGACCGGCAGGAGCAGTTCCAGCAGCCCGATCGCATCCCCCCGGTTGGTGACCGGCACGATCACCCTCTGCCCCTGACCGGTCGCCTCCTGATACAGCCGCTGTGTACGGATCACCTCCTCGTAGACACTGCCGAACAAGGGGATCCGCTCCACCTTCCGCCCATCCTCCGCAGGGGCGGTCGACAGCCGTGCCACCGCCTTCCCTGTCAGGTCCACGATGAGGAAAGAGACCTTCGTGGCCTCGAAGCGCCGTCGCAGGTCCTCCGCGATCACGCCGACGGCATCCACCGGCGCCGCCGTCTCCGCTGCCGTCAGCAACCGGGGAAGTCCGCTCTGCCCATCACTCACGACCGCAGTCCCTTCCATCCGCCCCGCCTACCAGCCTGACACCAGGGCGAGCGTCATCGCATAAAAAGTCACAATAGGTGCAGATCATTATGTTATGTGTTCGCGGAATTGAGTTTGATTCCCGGCGTCTGCTCGCGGACGCGGCCGTCACGACTGCTCCAGTCGCGAACTCGACGAGGGCCTGGCCGCCTCTGCCCCGCTGGTGGGCAGCAAGGCCGAGGCACCCACACGCACCTCAGTCCGTATCGAGGGGCTCACGCCTCATGGACATGGCAAAGTCTGGAGAACGGCGGCCATCGGACAGTGTTGCGGCAGACGGCGGACACGGTACGGCTCCAGGCGCGGTCTGGGCGGGAAGTGACGTCCTCCCGGATGGACATCGCGCTCGCCGGAATGGAGCTACCGCCGGGCGTGGTCCTCGACGGTGACGCCGTCGTCGTGATCGACGGCCGGATCGCGTTCGAGGCGGCGCAGTCCCGCGCGGCGTCGGCGCCGGGTCGGGCGCGGCGGTTGTCGGAGACACATCCGGCCCTGCTCATCGTGTGGGACGCCCTGGCCGTCCCTGGCCCCCTGTGCCGTGAGGTCGCGGACTCGTTGAGCTGGCGCCGGTTCTGCCGCATCCCGCTGACTTCCCCGGTGCCGCACCCGACCACGCTGATCAAGCTGGTTCGCCGCAGTGGACCGCAGACGGTGGAAGAACTGAACGCGGCCCTGCCGGGCAAGCTGCTTCGATGCCGCAAGCTGCGCATCGACACGACCGTGCTGGAAGCAGACATCGACCACCCCACGGACGCCGACCTGCTCGAACACGGGGTACGTAAACTGGGCCGGCTGGTGGGGCGGATCAAGGCGTCCGGAACAACCAGGCGCACCCGCTTCCGTGACCGCGGCGGGCACCTGCCGACTGCTGGAGCAGACCGCCTTGCGGCTGGCGGGCATCCGAACCATTCCCTACCGGCTGGTCTCGTTGGCCGACCCCGCCGCCCGGCCGATCCAGCAAGGGCAAGCCAGCATCCCGCCCACTTCGGCTACACCGCGCTTGTGACCGAGGACGAACGCGGCTTCATCGTCGGCCACCAGGTCCAGCGCGGGAATCCGGCCGATGCGCCGCAACTGGTTCCTTCGGTGGAGCGCGCTACATCCCTCGCCGCCCGCCCGGCACCGTCGTCGCCGACCGCGGCTTCGGCACCGCGGCGATCCGGCCCCGGCTGAACTCGGTGTCCAGCGGATCAGCCTGCAACGCGCAGGGAAGCCTGGCCAGGCACGGCGTGAGTACGAACAGAGCCGCCCACCCCGTCGGATGCGCAACTGGAGAGTCGACATCGAGGCCCGCATCAGTCACCTCAAGCGCGGCTTCGGTTTCCGTCGCACGCGCCTGCGCCGCTTGGCCGACGCCCAGACCTGGGCCGGACTGGGGATCTTCGCCCACAACCTCCAGCGGATGACCGTCCTCAGCTGATGAGGGACAGGCTGCCGACAGGCCAGCGGCACAGCGCCGTCCTCCAGGGCCGGCCCCGTCACCAGCCCAAACCCTTTTTCAGGGGCAAGTAGCTAGACCGCCTCAAGGATCATCGCGTTGGCGAGTCCGCCCGCCTCGCACATCGTCTGCAGGCCGTACCGTGCTCCCTGCGCGCGGAGCGCGTGCACGAGGGTGGTCGTCAGCCGGGTCCCGCTCGCGCCCAGCGGGTGGCCGATGGCGATTGCGCCTCCGTGCACGTTGACCTTGGCGAGGTCGGCGCCCGTCTCCTGCTGCCAGGCCAGGACGACGCTGGAGAAGGCTTCGTTCACCTCGAAGAGGTCGATCTCATCGATCGTCAGACCCGCCTTGTGAAGCACCTTCTCGGTGGCGGGAATGACTCCGGTGAGCATGAGGACGGGGTCGGAACCCGTGACCGCGAAGCTGTGCAGCCGAGCGAGTGGACGCAGGCCGAGGCGCTCCGCGGTCTCACTGCTGGTGATGAGCACCGCCGAAGCACCGTCATTGATCGGGCTCGCGTTGGCGGCGGTGATGTTCCAGCCGATCTGCGGGAACCGCTCCGCAAAGCTGGGGTCGTAGTAGGCGGGCTTGAGACCGGCGAGGATCTCGGGGGTGCTGGACGGCCGCATTGACTCGTCGCGTGTGAGGCCCTCCAGCGGTGCCGTCTCGGCGTTGAACAGGCCGGCGTCCCAAGCGGCCCCGGCCTTGTGGTGCGAGGACACGGCGAAGGCGTCCATCTGCTCCCGGGTGAGCGACCACTTCGCGGCGATCAGCTCGGCACTGATGCCCTGGGGGACGAGGCCGTCCGGGTAGCGCGCGGCGACTCCGGGCCCGAAGGGGTCCTTGCCGACGGGCACGTTCGACCACATGGGCACACGGCTCATGGACTCCACGCCGCAGGCCACGACGATGTCGTACGCACCCGACAGCACACCCTGCGCGGCGAAGTGCACGGCCTGCTGGGAGGAGCCGCACTGCCGGTCCACGGTGGTCGCGGGCACGGTCTCCGGAAAGCCCGCGGACAGCACGGCGTACCGGGTGGTGTTCATGGCCTGCTCGCCGACCTGGTCGACGGTGCCGCCGATCACGTCGTCGATGAGCGCCGGGTCGATGCCGGAGCGCTCGACGAGGGTGCGCAGGGTGTGTGCGAGGAGTTCTACGGGGTGGACATGGGCCAGGGCACCGTTGGGCTTGCCCTTGCCCACCGGGGTCCGTACGGCTTCCACGATCACGGCGTCACGCATGGTAGCGGCCTCCTTGCCCGGTGATACCGAGGCGACGTTACTGGTGAGTTGGGAATCTGGATCCACCATAGCTCTATGAGTTTGAAAAACAAACCCACCTTTAGACTGGGAGGCATGGCCGCCACCAAAGATCCGCGCCCCTGCTCCATCGCCGACACTCTGGCCCTCGTCGGCGAGAAGTACTCCCTGCTCGTCTTGCGCGAGGTCCTCCTCGGCAACGGGCGCTTCGACCAGATCGTGCGCAATACCGGCGCCCCGCGTGATGTCCTCGCGGCGCGGCTGAAGCGACTGGTGGAGGGCGGGATCCTGACGAAGAGCAAGTACAGCGAGCGCCCGCAGCGCTTCGAGTACCGGGCCACGGCGGCCGGCCTGGAGCTGGACCCGGTCCTGATGGCTCTCATGGCATGGGGCGACCGCCATCTCCGGGCGGAAGGTGATCGCCCCATGGTGATCGAGCACCACTGCGGTCACGAGCTGGCCGCGGTTGTCACCTGCTCCGCCTGCGGCGACGAGCTCCGCCCCGGCGATCGGACGCCGCACCCCCAGGCGCCGGGCTGGACGGTGTCAGGACCTGCCGCAGCCCAGTAGGGCCCTTCTGGCTCTTGGGGTTGGGCTGGTTGCGGCTGTCTTGGGCAGGTGGTCGCGACCAGGGTGACGTGGTGACCTCGCCGCTGGCGCCAAGGTCGGAGCTCGTCTTCCAGGCGGGTCAGGGTGAAGATCAGGGACTCGGCGCGCTCGGGTGCGCCCGTGTTCCTGTCCGAGAGGTCCTCGAACTCCACGACGCGGGCCGGAAGTTCATGAACCCGATGTCCCAGTCTGCCGAGCCTGTCAGTCCACGGGCCGCGCTGAGGCGCCGGGACGTGTGTACGCCTGCTGCGGGGCAAGCGGTCCGTGTCCGGCAGGGCACACGACGGCGGCTTGCACGGACTCGCACTCGCGGTGCAGGACCTCCAGCGGAGGGCCCTCCGGGTCTGCCGTGTACTGGTCGCCCCACTGCTTGAGGGCGATCATCGCCGGCCAGAGGTCCCAGCCCTTGCGGGTGAGCCGATATTCACGGCGGGTGCGGCTTCCGGGCTCACGATCAGGGGCGGTGTCCAGGATTCCTGCCAGGGCCAGCTTGCGCAACCGATCGGCCAGGACCGCTTCCGACAGCCCCACGTGCCGACGCAAGCCGTCGAAGCGCCGGATGCCGTTCATGGCGTCGCGCAGGGTCAGCAGCGACCATTTCTCGCCGAGATGCAGCGCCTCTCTGCTCGACGAGGACGTCCCAGTCGCTGACGGCCGCTGCGCCCCGCGCACAGCAGGGATAGCGGGTTGCGATCCGCAGCGCCACAAGGGGCTGCTTGCGCCCCTTCACATGTGGTCAGTCGGGCGCTTCCATGACGGGTCACGGCCCGCCAGTCCCAGAGCGCGGTCAAACAGCGGCGCGGTCGGCGGCACGCTGACCTCAGGGCCGAACACCCCGTACTGCCTGGCCATCTCGGCCTTGCCGGCGATGTCCTCGTACAGTGCTGCCGCGAGTTCGTCGTCCACGTTCATCTTCTGCCCGGTGGCCACCGCCAAGTCCCAGCCGTGCAGCAGCCACTCCCCCAGTACGATCCCACCGATGAAGCGGGCCGGCATCCGCCCGCTCCCGGTCAGCGCCGTCTCGCCGGCCCACGCCTCCGGAGCGCTCCAGACGGCGGCGGTCGCCGCCGACCGGGCGGCATACGCCTCGGCCCAATCCGGCTCCGCGGTGAAGTCATGCCCCTCCGCCACTTCATTCGGAGCCTGCGGCGGCTGCTTCAGTCCCGCGGCGTGCCCCCGCACGCCGGTGAAGAAAATCAGGTGATTCAGGAGTGCACCGACCTTCAGCTCCGGACACGGTGTGCGCCCGCCGAACGCGTCCGGCCCGACCCCTCGGACGATGTCCACCGCCGATTCGGAGGCTCGGGCCATCACAGATCTCGTCTCCACGTCATCCCTTCCCCGGTTGCCGTCAGACACGGTAGACAGGACGACAATGACGGGTATTGAACAAACGCGACAGCGGGCCATCCTCCATCCGCGCACCGCGGCTGAGCGGTTCCGACTCGACCACGAGCCGGCTCCGGCGGATCTGACCCCATTCCTGGACGGGTACTGGATCCTCCACTGGGACCTGACCAAACCACACCGGCAGCAAGTCCTTACTCACCCAGTGGTCCACCTCACCTTCACCACCGGCGGGCAGGCCCACATCACAGGCGTCGTCAGCGACACGTTCACCAGAGAGATCTCTGGCACCGGCCGGGCCCTCGGCCTGCGATTCCGACCCGGCGGCTTCCGCCCCTTCCTCACTGCCCCGGTGTCCACCCTCACCGACCGAGTCCTGGACATCGAAGAGATCTTCGGCCCGGCAGCGCGGGCAGCAGCAGACTCCATCATCACCGAACCCTGCGTACCCACCGCGCTCCGCCTCGCAGCCACGCTCCTGCGCGACTTCCGGCCCACGCCCGACCCTGCCATCGACAAGGCGGCCGGACTGGTCGAAACGATCAGCACCGACCCTGCTGTTCTACGGGTGTCCCAGCTGGCCGCGATCGCCGACATGAGCGTGCGCCAGCTGCAGAGGCTGTTCGCCGAATACGTCGGCATCCGACCCAAGTGGGTGATCCGGCGAGCCCGCATGCAGGAAGCCGCCGCACGTGCGGCCACCGACCCGCAGGACTGGTCCGCTCTCGCCGCCGAACTGGGCTACGCCGATCAAGCACACTTCACCCGCGACTTCACCGCATCCATAGGCACCTCCCCGGCAAGGTACGCGTCTTCGGCGGGACGCCGATGATGCGTCGGCAGGCACGGTCTTCCCCTCTGATCACAGAGCGTCGAGAGCTCCATGATCTTGGAAGCCCGTGCCGGTCACGTCCCCGCAACCTCGCCAAGCCGCCCGATCGTCACGAACCGGACGTCAAACGACTGCGCTGAAGCCCTGGGCTACGTCCCACCTGATGGAGCAAGAGATCCGGCCGTCTCAGTCGGGGCCTGTACGCGCCCCTGATCGTCGAGGACCCCAGGGAATCGCTGTCGCACGAAGACGAATGGGTGGTTCTCCTGGACGACTGGCTCGACGGGGTCACCGGCACGCCGACGCGGCGCTCGCCGAGATGCGCCACGGCAAGAGGTCACCGGGGCGGCCGCACGCCGGATCACACCGTTGTCCGAGTGCCGTTCCGAAGTCCCGACCAGCCGGGTGATGTCGTCGACCGACACCGCCGGAATCTCGGCCCGGGCAGGCGCGGCGATCACGGCGGCCATGGCTTCCACCCCTGCCCCCGGGTCCCGGGCGCGGATCAGGGCCGGCTGGGGCCAGTGGGCTGGTCGCGCTTGTGCAGCGGGTTTTCGTTCCGGTCGCCGCGATGCTGATCGCCATGCGTGTCCTGGCCGTGCATGGCGCGCATCATGAAGAACGTCATCAAGGGGCAGGCGCCGAGGAGGGCGAGCCGGCTCAGGTTCTCCAGCGGCGGGCCGACCATCAGAACGGTGGCGATGACGATCGCGGCAGCCAGTGCATACAGTCCGTAGTTGCGCTTGTTCATGACCGGCCTCCTTCTGCGGAGGGACAGTGACCGCAACCGGAGGTCCGGTGACAGGGCAGGCGGATGCCGTGGGTTCACCGGGTCGCGCCGTTCCCGGACGGGCCGAGCAAACCCGCACGCTCGGCCAGCAGTACGGCCTGGACGCGGTTGTCGACCTGTAGCTTTTCGAACACGGCGCTGACGTGGCCTTTGATCGTTCCGGTGCTCAGGTGGAGCCGGTCACCGATGTCCATGTTGGAGAGCCCTTCGGCCATCAAGGCGAGGACCCCGCGCTCACGCCCGCTCAGCCGGGCGACAAGACGGATGGCGTAGGGTTCGCGGGCGCTGCGGCCGAGGTAGGCGTCCACCACGGTGCGGGTGACCTGTGCGGAAAGCACGGTTGCGCCCTCGGACAAAGCGCGGATCAGGTGGGGCAGTTGCTGAGGATCGGTGTCCTTGAGGAGGAAACCGGCGGCACCGGACCGCAGTGCGGCATCGACGTGTTCGTCGGCGTCGAACGTCGTCAGCATGGCCACCACTGGTGGATCCGGCATACAGCGGAGCTCGGCCAGGACGGTCAGTCCGTCCACATCGGGCATCCGGATGTCGAGAAGGACGATATCGGGACGTAACTCCCGCACGGTCCGGACGGCCAGGCCGCCGGAAACCGCCGCCACGGCCCGGATGCCGTCCGAGGCGTTGAGGATGTGGGTGAAGCCCGTACGGACGAGAGCTTCGTCGTCGACCACCAGTACTCGGATCACATGCGCTCCACTCTTCACCTTGACCTGGGTGTCGCGCCGACGGGGAGGCATCTGCGACGTGCGGTCCGGATCCGGCTGGCCGTCGACAGGGCGGTTCGGTTCCGGCCTGTCGGCCGGTGGGCTTCGGACGGTCGCCGGATGGGCCGTGCCGCGCTGCGCGCAGACCCTGAAGGCATGACACACAAAACAACTCCGGCAGTGCCGCAAGCGGTACTGCCGGAGTCGGCGTCCTGCGCCCCGACGGCCGGACGGCTGGTCGGCATCGACCTGGCCCGCGGTCTCGCGGTCCTCGGCATGTACTCAGCTCACGTCGGTCCCGACGTCGCGGTCGGCGGTCCCGTCGGCTTCCTGCTGGAGTCCGCCCGTGGCCGCTCCTCCGCCCTGTTCGCGGTGCTGGCGGGGTTCTCCCTGGTCATCATCACCGGCCGCCCACAGCCCCGGCCCGGCCGCGCGGGACGGCAGGCCGCAGCCAGGATCATGATCCGCGCCGTCGTACTCATGGCGCTCGGATACGCACTGACCGCCCTGGACACCCAGGTCGACGTGATTCTCAGCTTCTACGGCCTGCTCTTCCTGACCGTTCTCCCGCTGTACCGGTCACGTGCCGCGACGCTCGCGCTCATCGCTGCCGCCGGCGCACTCGCCCTGCCCCAACTCCTTTACGCCGCACGGAAGTCGTTCGAGGACGGGGATTGGTCGGGCGCCATCATCGCCCATGATCCCTTGGCTTGGATCAGTGGCACGGACGGCATTGTGGAGCTGTTGTTCACCGGTGCATACCCGGTGCTGACGTGGGCTCCCTTCGTGATCGCCGGAATGGCCGTGGCCCGTCTCGACCTGACCCGACCCGGGATCCGGTCCCGGCTCGCCCTGATCGGCGGGGCATTGGCCGTCCTCGGCTACGGCGGCTCCTGGCTGGCGCTGCGCCTCGTCCCGCACGCACTCACCACCATCGCCGCGGCCACGAACAGCGGTCCGGCGTCGTCGGCCTGGTGGTCCGACACGGTCGGTGAGCCCGAGGGCGGCACCCCACTCGCCTGGCTTCTGGTGGCCGCCCCGCACAGCCAGACCACCTTCTCCGTCCTCGGCAACACGGGCGTCGCCCTCATGGTGGTGGCCGGCTGCCTGACGGTCGCGGACCGGATGCCTCGGCTCTCCCGGCTGGCGGCCCCCGTCTCTGCCGTCGGCATGACGGCCCTGACCGCCTACGTCGCTCACATCGTCGCCCTCTGGCTCTTGACCGAGGTCTGGTCCGTGCCCGCGGTCGAGGACGAGAGCATGTCCGCGCTGCCGGTGCTGCTGGCCTTCATCGCAGCCGCGCTGCTGACGGCAAGCGTATGGACCCGTCACTTCCGGCGCGGACCGCTGGAACACCTGCTCCACACCGTCACCCTGCCCGCTCGGCGCCTCAAGTAGCTACCAGCAGCGGCGACCGCGGCGCCATACCGCCGTGGGCATCGCTGCAAGCCTGTGCTTCCTACCGGACGGCGGGAATGGCCAGTAGTGGCGCGACCTGCGGCCCATCGGGCTTGAACTGCGCAGACAGCGGTTGTCCGACGACATCAAGGGGATCGGCAAGGAGGCTCCCGGCGTATCCAGCCGTGCGAGCCCTGGCCCGATGTACGGGGCGTGGCGGAAACAGAAAGTCCCGGCCGTCCCTGAGCGGCCAGGACTTTCGTTGCGGAAACCGTCACGGATCGTCCTTTCGTTGCGGGAACCGTCACGGATCACCGGTGGACCGCACCTCACCTGCTCGGCAGAGGCGGATCGGGCGCAGGCTGGAGAGGGGGAAGCAGCAAGGGAGGCGAGCTGCCCATGGGTGTCCTGGACATCACCGTCGTCCTGGTATCGGCCGTGCTGATCGGCGCGCTGGGCTGGTACTTCTTCGGCCCGCGCCGTGCCGGTGCCGCCCGCCTGGAAGGCGGGGTACAGCGAGTGGATGTGACGGTGCGGGGCGGCTACAGCCCCGATCTGATCAAGGTCCGCCAGGACATGCCGGTGGAACTGGTCTTCGACCGGCAGGAAGCCGGCGAATGCACCTCCCGCGTGGTCTTCCCCGATCTGAAGGTCGGTGCGGGTCTGCCCGCCCACACCCGTACCACCGTGCGGCTGAACCCGGACCGACCGGGCTCCTTCGGCTTCACCTGCGGGATGAACATGATCCACGGCACGCTGCTGGTCGAACCCGCGGACGATTCGACAGCACCCACATCGGACGTGCATGCCGCCACCGCCGCACCTCCGCCTGCTCCTCCACCTGCCACGGGCGGGCCGTCGGCAGGTGCGGAGCGCACGGCGGCCGAGTCGGAGGCCGCGGACGCCGCCGAGCGGCAGGCGGAGATCAAAGACCTCACCCGCAGGGTGGCGGTGGGCGCCGTGCTCACCGCTCCGGTGCTGTTCGCGGTGATGGCGTACGAACTGTTCGGCGCCACATGGGTGCCCGGCTGGATGCTCAACCACTGGGTGCAGCTGGCACTGATCACGCCGGTGATGTTCTACACCGGGTGGCCGATCCACGTGACGGGCTGGCTGACCCTGCGGCACCGGGCCGCCGACATGAACTCCCTGATCACTCTCGGCACGTCGGCGGCCTACGGTTACAGCCTCCTGGTCACCCTCGCTCCCGGGCTGCTTCCGAAGGACGTACGGGAGGTCTATTTCGAGGCCGTCGGTGTCATCCTGACCCTGATCCTGCTCGGGCGGCTGATGGAAGCCCGGGCGAAAGCCGGCACGGGCGAGGCCATCCGCGCCCTGCTGGGCCTGCAGGCCCGCACCGCACACGTCGTGCGGGACGGAACCGAGCGCGAGGTCCCCATCGAGGACGTCGTGGTCGGAGACGAGCTCGTCATCCGGCCGGGCGAGAAGATCCCGGTGGACGCCGCGGTCCTGTCCGGCTCCTCCGCGGTCGACGAATCCATGGTCACCGGCGAGCCGATGCCGGTCGCCAAGCACACGGGGGACACAGTCATCGGCGCCACCGTCAACGGCACCGGGTCCCTGCGAGTGCGGGCCGCCAAGGTCGGCGCCGACACCGTACTCGCCCAGATCATCCGCCTGGTGCAGCAAGCCCAGGCGTCCAAGGCTCCCATCCAGCGGCTCGCCGACGCGGTGTCCGCGTACTTCGTGCCCGCGGTGATCGCGGTCGCGATCGGCACCTTCGCACTCTGGTTCACCCTGGGCCCCCCACCCGCGCTGACCCTGGCGCTCGTCTCCGCGGTCGCCGTGCTGATCATCGCCTGCCCGTGCGCACTGGGCCTGGCCACGCCGCTGTCGGTGATGGTCGGCACCGGCAAGGGCGCCCGGGCCGGCATCCTGATCCGCTCGGCCGAAGCCCTGGAAACAGCGCACAAGCTGGACACCGTCGTGCTGGACAAGACCGGCACGGTGACCGCGGGCAAGCCCGTCCTGACCGACGTCCACCCGGTCGGCGGATTCGACGAGACCGCCCTGCTGCGCCTGGTGGCCGCAGCCGAGGCAGACAGCGAACATCCGCTCGCGCAGGCCATCGTCGCCGGCGCGCGCGACCGCGGTCACCACCCGGTGGCGGCGACCGGCTTCGACTCGGTCACCGGCAAGGGCGTCCAGGCCACCGTTGACGGGCACGCCGTGCTGGTCGGCACGGCCCGGCTGCTGGGCGACGTCGGCATCGACACCACCGCCCTGGCTCCCGTGGCCGCCGATCTGTCGGCCGGGGGCAAGACTCCCGTCCTTGCCGCGGTGGACCGACGGCCCGCCGGTGTGCTCGCAGTGGCCGACACCGTCAAGGAGGACTCCGCGGCCGCCATCGCGGCCCTACAGCAGATGGATGTCGATGTCGTCATGCTCACCGGGGACAACGCCCGCACCGCCGCCGCGATCGCCGCGCAGGTCGGCATCGGACGGGTGCTCGCCGAGGTGCTGCCCGAGCACAAGGCCGACGAGATCCAGCGTCTGCGGGGCGAGGGCCGGACCGTCGGCATGGTCGGCGACGGCATCAACGACGCCCCCGCCCTGGCCGCCGCCGACGTCGGCCTGGCCATCGGCACCGGCACCGACGTTGCCATCGAAGCCGCCGACATCACCTTGATCTCCGGCTCGCTCGGCGGGGTCGTCACCGCGATCCGGCTCTCGCGGGCCACGATGCGCAACATCCGGCAGAACCTGTTCTTCGCCCTGCTCTACAACGCCGTCGGCATCCCCCTCGCCGCCGGCGCCCTGTACCCGCTGTGGGGCATCCGGCTCAGCCCGGTCATCGCCGCGGCAGCCATGGCACTCAGCTCGCTGTCGGTCGTCACCAACTCCTCCCGGCTGCGCCGCTGGCACACCCAGCCGCTGCCCGACATCCGGCCCGCTCGCGTCCAGCCCCGCGTCGAGTCCGCCGCCGACCGGGCCCCGGCTGCCAGGAGCACGGCCGTCTCGACAGGTGCCGAGTCGGCAGGCACGGAGTACGACCCCACTTCCCGGACCGACGACGGAACAGTCACGGACCCGGTATGCGGCATGCAGGTGGATAAAGCGGCATCCGTGGACCACCGGCAGACCGACCACAGCACCCGCTACTTCTGCTCTGCCCGGTGCGCCGCCGCGTTCGACGCCGACCCCGCCCGGTACGGCGCACCCGCCACCGGCGGCCCCCGCGAAGGAGACGACCACCGATGACCGGGCGCAGCCGCCCCTCACGGGCCGCCCGGTCAAGCGCCCGTTCACGTCGGCTGTCGGTGACGGCTCGCGGGTCGGCTCTCTCCCCTCGACGGCCGGAGCCCGGACAGGGTGAAGGGTGAAGGTGGTGTTGATCTCCTGGGTTCCGGGGCCTGGGGAGTACGGCTTGTATGCGACAGGGTGGTAGTTGGCTGAGGTGCGGGCAGCCGCGTGGGGCTCGGGCATGACGAGTGCTCCCTCCACCGACGACCGGCTGCGTCCTTGGGCGAGACACCGGAACGGCGTGACCTGGCAAAAGCACCGGCCGACCTTGGTCCAGGGCGGAATGCCGGAACGTACAGCGGCCCGTCCCCTGATGCAGGGGACGGGCCGGCAGCCGCGCGGAGTACGGGTCATCCAAAGCGACGCCCCTCGTCGAAGCAGCGGTTTCGTGCTCTGGGCCAGCGCCATGGCCCGACCATGCAGCACGCCCCGGGCTCAGCAAGATGGAAAAGCTGCCGAGCCCCACACCAATCCCGTGGTTCAGCGGGCGAACGCAAGATGCGGGCCGACCAGGTTGTCGACCGCGGTCAGCAGGTCCGCCGTCGGCATCATCCCGTCGAGTACGAGATCCGCCCGGGCCCGGGAGGGGGCGACGAAGTCCGTGTGGCGTTCGCGGCCGCTGTTCAGGTAGTTACGCAGAGAGATCGCCGGGTCCTGGCACTGAATCTCGATCTTGCGCAACAGCTTCCTGGCCAGGCGCACGTCATCGGGCGCATCGACGTAGATCCCCCAGGTGGCCTGATCAGCGATTTTGGGAAGACCAAGGGCGAACAAGCCCTCGACCACAACCAGGCGGTACCGTCCGCTGGTAGCCGCTGCGTCAACCGCGGCAGCCGCTGCGTCCTCGTCGATGGAACCGGGATGGTTCCAGTCCAGCGTTTGTGCACCCGTGGCGCTCAGCGTGCGCATCCCGCGCTGCGGATCGTGCGCGGGCACGTAGAAATCGTCGAGGTGGACAAGGGCCACAGCCCCGGGCCGGTGGACCACAATCGCTTCTGCAAGGGTCGACTTGCCCGAGGCGGTGCCGCCTGCGACTGCCAGCACGGGCACGCGACGTCCTGCGCTCGTGGCGTTCGTGATCCGCACCGGTATGTCTTCTCCCGGCAAGAAGCTGCCGCTGACTTCCCGGCTCAGGCAGGTGCCGGCTGCGTAGGAGTCATGCTCAGCAGTCGTGGTGGTGTCGAGCGTGGTCATGGCCGCTGCCCTCCAATGCAGTGAGATGCGTCCGGCACAAAAACGTCCGGCCGGTCGCAGAGCAACGTGCTCGATCGGCACCCAGGAGCCGCAAGCCGCCGCAGCCACCGAAGCGGCCACGGGATATCCGTCGCAGGGGGATACAAGAACGGCCCCGCACCGGGGTGCAGGGCCGCAGTGGTGAGGAGGGTATGTTGCGAAACCGCCGGCGCGGAACCCGGCGCTTGTTACGACTCCAGCACGATCGCCGGCCGCCTCCCGTGTTCACCGCCGGCCCCGCCGCCAGCCGCACCATGCGCGCCCGCTACGCACCCGGCGCCCCGGCCCCATCCGATGGTGCGAGCGCCTCCTGACGCCGGACTCGCCGAGTGGATCCCACGCCATCTGGTTCCAGGCGCTGTCGACCCTCGCCTGTACGGCTCCCAGGGGCTGTTGTGCGACCGAGGAGGACGGGTCGACCGCATGCGGCGACCGCCCGAGCGGGGCGTTCGCGGCTGACGTGGCCGGCATCCCGTCTGGCCCAACCCTGATGGTGTACGCCATACGGACCAGCAACGATTACGGAGGGGTCGACTCCATCACGTAGGGAATACGCAGACATGAGAGCAGCAGACATGGGAGTGATACGCACCGTGCCCGGCGCCCGCCGCCTGCGCCACCTCGCCGTGGCGGCACTCCTGACCGCGACGGCGACCACGATGAGCGCCTGCGGCACCGTCCGTGACGGTGCGGCCCCGGGCACCGTCCAGGGCATGGCGGCGGTGGCCGCGGACGCCAAGTACGTGGCGTGCGGCAACCCGCCGCAGAAGCTGGAGAAGATCGACCAGGACTTCCTGGACCAGCTCGCGGCCGCCGGCGGCAAGCCTCTGTACGACCTGTCGTACCCGGCCGCCCGTGACGTGCTGAACAAGCTCCAGGCGGGTCCCGTCCCGATGCTGCCCGCGCAGATCAGCCAGCGCACCGTGCCGGGCGGCCCGACGGGCCCGGTCAACGTGCACATCGTGCGCCCCGCGGGCGTCAAGGGGATGCTGCCCGGCATCGTCTACATCCACGGCGGCGGCTGGGTCCTCGGCAACTTCAAGACCCACGAGCGCCTCGTCCGCGAACTCGCCGACGGCGCCCGCGCCGAGGTCGTCTTCGTCGACTACACGCCCTCCCCCGAGGCCCAGTTCCCGGTCCCGATCGAGCAGGCGTACGCCGTCGCCAAGTGGGTGGGTGCTCACGGCGCCGATATCAACCTGGATTCCAGCCGGCTGGCCGTCGCCGGTGACTCGGTCGGCGGCGACATGACCGCCGCGGTCACGATGATGGCCAAGCAGCGCGGTGGCCCGCACTTCCGTCAGCAGGTCTTGCTCTACCCGGTCACCGACGCCGACTTCGACACGGCGTCGTACCAGCGCTTCGCGGAGAACTGCTGGCTGACCCGGCCGGCCATGAAGTGGTTCTGGAACGCCTACGCGCCGAAGGCCGCCGACCGCGCCAACCCGCTGGCCTCGCCGCTGAAGGCGACCGTCCAGCAGCTGCGCGGCCTGCCCCCGGCCTTGGTGATCACCGACTCCGACGTGCTGCTGGACGCGGCCGACTCCTATGCCGCCAAGCTCAGGTCGGCGGGGGTCCAGGTGACCTCGACGCACTACAGCGCAGTCACCCACGACTTCATGATGCTGAACGCACTGCGTGACACCCGGGCCAATAAGGAGGCGGTCGCCCAGACGACGGCGACCCTGCGCGAGGCGCTCTACGCGTCGACGGACCCGGTCGGCGGCAAGTAGAAACACGGCACCCAGGGCGACAGCCGTCCCGGATCTGGGCGGCGGAACGCGGCGGCCACGATGTCGCGGCCGCCGCGTTCCTCAGCCTCCGCAGCCCCCGCAGCCCTGTGCCGGCCCAACGGACCCCCACACCAGGCAACCAGGCAGTTCGCGCCCTGCGTGATCCCGATGGCGGTCTGGCGGCTGATCAGCAGTGTTCTGCCTGCAGCCGTTGTCGGAGTGAGGGCTGTCTGGCCTCGCCCACGAGTTGGTGTGAACAGGGTCAGGTGTCGAGGGGCCGCCGTGATCAGGTCAGCATCACGACATTGCTGACGGGCGCCCTTCCCGGTTCAGACATGAACGGGGATGTCCACCATGGCGTTGCTGTCCTCGGGCCGTCAGTCCGTGGGGCGGGGCAGTACGGCGAGGGCGGTGCGGGCTATGCCCGTCAGCGTCTCTTCGTTCGCTCCGGCCTTGCCCAGTGCTTCGATGCCGCGCAGCACGGCGAGCACCAGCGCGGCCAGGGCCCCGGGGTCCGCGTCCGCGGCGAGGTCGCCGTTGCGCTGGCAGGCGGCGATGTCGTCCTCCAGCAGCGTGCGCAGTGCCTCGATGGCCGTATGCGCCCGCTTGGCCACCTTCTCGTCGTGTTCGGTCAGCTCGGCAGCGCCCTTGGCCAGGAGGCATCCGCGCTGGGCGGTATCTGCGGCGGTAGCCGCGGCCACCGCGTGGACGTAAGCGGACAGCCGCGCGTACGCGTTCTTGTCGTCACCGCGCAGCTGCTGGGCGGTGGTGTCGACGATCGCGCGACAGTACTCGTCGAACACGCGGTGGAACAGCTCCTGCTTCCCGCCGAACGCGCCGTACAGGCTGCCCTTGCCCAGGCCCGTCGCCGCGGCGATGTCGTCCATGCGCGTGGCGGCGTACCCGCCCGCCCAGAACTGCTCCCGGGCGGTGTCCAGTACCTGCTGCTCGTCGAATTTCCGCGGTCGTGCCATGAGCTGATCCTACACTTATTTGACTCGTTCGTCCATAACAGTTAACGTTATGGACGAAGCAGTCAACAACCATCGAGGAGTGGCACGTCATGACGGAAGTACTCGCAGGCAAAGTGGCAGTGGTCACCGGGGCGAACAGCGGCATCGGACTGGCCGCAGCGCAGCGCTTCGCCGCTGAGGGCGCCCACGTGATCATCACCGGCCGGCGTCAGGATGCGCTGGACGCGGCAGCGGCCGAGATCGGCTCGAACGTCACCGCTGTCCGCGGAGACGTAGCGAATCCGGCCGACCTCGACCGGCTCTTCGCGGTCGTCGCCGAGCAGGGACGCCGCATCGACGTGCTCTTCGCGAACGCGGGCGGCGGGGAATTCGCAACCCTGGAGGAGGTGACGGAGCAGCACTTCGACGACACGTTCAACACCAACGTCCGCGGGACGCTGTTCACCGTACAGAAGGCACTGCCGCTCCTCAATGACGGCGCCTCGGTGATCTTGACCGGTTCCACCGCCGCCACCACCGGCGGAGAGGCGTTCGGCGTCTACGCCGCCTCGAAGGCCGCCGTCCGCTCCTTCTCCCGCACCTGGGCCAACGAGCTGCGCGGCCGCGGCATCCGCGTCAACACCCTGGTGCCCGGACCGATCAAGACCCCGGGAATCACCGGCCTGGCACCCAACGAGGAGGAGGCCAAGTCGCTCCGCGCCTTCTTCGCGCAGCAGGTCCCTCTCGGCCGGATGGGCGAGCCCGCCGAGGCGGCTGCGGCAGCGCTCTTCCTCGCGTCCGACCAGAGCAGTTTCGTCACCGGGACCGAGCTCTACGTCGACGGTGGCCTGAACCAGATCTGAATAATTCCCCGTCCTGGAGCGGTGCGCCGGTGAAGTCGCAGAGGTGCCCGGCTGCGTCCGTCCTGCAGCCGGGGCCGATACCCGGGAATTCACGGCGCGCCAATCCGGCGCCTCTCAGGTAGCGTTTGCTTCGACGTGCACCATCCGATCGTATTCCCCAAGGGAATCAGCCGCCGAGGGAAATCCGTCCGTCGCGGGTTCGACCGGAATTCCCGGTGACGATGGGAAGGAACCGCGCCGTGCCTTTCGTCATGACCGAAGACGGAACCGATATCTTCTACCAGGACTGGGGGTCGGGTCAGCCGATCGTGTTCAGCGACGGCCGGCCGCTGACCGCCGACCCGTGGGACCCTCAGCTCAACTTCGTGGCGGACAACGGATTCCGTGCCATCGCCCACGACCGGCATGGGGGCGGACGCTCGGGGCAGCCCTGGGAGGACAACGACCTCGACACCTCCGCCGACGGCCTGGCTTCGCTGATCGGCACGCGTGACTCGCCACGTTCAAGCTGCATGCGGGCGCCGCACACGGTCTGGCGACGGTCCCCGTCTTCGCCGACCGTTTCTACGCCGACCTGTTGGAGTTCGCCCGCGGGTGAACGACATGGCGGTGTGCCATTCCGCCGTGTCGTCCAGCCCGGCTGAAGACACGCGCAAAGACCCCAGGGAGAATCGTCACCCCTGCATATCGCTGAGGTTCTCATCAGCCGGCAGACAAGTGCAGGACTCCAAAAATCGAGGAGGGTGAATGTCTGCTCACCGCTACGTGCCGGGGCGGGTCGGCCTGCTCCTCATCGACACCATGAACGATGTCTTCTCTGAGGACGGGAAGGCCTACCTCACCTTCAAGGAGGAGTTCGAGCGGATCGGAACGTTCGAGAACCTCAAGCGCCTGCTGGCGGGTGCGCGCGAGCAGGGCTTTCCCGTCTTCTTCGCACCCATGTCCTACACCGAGGCGGACTACACCTCGTGGAAGCACGTCTCCGGTGTCCACCACGAGATGTTTGACAACCGCCTCTTCGTAGAGGGGAGTTGGGGGGCCGAATTCCACCCCGAACTGTCGCCCCAAGACGACGAAATCGTGATCACACCGCACAAGAACATCGACGTCCTGGCCAACACTGACCTGGAGGTCCAGCTCCGCCAGCACAACACGGAGTACATCGCCATCGCCGGCATGGTGGGGACCATGTGTGTGGAGTCGACCGCCCGCAGCTGCATGGAGCACGGCTTCCACGTGACTACGTTCACCGATGCGACTGCGGCAGTTGGGGGCCGGGACGCCTACGACGCGATGATTTTGCGGTATCCGTTCATCTCACATGCGACGCTCACAGTCGACGAGTTCCTCACCGCCACGCGCGCATCGGCGACCTGAGGATCATTACCGGGAGCACGCAGTGAGGACCGTCGAATCGCGCGCTTGACCGGCGGACCTCGCTCATCCGTCAAGACCGCCGAGGCGGCCCTACACCTGAATTTCATGTCGATCGATGCGGAGGACGCACATGGGCTCCGACGAAGGCGTGCTGATCGTGGGGGCAGGCCCCGCGGGACTGATGCTCGCGGGCGATCTGGCCGAGGCGGGGATCGCCTGCACCGTGGTGGAGCGCCGCGAAGGGGAGTCGAAGCTCACCCGGGCGTTCGCCGTGCACGCCCGGACGATGGAGCAACTCGACGCCCGTGGAATCGCCGACGACTTGCTCAAGACCGGGCTGCGCAATCCGGTCCTGCAGTTCTTGCAGATCGACCTGTCGCGGCTGCCGACCCGCTACCCGCACGTCCTGGTGACACCGCAGTACAACACCGAGCGGCTGCTCCGCTCCCGCGCCCTCACCCACGGGGTGGACATCAAGAGCGGCTGCGAGGCGACCGGCCTCCGGCAGGACTCCACGGGCGTCGACGTCGAGGTACGCGCCGCGGACGGCACGGTGCAAACCCTGCGCGCTGCCTACGTGGTAGGCGCTGACGGCCGAAACAGCAAGGTGCGTGAGTCCCTCGGCCTGCCCTTTCCCGGCCGGTCCGCGGTTCGGTCGATGATGCTTGCCGACGTACGCCTGGCCGAGCCGCCGAGAAAACCTCCCACCGTCGGTGCGGTAGGGGACGCCTTCGCCATCGTCGTCCCCTTCGGCGACGGCTGGTTCCGCGTCATGGCCTGGAACCGTCGCCACGACATGCCTGACAACACTCCCGTCGATCTGGACGAGATCCGCACAGTCGCCCAGCGGGCGCTCGGGAACGACTTCGGCATGCGGGACGCACGCTGGCTCTCCCGGTTCCACAGCGATGAACGCCAGTGCCCCCGTTACCGCGTAGGCCGGGTGTTTCTCGTCGGCGACGCCGCGCACGTGCACTCACCTGCCGGCGGGATGGGCCTCAACACCAGCATCCAGGACTCAGTCAACCTCAGCTGGAAACTAGCGGCCGTCCTGCGCGGCCGGGCTCCGGACGCTCTGCTCGACACCTATCAGGCCGAGCGGCATCCGGTGGGCCGCCGGGTACTCCGGATGAGCGGCGCACTCCTGCGCGGGGTACTGACGACACCAAAGGCGATGTGCGGATTCCGCGACCTCTTCGCCCGCACGGTGCTGCGCATTCCGCCCGTGGCCCAGAGGGCGGCCCGGGCGATCTCCGGTATCGACATCGCCTACGCCGCTCCAAGTGGCGCGCCCCCGCTTGTCGGCAAGCGCGTTCCCGACCTGCCGCTGACCGACGGAAGACGGCTGTACGAGGCTCTGCGCACCCGGCGCTTCGTGCTCGTCACCGCCGCAGATGCGCCCCTCCCCGCCGAGGTGACCAAAAGCTGGGCCGGCGAGGTCGGGTTCGTGTCCGCGCCATGCCTGACAAGAAAGGCCGTACTGGTCAGGCCGGACGCATACATCGCATGGGCCACCTCCGAGGGGCACCCGCAACGCCGGGCCGAGGACGTCCGACGGGCCCTGACGGACTGGTGTGGTGCAGGCGCTCCCGCCCATCAGGGCACCCCTACTTTCAGATAGGCCAGCCCCTGAGAGGAGCGACGTGGCCGCCGGCCGCCCGGACACCGGGTCCGGCGCCCACGGCTGCGACGGAACAGCCCCTCGCCGCCACGCCGCGCCCCACCCGGCCCGGACGTCGTCATAGGTGTGCCCTCGTCCGGCACGCCACGCCATCGCCTGGACGACATCTCGTGCCGGCTACGGCCGAGGCGTCTGATGCGAGCCCGCAGAAAGGGCCTTCCCTGAAGACGTGCTCGTGCGCTCCGACGACGACAGCACCACTGCCCGACGGCGGCAGCCACGGATGGCCCGTCCAGAGTGCCCGGTCAACAGGTCGGCCGAGCAGACGCAACCTGGAACCCCTTCACGCCAAACAGGAGTGCGCCAACCGCCCACTCTGACAAGCCGAACAAGCCAATGCACCTGGGCAGACCCCTACGGTGAATGAACCGCCGTTCGAAATCCGCTATCACGAAAAGCCGGAGCACACGCATGACTTCTGTCCATTCCTTCTGGCTCGCAGGACGCCCGGCCGAAGGCAACAGCACCCTCGATGTGACTTCTCCGTGGGACAACCGCCTGGTCGGAACGGTTTCTGTGCCGACCGACGCACAGGTTGAAGAGGCTGTCGCCGCCGCCTACGCGGTGCGCGACGAATTTGCCGCCTCTCCGGCGCACCTTCGGGCCGCCGCCCTGGACCATGTGGCCAAGCGCCTTGCTGAGCGGACTGAGGAGATAGCTCAGCTGATCTCTGCCGAGAACGGCAAGCCGATCAAGTGGGCACGCAGCGAGGTCGGCCGGGCCGTCTCCGTCTTCCGCTTCGCTTCTGAAGAGGCCCGCCGCTTCAACAGCGGCGATGCCCAGCGCCTGGACACCGACGCAGGCGGCCGGGGGCGTCTCGCCCTGACCCGCCGCTTCACCAAGGGCGTGGTCCTCGGCATCACCCCGTTCAACTTCCCGCTGAACCAGGGCGCCCACAAGGTGGCTCCCGCCATCGCCGCCGGTGTGCCGATCATCCTCAAGCCCGCTCCGAACACTCCTCTTTCCGCGCTGCTCCTCGGCGAGGTGCTGGCCGAGACCGACCTGCCGGCCGGCTCATGGTCGATCCTGCCGGTCGACAACGACCGTATGCCCGCCCTCGTCCAGGACGAGCGCCTGCCCGTGATCTCCTTCACCGGTTCCGAGAAGGTCGGCTACACGATCATGGACTCGGTCCCCCGCAAGCACTGCACCCTGGAACTGGGCGGCAACGGCGCGGCGGTCGTCCTCGCCGACTGGGCGAGCGACGAGGACCTGGACTGGGCCGCGACCCGGATCGCCACCTTCTCGAACTACCAAGGCGGCCAGTCCTGCATCTCCGTGCAGCGGGTGATCGCGGACGCGTCCGTGTACGACCGGCTGCTGCCGCGCATCGTCGCCGCCGTCGAGGCCCAGGTGACCGGTGACCCGTCGGATGCCGCCACAGACGTCGGCCCGCTCGTCAGCGAAGGAGCCGCCGTGCGTGTCGAGTCATGGGTCGACGAGGCAGTGACATCAGGCGCCAAACTCCACACTGGTGGCACACGCGAAGGCGCGTCGTACGCACCCACCGTGCTCACCAGCGTCCCGACGGACACCACCCTCGCCTGCGAGGAAGTGTTCGGCCCGGTCCTGACCGTGACGAAGGTGGACGGCCAGGCGGAAGCGTTCGCCGCAGTCAACGATTCCAAATACGGCCTCCACGCGGGCGTGTTCACCCGCAACGTGCAGGCCGCTTTCCGCGCCCACCGCGCCCTCGAGGTCGGCGGCGTGATCATCGGTGACGTTCCGTCCTACCGCGCCGACCAGATGCCTTACGGCGGCGCCAAGCAGTCGGGCGTAGGCCGCGAGGGCGTGAAGTTCGCGATGGAGGACTACACCTACGAGCGAGTCCTGGTTCTGACCGACCTCGAACTCTGACAAGTTGGTACGTGACAGCAGGGAATCGGGCCGCGGAGGCCTGAACGCCACCGACTCGTCTGCGTCGGCCGCCTTGCGGCCACGCCCGTTCATCGGCGGCACAGTCTCCCGCACGGTGCGGCGTGTCCTCGCTGTGCCGTTCGGTGTCGCCCGCCACCGTCACCCGCGCCGTCCCAGAAGCCGGAGAGCCTACCGATCGGGGCTGGACGCCTCCCAGAACCAAGTGTGTATGACCAGCCTCCAACCGGCATCCCGCACAGCGTTGGCTTCTGCCTTTCGTAAATGCCCCGAGCTGCACCGCACTGCGCGAGCGGTGCAGCTCGTGTCGATGCAGACTCGATAGAACCAACGGATTCGGGGCGGGATTCTGCGACGGCGGACGCGTCGTGGGGGCCGTCCTCGCCTGGCCGGGTCCCGTACGACCACCGCCAGCGAAGCCCGACATGATCCTGGGAACCAGAGGTTTTGGATATGGCCGCGCCGCGCATACCTCTCGCCTTCTTCGGAATATCTCTGGGCCTCGCAGGCCTGGCCGGCACCTGGCTCACAGCAGCCCATGAAGGCCACGTGCCGATCGGCGTGGGCCGTGCCCTGGTCGCGCTCGCTGCGGTCGTCTGGTGCGTGACGCTTCTGCTGTACCTGCGATACGCAGCGTCTGTCCGGGGAGCCTTCGTGGCCGACATGCTGGACAGCGTCGGAAGCCCATTCGGCTCACTGGCGGTCATCACGCCGATGCTCCTCGCGGCGCAGGGCATAGCCCCGTACGCCCCCGACGTCGGCCGCATCGTGGTGGACGTCCTCATCGTCCTGACGCTGCTCACAGGCGGCTGGTATACCGGGCAATGGATATACGGCCCACTCGAGTTGGACCAGCTTCACCCGGGTTACTTTCTGCCCGCTACCGGCGGTGGTCTCGTTGCCGCCTTCAGTGCTGTGCAGGTCGGGCAGGAGCGCGTGGCCGAAGTCATGTTCGGGCTGGGCATCATCTCGTGGGTCGTCCTGGGCTCCATGATCCTGGCCCGGCTCTTCTTCCGGCCTCCGATGCCGCAGGGCCTCACGCCGACGCTCGCCATCGAGGTAGTACCCGCCTCCATGGCAAGCGTCGCCTGCTTCGCCCTCAACCACGACCGTATCGACCGGCTCTCGGCTGTGCTCGCCGGCTACTGCCTGCTGATGGTCCTCGCCCAGGTACGGCTACTCCCCTTGTTTCTCCGCCTGAAGTTCACACCTGGCTTCTGGGCTTTCACCTTCTCCTGGACGACGGTGGCAACCACCGGACTCCACTGGACCAGCACCGGCCACCCTCCCGGCGAACTTGTTCTCTCCTACCTCCTCCTGGCCGCCGCGACCGCACTCGTGGGAGCCATCGCGATACGGACGCTAATGGCCATGGCACGTCACCAGTTCCTCCCCTCGGCGGCGCCACCGCCTCCCTCTGCGTAGGTGCCGCCTGTTGGATCAGCGGAGGAGGGACAGGGGCTGCGGCTTCTTGCTGACCGGTAGAAAGCAGGCCCGCGCCTCACGGATCGACGGCGCACCTCGTAGCCGTCTCGTTCCCCGGCTCCGGGACGGCTGCGCACGCCCTTCCACCATTGAGGCTCGCTGCCGTGAACGCGGTTTCTCCCGCGGCGCACGATTCAGCCCATGAGCAGTGGCGGGAGCGCTCGGGCAGCGCCCCTGAGCGCGTGCCGCTGCCACTCCGCGCACGAGCAGCGCACTGTGGCCGACCCGTACCGGCGCTCCCGCCCGCGGCCGTAGGGCGAACCGCACTCCCCCTCCCGTGAGTGATCCAGGTGGCCTGGTCGCGTCCGGTCGGAGTAGCCGCGGACGTCCGGGAGACGTGAGCCGAGCCCGCCCCCGTGCGCGGCCCATGAAGGAGTCGAGTCAGACGGAGTCTCCCCCGCTCTGCGCCAGGCATCATCGCGCGAGCGGTGCCCGGGGGTGACCCTGAAGGTGACCTGTGCGACAGCGCCAGCCCATTCTTGACCCGATCGTCCATATGTGTTTTGCTGATCGTGAGACCGAGGCACTTATGCCCCGGTATGCGGTTCCCGCAACGCTGGATCCGGCAAGCGCCGGCCGGGCTGTAGCCCACGCGAATGGCCTCGTGTTCATGACCACACATGCGGTCGTCGCGGGCACACCAGGGCCCTACGGGACCGACTCAGAGCCCCACGGATATCGAGCAGTGGCCGCCTGGCTCCGCTATACGCCCGCGAGCAGCCCCTGCCCACCATCAGGTAATCAGATCTGCCGCCGCACGCCAATGGTGCACCGGCGGTACTGCCGTCCAGAACCGTAACCAAAGAGGAAGTACCACTATGAGCAGCAACATCCACGCAATGGTCGCGAACGTCGAGGTAGAAAACCTTGAGGATGCGATCCCTCTGTACCAGGAATTGACCGGAGAGACGGAAGTCCGCCGATTCCCGTACCGTGATCTTGAGCTGGCACTCGTCGGGCCCTTCCTTCTCTACTCCGGGCCGCTTGAGAAATACGTCTGGCAGAACGGAACCGTCATCGTCGGCTCCCTGGCGCCCGTTCTCGAAGCCCTCGGCAGGGCGGGCGCCGAGATCCTCGAAGCGCCCAACGAAGTCCCCAACGGCACCAGGGTCGTCGCTCGTCACCCGGACGGCTCCGTCTTCGAGTACATGCAGCTTCGAGCCTGAACCTCCGCGCCCAGCGCCACTGCGGTGCTCTGAGGCTGGCATCGGGCCCGCCTCAGAGCACCGGCCGTGATCACCATCGGACTTCCAGGCGCTGATCGACCGGATCACCGTGCCCTGCCAAGCCGCGCTCGACCAACGCAGGCATCACCAACGGGGTGGTGATCGACGCCCGGGAACCCGTGGTGGCGTCTTCCGTCAAAAGATCACCGACGCCGACAGGATCCTGGCGACGCTCCTTTCCCAGCGAGAGATATGCGATCAGCAAGCCGTGGCGGACTTGTTCGGTGTCAGTCGCCGCACCAGCCGGAACGCCATCAAGGACGTCCGCCCCCTCCTTGAACAGGACACATACGTTCCGAATCTCGCCGAACGACGCTTCGCCACGGCCGCCGACGTACTCGCATCCGTCATAGGAGACAGCAAAACACCATGTTGAATCCTTACGGCTTCATCTGCTGCGGAACTCCTTGTCTTCCGCATGCATGTCGCCGACCGGCACCTGACGCGCTGCGAGGAGATCATGCAAGCCGTGTGCGAGGACTTCGAGTCGGAGCTGGTCGAGTTCAACGGCGAGGCCAACCATGTCCACCTGCTGGTGAACTTCCCGCCGAAGGTCGCCGTGTCCAGACTGGTGAACTCCCTCAAAGGCGTGTCCTCGCGCAGACTCCGCCAGGAGTTACCCGACCTCGTCCGCCACTACTGGCGGGCACAGCGCCTCTGGTCCGGCTCGTACTTCGCCGGCTCGGTCCGCGGCGCGCCTCTCAGCATCGTGAAGCAGTACATCGAGCAGCAGAACCGGCCACTCCGACCCGGGCTGAAGTCAACAGTGCGGATCCGAGCACACAGCCGAAGTCAGAGCAGTTCTCAGATTCGCTTCACCACCGGGCTGAAGGCCCGGTGCACTGCGAATAGACCCGGTAGCCCGACAGTAACCCTCAACTACCCCAGTTGTACTGCTCGTTTGGCAGTCCCTCTTCGGGAGGTCACTCCGGCTTCTGTTTCGGTGATTGTGGCCTACAGAACAATGCGGCTTTCAGTCTTCACGCAGAATCGGCCGGCTGCTGGTGCGCGGGAGGTCCGCGCCCACTGAACTTGTCGGCTTACGACTTGCCCCGCGATTGAAGCGGGTGATGGTGTGGTGCGGGGCCGGGCCCAATCGCCGTCCTGGCAGGATGGCGGCATGGAAATGGAACGTGTACTTGGAATTGGTGGCTACTTCGTGCGGGCTGCCGACCCGAAGGCCCTGAACGCGTGGTACCGCGACTGCCTGGGCTTGGACGCTGACGAGCACGGCCTGTGGCGTCAGGCAGCCGGGCCGACGGTGTTCGCGACGTTCGAGTCCGGGACCGACTACTTCGGGTCCCGGACCCAGCAGACCATGCTCAACTTCCGGGTCCGCGATCTGGATGCGATGCTCGCGCAACTGCGTGCCAAGGGAGCGGACGTGTCCGAGGACATCCAGGACATGGAAGGTGTCGGCCGGTTCGGCTGGGTCACCGATCCCGAGGGCAACCGGGTCGAGCTGTGGCAGTCCGCCTGATCGCGCCCCGCAGACAGACGGTGATGCGCAGCTGGACCACTATGTTGTCCAGGCGTGAACGTTGGTCAGGCCCGTGCAGCCATGTCCGACTACGACTTCTGCGGTATGTCGGCGGAGCACCTGGGTGCCCTCGCGGTCGAGCTCGCATCACGCTGGGAGGCGCGGTGCGAGTCCGAGCGCTGTGACCGACGCGGGGCCTCGCGCCGTCGAGAGGCGGGGGCCGGGCCCAAGTACGGGCTGGCTTTCGTAGACCGGCTGCTGGTCACGCTGGTTCATCTGCGGACCGGGCTCACCCACGCGGCCCTGGGGGTGATCGACGAGGTCGGCTCCTCCACGATCGGCCGGGCGATCGTGGGGATCCGTCCGTTGCTCGCCGAGCGCGGATTCACTGGCCCGGGCCAGCCGGGGCTGCGGCTGCGCACACTGGAGGACGTGTTCGCCTACGCCGAAGCGGAGCGGGTCACGCTCAGGATCGACGGGACCGAGACCCAGGTCCGCCGCCCACAAGCGGGCAGACCGAGCCGACGCTCGTTCGTGTCGGGCAAGCGCAACCAGAACACGATCAAGACCACCACGCTCAGTGATGGCCAGGGCCGCACCCTGTTCTCCGGGGCCCTCCGGCCCGGCCGGATGCACGACCAGACCGCGGTGCGCAACGAGGGCATCGCCGAGCAGTTCCATCAGCACCCCGGCGTGAAAGCCGCGGTCGACAGGGGATATCGGGGCCTGGCCAGCGAGTTCCCCGGCCAGGTCTCGGCCCCGCCGAGGAAGCCGAAGGCACCGCTGACGGCAACAGGCCCCTGACCGAGTATTACGGCTGGCACGAGGCCAAGCGCCGCCAGTCCTCGGCGCGAATCTGTGTCGAGCACGCCAATGCCGAGCACCGCCAGTGGCGTCCATTCCAGCGGTACACCGGGCGCCGCGAAACCTACGGCGAAAACTTCGTCTTCGAAGACGATCCAGGCCCCGAGCGCCGCCGCGGTGCTTCCACCTGCGGCCACACGTCCTTCTTCCAGAGCTCGACTGCGTGTTCGTCGCGTTCGAGCGCTCGACGGGAGGGGCTCTGCCAGGACCAGCCGTGGCGGTGCAGCAGCCGCCAGACTCCCGCGATCGAGCAACTGACATGGAACGGGCGGACGATCAGGGCCCTGGCGCGTTCCAGGGTGCACCGCTGGTCCTTCCTCTTCGTGGTGTCGAGCACGCAGAGCTGCTCGGCGTTGCGGCGGATCGACGCGGGCAACTCGATGATGCGCAACTGGCCGCATCAGCCGCCTCGGTCCGCGGCAGGAGAAACGGGGGTTCGTGATCCGCAGGTGAACCCAGTACTCTGCTGGGAAGGTGAACCCTCCCCGCGAGCGGCCCAGTCCCTCACCTCCTGCACCACCTCCACCAGCCGGGCGAGCAGACTCTGCCACGGCGTTTCGCCCTGATGTTCTGCCGTCTCGGCCCCCTTCGATGCAGGTGTCGGCGGATGCTCGGTGCGGGCACCGGCCGCGTGCTGATGGGCTCGCACGATGGTGGAGTACACCGAGATCTCCCAATCGATCTCGCCTGCGACATCGGCAGCGGCCTGGACCTGTTCCAGCGGACGCTCCCACGTGCCGTCGGCCGACCACAGCCGGTGGCGTTCGTGGACGGTCTTCCACGGCCCGAAACGCTCGGGAAGACCCCGCCAGTGCACCCCGGTCCGCACCCGGTGCAGAATCCTGTCGATCACCTGCCGCTGATACCGCCACCGGCCACAACGCCCATGGCTCACCGGCAGGAACAGCCGCGGCCGTTCCCACTCCGCATCAGTCAGATCACCCCGCCCCATGCCCAACTCGGAGCCTGAAGCTCCAGGAGGCATTCCCGGTCGAAAGCGGGACATGTCCTTGGGCAGCCGTTAGCCTCGGTTGGATCGCTGCCGCGGACGCATACCCATGCCTGAGGTATCCAGGGGAGAGAGGTTCTCTTTGGCCCACGACGAACGTTCTCTCCCCTTCGGCCGCGCCCCCGAGTTGCTTCGAGACGGCCGTGGCAGTGTCGTCGGACGACCCGAGGACGATCTCTGGGTCACCCGAGACGGAATGGGTGTCCCGCGCGTTGTCATTCTGACTGCCGCACTCGTCGAATACCGGACCGTGCAGGAGTTCTTGAGCCGGCCGGAGAACGAGAGTTCGGCGTCCGGCGCGCCTTACACGGTCGGGTACTTGGGCGTGGAGGCAGGTGAGTGGGAGGTGTGGGTCACCTGTATCGGGCAGGGCAATATCGCGGCCGCGCTCCAGGCGAGTCATGCCGTCCAGGAGCTGCGCCCGGAGCTCATCGCATTCGTGGGCACGGCCGGAAGCCTCAAGTCCGATGTCCGGCTGGGCGACGTCGTGTACGCGACCAAAGTCTACGGATATGAGTCCGGGAAGCAGACGGACCATGGCCTGCTGGGACGGCCGTCCATAGAGGTGACGGACCCGCACACCACGCAGCTGGCGTTCAGAGTGGCGGCCCAACGCGCCTGGCTGCGGAAAGTTCCCGACAACGGTCTCGAAGGGCCGACGCCCGAAGCGCATGTCGCTCCGATCGCGGCCGGGGAGAAGATCCACACGGGAAATCGCTCCGCCCTGTACGACTACTTGCGTCAGGCCTTCGACGACGCGCACGCCGTCGAGATGGAGGGCCTGGGATTCCTGAGCGGTGCGACTTTCTGGCCTGCTGGAACGAAGGCCGTGGTGGTACGAGGGGTGTCGGACCGTCTGGTCGACAAGGCTCCGGGGCAGGACGCCGTGATGCAGCCGACGGCCTGCCGCCATGCCATGGCCCTCCTATGGGAGCTGCTGGAAAACTGCTGGCCCAAAGCGGACGCGATGTGGGGCCGCATCGCCGCGCCGCCAGGCGTGAGACGAGCCGCCCCGAACCCGCACACCTTCGTCGGCCTCCCCTCCAAGAACGGCTCCGCGACGCTGATGCGCCGGGAGGACATCCCCGCACTGGACCTCGTAGGGGAGGTCGTGGACGGGCGGTATCGCCTGCTGAGGGAGGTAGGACGCGGTTCCCTCAACGTGGTGTGGGAAGCCGAAGAGTTCGCATTCGGCGGTTCGCTGGGACGGGTGGCTGTGAAACTACAGCCACCCCAGACCGACAAGCGGTACGTGTACTTCTCGCGCGAGGCGGCCATCATGGCACGGCTCGATTCTCCGAGCCTGCTCCCGTACCGCTGCGCAGGCACCCAGCGCGACGGGAAACTCGCGGGATGGAACTACATCTGCACGGCACTCGCGGAGCTTTCGCTGCGCGACCTGGTCAACGAGCAACCGCTTCAAGGATCCGAACTCGTCTCCATGATGCGAGACGTAGCGGTCGGCCTGTTGGAGCTGCACAAGCAGAGACTCGTCCACGGAGACATCAAACCCGCGAACATTCTGCGTCTGGGCGAGCGATGGGTGATCGGAGACTTCGGACTCACCCAGAAGACGGGAGCGCACGAACCGGAGGGAACCATCGGGTACATGGCTCCGGAAAGATTCGGCGGCACGGTGACGACCAAGAACGACGTGTACTCGTTCGCCGTCACAGCTGTCGTGGCGGGGAGCGGCCTGACACGCAGCGACGAACGCACTCTCGACAACACCCAGTATCAGGTGCTGCGCTTCCTGGCGACGAACGTGCCCGACCCGCCCGCCTTCAGGGACGCGATCTTCCCGCCTCCGGTGTCCGCGCTAATTCACTGGTCGCTGAGACCTGAACCCGCGGAGAGGCCGTCGATGCAGGATGTCCTGGACTTCCTGAACGAAGATTATGACGGCTGGCCTCGGAACGGCTGATCATGCTGAGGACACACCTGGCCGATGGTCCTGGGTATCCAGGTGGAGGTCCTCCTTGGCGACCGGCTCGCCACCAACGACCGCCGCGCGCCGCAGGAATCATCCGGACGCACCGCATCTCCACACGATGCCTTGGCCGACCTAAACCGTGACTCCGACACCCGCCAGCGCCTCACCTATCCCGCTGGGCCTGACGTTGTCAGCTCGGCACGGTTACGGCTGTGGGGACTCCGAAGCCGCGTCGATCAGGTCCTGCACCACATCTCGACCTTCCGGAACGTGTCGTCGTGCACCCTCCTCACCGTGGACGGGCTCATACGCGGACCGCGTGTGCAAGTACTCCTGGGACGGAGCGCTGCAGTTGGTCCATGAGCGTTCTCGTTGACTCAGGTGAGCGCATCGGATGGCCTTCAGGAACTTCGTACGTGTCTGCGCTCCAGGCGAGAGACCCTCTCTGCTCGACTGCTCCGAGGCGGCAGGGAGCCTCGATGTCAGTGCCGGCCGTCATAGTGCCGTCCATGATCAACGAACTTGACAGCGTCGACTGGTCGTCGATGAGCCATGCGTACGGTCCGGCCGACGACGTCCCCGTGTGGCTGAGGGACATGACCTCAGGCGGCCCTGAGCTCCGGGACAAGGCCCTCAGCCACTTCTACAGCGCGGCTCACCACCAGGGCGACGTGTACCCGTGCACCGTGGCGAGCCTGCCGTTCCTGTTCCACATGGCCCAGGATGCCGCGACCCCCGACCGTGCCTCGATCATCGAGCTCCTGGTCAGCATCGGACGCGAATCCATGGATCGCGACGTCGACGCCGTCTACATCTCGCCGGACGGAACCGAGTCGACAGCCCACGCGGACAGCGTGGCGCTGATGCGCGAAAGCACCGACCTCTTCGTCCGCTACGCAGCGGACCCGGAACCGTCCGTACGCCGGGCGGCGATCGAGGGCCTCGGCCTCTTCCTCGACGACGGCGACCGCGCGGTGGGGATACTGCGCGGCCGCCTGCCGGCCGAGAGCGGGATTGTGGAACGGCTGCTGGTCGTCCGGACGATGGCTGACCTCGCGCTCCGGTTGCCCGCCGCGCAGGCCGCCGCCATGGCCTGGCTCGACACTCTGGCCGACGATCCGACGCTGTCCCCCGACATCCCGCTCGCCGCCCTCGTCCACCGGGCCCGCTGCGCCCCGCAGGACATGGGAAGCGACGCCGTACCGACGGCGATCGCCCTCCTGCGCCGACTCACGGCGCCACCAGAGAACGTGCCCGGCGACGAAGCACGCCGGTCAGATTCCGCAGAATGCGCGTGCACGACAGCCGCCGAACCCCCGCCGGCCCAGAATGTCCCGCCGCACGTGGCCGCTGCCTTCGAGGACCTCGAGCGACACAACCGTATCCATGCTCCGACCACGTCCTTGCTCCGCACCTTCCACGCGGTGCTCGATTCCCGCGTGCCCGAACGCACGACCCTGCTCACCGCGCAGCTCCGCAGCCCGGACCCCGCCACCCGCTACGACGCGATCCGCATGGCCCAGGACCTGATCCTGGCCTGGCGCGGTGAGCACCGCGAACTCGTCACGGCTCTCGCGCAGTGCCTCCTTCCCGATGATCCGTACACCGCCGCCGCGGCGGCCGAGAGCCTCGGAACCTTGGCGCCTGTCGCCGAGCCCGCCCGCGAAGCCCTCGCCTCCTACGTGGCCGAACACCGCGCGGCGCATGGTCCGGACGTGTGGGCGACGCCGAAGCCGCTCCTGCGTCGCGCCCACCAGGAAGCCGTGCTGGCATTGGCACGCCTGGGTGACCCGCGGGCCCTGCCCGGCCTGCTGACGGCTCTGGACGGCGATGTCGACGCCTGGCGTGCCGTGCAGGTCGCCGGTTGCATGCGCCCGGCCGCCGGTGAACTCGTACCGCGGTTGACCGGGCGTCTCGCGAACGTCGACTTCTCCCAGCCGTGGGCCGGGACGGGCGTCGGCGCCCTGGTGTCCGCCCTTGCCGAACAAGGGGACCCGGCAGCCGTCCCCGCGATCACAGACGCCGTCACCGCCGCAGTCCGTCACGAGGAGTGGCGGATCGCCGCGTCCACCCTGGACGCTCTCGCCTCCTTCGGTGTCGCGGCCGCATCCGCCCTGAAGGTGGTGCGCCCTCTGGCCGACGCGCAGGACGTCGATCTCCGCATGGCTGCCACGGCCGCTCTGTGGGAACTCGAAGCCGACCCGGAGAACGTGGTGCCTCGGCTCCACGACCTGCTCGACACCTATCGCCGTCATGAGGCGGCCGACGTTCTCGGTCGGATCGGTCCGCCCGCCGCGACAGTGCTTCCGCGACTCCGGCAGATGCTGACTGCCAACTACGAGTGGACCCGCGTCCACGCCGCAGCCGCGCTGTGGGACATCGGCGGTGATGCCGAGAACCCTGCCGTCGTCCAGACACTGCTCGGAGCCTGGGAGAACAACGACGCGACCTCCAACCACGTCCTGGCCTGCCTGAACCGCATGGGCCACGCTGCCGCACCGGCCCTCCCCCGCATCCGAACAGAACTCACGCTGACCCGCCGCAGCGGCCGCTTCAGAAGCACCGCGAACGACGAAGACCTGCAGGACACCTGCCGCGCCATCGTGGCTCGCCTCGCCTGACCTACGCACGTCACCGACAGACCCGCCCTGTGACGGCAGGCAACCCCCTGAGCGCGGACTTGGCCGGACGGGCCGACTACCGCGCTCAGTCACAACTGCATCGCCGCGTAAGGCCAGGAGCACTCACCGACCAGTTCGGGGCGGGGTGAGGGCGCGGGTCTCCGTCCCGGGGCGGTGCTGCTGCGGGAGGCGCGAGCGGCGCTGGACGCCGTCGAGGCCGCCGAACGGCGCACCCGCCGTGCCGCCCTCGCGGCGACCGGCCGCCCCGCCGTGGTCCTGGCCGCGAAGGCGGCCGCCTCCGGTGAACTGCTGGCCAAACTCCTCGACACCTACGCCACCGAGCCCGGCGCCGTCGCCGTGGACGTCGTACTGTGCGGGCCGGGCGAGCAGACACGGTTGCTGCACGACGGCCGGGCCGACATGGCACCTCCTGGGGCGCCTCCGCCGCGATCTCCTGAGCCCGCGTTCGCCGGCGCCGGCCTCTTGGGCTTCGAAGAGGCGAGCGGCGTAGAGCCTGCGCCAGTACTCCTCGGCCCCTCGCCGACGCGCCATGACCGTGTCGGTGCACTGAGCGCGGTCGCCGACGAAGATCTGCGGGGCGAACTCGTCGCGGCGTGCGACGCCCGTCGGCCGGGCCGGCGGGTTCCCGTCCTTGCCCAAGGTGGCGAACGCGCAGGTCCGGTAGGGGTCCAGAACCTCGTGCGGAGCGGAGTCGAGAACCGTCATCGGGCCGCGCCGGCCTGGTCGACCGGCGCCAGCTGCGCAACCGCGAGATCCGCGAGATCCGCGAGATCCGCGACCTGATGGTCGACCGCATCCGCCGCCGCGCCGTCGACGTCGACTACGGCACCCCGGACAACTTGGTGGGCAACCTGGTCCGGTACTTCTGGAAGATCACTGAAGAGATCAATCCGGATCGGGCCGACCTGCGGCTGAGCGAAGAGATCGTCCAAGCTTGGAAAGGGTGATTGCTCGTCCGCCGGAGCGGCAGGTCCCGCAAGCGCATCGCCGGTCCGTTCCTGGCCGTCCGTGCCTTCTGTCTGGACCTGCCGATCGGGTCGGCGGCCGAGCCCAACGCTGGGGTCCTGCACCTTGCGCTTGCCGTGGGGGTCGTGGATGCCGGGCAGGGGCCCGCCGAGCATCTCCGAGACGAGGCGCGGTGAGGCGGTCGGCCGGCGCGGTCAGCGGCGGATGAGGCCGAGGTCGGTGGCGGTGGCGACGGCGGCGGTGCGGGAGTCGACGTCGAGTTTGGCGTAGACGCGGGCCAGGTGGGACTTGACGGTGCCTTCGGTCAGGTGGAGCCGCTCGCCGATGGCCTGATTGGACAGGCCGTCGGCGACCAGGGTGAGGACTTCCGTCTCTCGCCGGGTCAGGGCGGTGCCGGGGGTGCGGAGCCGGTTCATCAGCCGGTCGGCGACCGTGGGCGCCAGCGTGGTGCGTCCGGTGGCCGCGGTGCGTACGGCGGCGGCCAGGTCCTCGGGCGGGGCGTCCTTCAGGAGGTAGCCGGTGGCGCCGGCTTCGATGGCGGGCAGGGTGTCGGCGTCGGAGTCGTAGGTGGTGACGATCAGCACGCGCGGGGCTCCCGGCCGGGCGGTGATCCGGGCGGTGGCTTCGGCACCTCCCATGCCCTTGCCGAACTGCAGGTCCATCAGCACGACGTCGATGTCGCCTTCTGCGGCGCGGGTGACGGCTTCCTCGGCGGTGGCGGCTTCAGCCATGACGACGAGGCCGGGTTCGGTTTCCAGTACGGCGCGCAGACCGGCCCGTACGACGGGGTGGTCGTCGGCCAGCAGCAGGCGGATGGGGGTGTCGGTCACGGGCGGGCCTCGGGTCGGGTCTCGGGCCGGGTCTCGGAC
>NZ_VJZD01000440.1 GCF_009377175.1 Streptomyces adustus
CTCGGGGCCCGGGGGCCCGGGGGCCGGAATGTTCGTACAGTGGAGGCAGAGACGCGAGGGCCGCGTCGGTCGGGCTTCGCCGGGGGCGACCCCCGGCCGACCCGGCGAGTTCCATGGCTTCCCTTCCGGATCCCGCCCGACGGAATCGCCCACGGGCGGGACCGGACCGCAGGGACGGACACGACGAGCGGGGTACCACCATGAGCGGAGTCGACCCGGCGCGACTGGACGACCAGCAGCTGATGAAGGAACTGGAGAACATCCACCGCACGCGCCACGACACCCTGCTGTACGGCTCCAACGACGCGCTGCGCACCCACAACCACCGCATGGCCCAGCTGGAGGGCGAGTACCTGCGGCGCAACCCCCGCCGCTTCGTCTCCCCGGCCCGGACCCGGGACGGCGCGCGGGTGCGGGCCGCCGCGTCGGCGGGCCGGACGCCGGTGGGCAAGTGGGGACCCGGGGCGGGACACGGCGGCGCCTGACACCGGCCTGCGGGACGCTTCGCCCTGTCCCGTTCTCCCGTCCCTGAGGCGGGATGCGGCGACGACGGCTCGTTCACCCGGTCGGCGGCGGGCTGTCCCGCGAATGGTGTCCGGCCGCGCGCGGCCCATGGCAGGGCGGGCTGTGATGGCTGTGGGGCACGACCGGAGTGTCCCGACAGCCGTCAGGCCTAAGGAGCCCGCCCCATGTGCCGCACCGCTCGTCTCCTGTCCGCCGCCGCCCTGGCCGGTGCCGCCATGACGGCTGCCGCGCCGGTCGCGTTCGCGGACCCGGTCGCGTTCGCGGACCCGGCCGCGAAGGTCAGCCCCGGCGCATCCGTCCCCGGGGACAGCGTCACCGTCTCGGTCGGCTGCGGCGCCCTGGGCGGATCCGCGCCCCGGACCATCGACGCCGTGTCACCGGCATTCGACGAGGGCACCGTCAGGCTGCGCCGGGTCACCGCGACCGGCGGCCGGACGGCGGCCTCGGCCACCTACCGGGGCACCGCCCACATCCCGCCCGCCCAGGACCTGCCGGCCACGCCGGACAGCGCTGCCGGGCGCTCCGCGTGGAGCGTCTCCGGCAGGTGCCCGGCAGAGGGCGGCCGACCGGGCAGGGTGTGGAGCGCGAAGTTCACCGTGAGCGGCGGTCGCAGGGCCTTCGCCGGGCTCGGTACCGGCGGTGGCAGCAGTGCCGCCGGACGCGGCAGCGTCCTGGGCCCCGCCGGTGAGGCCGGGCGAAGCACTGCCGGAGGCACGGGACGGGCCGCTGCCGGTGCCGCCGGACGTGAGCCCGGTACGGGTACCGGGCTCGTCGGCGGGGATGCCGGACGTGGTCCCGACACGGGTACCGGGCTCGTAGGCGGTGGCGTCGGACGTGGTGCCGCCACCGGTGGCGGATCGGTCGCGGGCATCATTCCGGACCCGGGCATCAGACCGGACACGGGTACCGGCGGCGCACGTGGCACCGGTACCGCACCGGATGCGGGTCTTGGTGCTGTGCCTGGTACTGGTTCCGTGCCGGATGCGGGTCTTGGTGCTGTGCCTGGTACTGGTTCCGTGCCGGATGCGGGTCTTGGTGCTGTGCCTGGTACCGGTACCGCACCGGATACGGGTCTTGGTGCTGTGCCTGGCACCGGTACCGCACCGGATGCGGGTCTTGGTGCTGTGCCTGGCACCGGTTCCGTGCCGGATACGGGTACCGCCCCCGATGCCCCCACCGGGCCTGACACGGACGCGGGCATCAAGCCGGACACCGGTACCGGATCGGACACCGGTACCGACGCCGGACGGGGGACCGGCGGCGACGGCGGCGGGAGCGCCCGCGGGGACGGCGGCCGGCACAGCGGGGGCGACAGCGGCACAGGCGCGGGACAGGACGGCGGCCGTGACACCGGCCGGGACGGCGGCACAGGCGCGGGACAGGACAGCGGCCGTGACACCGGCCGGGACGGCGGCACAGGCGCGGGACAGGACGGCGGCCGTGACACCGGCCGGGACGGCGACCAGGCGTGCGGCGGGTCCCGTACCGACGGGCACGCGGGCGAGCACGCGGACGGAGGCACGGAGAAGGGCACGGAGAAGGGGCCGGACAAGGGCACGGACAAGGGCACGGACAAGGGCCCGGACTCGACGGCGGACCGGGGCGCGGATTCCGGCACGTACCCGAAGGCGCACGTGCACACCGCCGCACGCACCGCCGCGCGTACCGAATCCTGTGCGCAGGACGCGTTGCCGCACGGCGTGGAGGCCGGGGAGGGCGGCGCGTTCACCGGATCCGTCCCCGCGATCGTCGCCGGCGGTCTGCTGATCGTGGGCGCGCTCGGCGCCGCCGTGCACCGGCTGTGGCGCCGTGAACCCGGCCGGGAGTACTGAGCCGCCCCACGGTGTCAGGGACGCGCGGCGACGGGAACGCTCATGGTGACGCGACGGGTGGGGTACCCGTTGTCCCTGGGAGCCGCGTGAGCACACGGCAGCACAGCGGTGGAACAGGGCACCAGGACTGCGCGGAGGTAGGCATGGGGCGCACGGACCCCGAGGGGCACGGCCCCGTCCGCTACGGGCCGCCCCTGCCCGACGACGGGCTGCCGCTGCTCCCGGAGCTGTCCGAGGTGCTCGCCGCCGCCGCGGGCCGGTCGGCGGCCGAACCGGTCGGCGGCGGTACGACGCTGCGGGACGCGGCCTGCGGCTACTGGGCCCGGCGCGGCCTGCCCGCCGCCCCCGGCCGGGTGACCGCGGCGCCCGGTGCCCCGGCGCTCCTGCTCGCGCTGACCGCCGCGCTCGGCGGCGACGTCCTGGTGCCGCGCCCGTGCGCCGCCTGGTGGGGCCCGTACGCGCGCCTGCTGGGCAGACCCGCGTTCCATGTGGCGACCCCGGCCGAATGCGGCGGGGTACCGGATCCGTACGCCTTGCTGGAGACCGTCCGCAGAGTCCGCGCGGAAGGCGGCGACCCGCGGCTGCTGGTGCTGTCCGTCGCCGACGACCCGACCGCCACCGTCGCCCCGCCCGAGGCGCTGCACGAGGCCGTCGAGGCAGCCGCGGGCGAGGGCCTGCACCTGGTCAGCGACGAGACCTGGCGCGACACCGTGCACGACCCGCACACCACGGTGCTGTTCAGCCCCGCCGAGATGCTGCCTGACCGGGTCACGGTGGTCGGCGACCTGGCCGGCGCGCTGCTGCCGCCCGGCTGGCCGGCCGCCGTGGCCCGCTTCGCCGACGGTCCCGACGGGGCCGACCTCCACGCGCGCGTGCTCGACGTGCTCACCGCGCTGGACGCCCGCGTCGCGGCGCCGGTCGCGGCGGCCGCCGAGTACGCCCTCGCCGAGCCCGAGCCGGTCACCGCGCGCGTGGCCGCCGCCGTGCGGACGCACGCGCACCTGGCCGCCGCCGTGCACGGCGCGGTGGTCGCCGCGGGCGCGCTCGCCCGGCCGCCACGGGCGGGCCGGCACCTCTACGCCGACCTCGGCCCGCTGCGGACCGCGCTGGCCCCGCACGGCGTGGGCGACGCGCAGGACCTGGAGGACCACCTCTCCGCCCGGCTCGGGATGCCCGCGCCCGGCGGTCACCGCTTCGGCGACGACCTCGGCGCACTGCGCGTCCGCCTGTCCACCGCGCCGCTGCTCGGCGGTACTCGGCAGGAGCGCGCCCTCTGTGCAGGTTCAGCCGAACCATGGGAACTGCCCCACGTGCAACGCGCGTTGACCACCCTGAGGTCGGTCTTCGACGATCTCCGCGACGACGCTCAGCGACGGGAGCCTCCTCGATGACGCAGCAGTCCGAGTCGACCACCACACCGAGCACGCCCGCCTGCGTGAACCCCGCACGGGAATCCGGCCACCCGGCCCGTACG
>NZ_VJZD01000441.1 GCF_009377175.1 Streptomyces adustus
TGTATAAGAGACAGCGTCTCTCCCCACCACTCCCCCTGGAGTCGTTGCGTCCGACCGTACAGGGCGAAGCCCCTCCCCCAAGGACGGGGAGGGGCTTCGTGAGGTTGAGCGTCGACGGCCGGGGCCGTCTAGTACCAGCTGTTCGCCTGCCAGAAGGACCAGGCCTCGCACGGGCTGCCGTAGCGGCCGTTCATGTAGCTGAGGCCCCACTTGATCTGGGTGGCCGGGTTGGTCTGCCAGTCCGCGCCCGCGGAGGCGTACTTGCCGGCGGGCAGCGCCTGGAACAGGCCGTAGGCGCCGGAGGAGGCGTTGACGGCGTGGTAGTTCCAGCTGGACTCGTGGTTCACGATGTTGCTGAAGCACTGGAACTGGGAGCTCGGCACCATCTGGCGCGCCATCGCCTGGATCTGCGCGACCGTGTAGGAGCTCTGCACGGAGAAGGTGGACGCGTCGCGCACCGCGCTGCGGCTCGCCGCTTCCTTCGCCTCGGCACGCTTCTTGGCCGCCTCCTCGGCGGCCTCCTTCTTCGCGACCGCGGTCTTGGCGGCAGCCTTGCGGGCGGCCTCCTCGGCGTCCTTCTTGGCGCTCGCGTCGGCGGCGATGGCCTGGGCGTCAGCCTGCTGCGTCAGGGACGCGGTCTGCACCTGGGCCTGCTGACCCGCGGGGATGTCCGCGAGGAGCAGCGTCGAGTCGCTTGCCGTCGCCTCTGCGTCGTTGGGCTGCGCAACGCTGCCCGAGGCAACGCCGACAACGCTTCCGACGGCGGTGACCGCGGTGGCCGAGGCCACTGCGAATCCCCGGACCGAGATCCGGCTCACACGGTTTTCCTTCCAGCATCGCCCGCTTCGGTGACCCTGGCGGACGCAATCGTGCCCCTGTCGCTGGCCTCCCAACTGCGGGGTCACGGGAGGCGCGGGCCCGGCGGGCAACTCCCTGCGCGGGAGTGCCACGTGAAGAGCGGGCGGCATACGACGACGCTATGGAGTTGGGCTTGTGCCTCCGTCGTGCCGTACCGCCCTCACCGAAGTGCGGGAGTACGTCCAGAGGTACAGGTGTGTCGTATGCGGGGGCCTGACAGGAGTGAGACTCTGCCGTAACACGACGACGCAAGGCAATTCTGAGTTGCGTGTGAAAGCTCACACCTCGTTTGGCCCAGGGGGTTTCATGAAACGCCCACACACGAAGGCGCCGCCCGACTAGGCTCATCGCCTTCGTCGAGCGGCGCCGAATTCATACAACGGGCCTCCAGGGGCAACCGTTCCATGAATTGTCAGAGCTGGACGTCCTCCAGCATTTCGGTCACAAGTGCCGCGATCTGGGACCTCTCGGACCTGGTCAGCGTCATGTGGGCGAACAGCGGATGCCCCTTCAGCTTCTCCACGACGGCGACCACACCGTCGTAGCGGCCGACCCGCAGATTGTCCCGCTGTGCCACGTCATGGGTCAGCACGACACGCGAGTTCGCGCCGATCCGGGACAGCACGGTCAGCAGGACGTTCCTCTCCAGCGACTGCGCCTCGTCCACGATCACGAACGCGTCGTGCAGCGAGCGGCCGCGGATGTGGGTGAGCGGGAGGACCTCCAGCATCCCGCGCGCGGTGACCTCCTCGATGACGTCCCGGCTGGTGACCGCGGAGAGGGTGTCGAAGACCGCCTGGGCCCAGGGGCTCATCTTCTCCGCCTCGGAGCCGGGCAGATAGCCCAGTTCCTGCCCGCCCACCGCGTACAGCGGCCGGAAGACCATGACCTTCTTGTGCTGGCGGCGCTCCAGGACCGCCTCCAGACCCGCGCACAGCGCCAGCGCCGACTTGCCGGTGCCGGCCCGGCCGCCCATCGACACGATCCCGATGTCCGGGTCGAGGAGCAGGTCGAGCGCGATCCGCTGCTCGGCGCTGCGCCCCTTGATGCCGAACGCCTCGCGGTCGCCGCGCACCAGGCGGATGTTGCCGTCGGGCGACACCCGGCCGAGCGCCTTGCCGCGCTCCGACTGGATGGTCAGGCCGGTGTGCACCGGGAGGTCCGAGGCCTCCGGCACGTACACGTGCCCTTCCTCGAAGAGGATGTCCACCTGTTCGCCGGACAGCGTCAGTTCGGACATCCCGGTCCAGCCGGAGGAGTCCGTGATGGCGAGCTCGGCGCGGTACTCCTCGGCGAGGAGGCCCACGGACGACGCCTTGATCCGCAGCGGCAGGTCCTTCGACACGACGGTGACGTCGAACCCCTCGGCCTGGAGATTCCGGGCCACCGCGAGGATGCGGGAGTCGTTGTCCCCCAGTCGGTAGCCGGAAGGCAGCACGCTGGGGTCCGAGTGGTTGAGCTCGACACGGACGGTACCGCCGAGATCCCCGATCGGAATGGGGGAGTCGAGACGGCCGTACCGGACCCGGTAGTCGTCGAGCAGGCGCAGCGCCTGCCGGGCGAAGTAGCCGAGTTCGGGATGGTGCCGCTTGGCCTCCAGTTCCGTGACCACGACGATCGGGAGCACGACCTCGTGCTCGTCGAAGCGGGTCAGGGCGTTCGGGTCGGCCAGCAGGACGCTGGTGTCGAGAACATAGGTGCGCCGGTCTGGCGTGCGGCGCTTTGTGCTGGTCACCACGGAAGGACGTACCCCCTCGGATGAGGTCGGGGAGCGACGAGAAGGAGCTGGACCGGTTGACGGCGCCGATGCACGGCGGGCCGAGAACCGGCCCTCCGCGGCTGCGTCCGTGCTGGGAACACACGGTCGGGCTGGTGCAAAGGGCCTCCCGGGCGGACGGCCCCGAGCCGTCCGCTGAGATGCGGTACCCGTGGTTCGGGCACCGACCTGCTTGGCTTATGCCCTCCAAGATGCACGCTCATGCCACGGCATATGACGGCGCGCCGATGAACTCCGTGTGACGTCCGCGTCGAACGGGATCCCAGGGGTCCCGTGAAACCGTGAACTCCTCCGTCGTGACCCGACGGACGCTCAGCCGCCGAAGCGCCGGTGGCGGGCCGCGTAGTCGCGCAGGGCGCGCAGGAAGTCGACCTTGCGGAAGGCCGGCCAGAAGACCTCACAGAAGTAGTACTCCGCATGGGCCGTCTGCCACAGCATGAAACCGGACAGCCGCTGCTCGCCGCTGGTGCGGATCACGAGGTCGGGGTCGGGCTGGTCGCCGGTGTAGAGGTGGCGGCCGATCATGTCGATGTCGACGGACTCGGCGAGGTCCTCCATCGACACGCCCTTGTCGTGGGCGTCGTGGAGCATCGCGCGCACGGCGTCCGCGATCTCCTGGCGGCCGCCGTAGCCGATGGCGACGTTGACCAGTATCCCGTCGACGTGGGCGGTGTTCTCCTCCGCCTCCTTCAGCACGGTCTGCATGCCGGACGGCAGCAGATCGGCGGTGCCGACGTGGTGCACGCGCCAGCGTCCGTCGGCGGCCAGGGAGCGGACCACGTCCTCGATGATGCCGAGAAGCGGGAGCAGTTCCTCCTGGGGACGGTCGAAGTTGTCCGTCGACAGCAGCCAGAGGGTGACGACCTCGACGTCCGTCTCGGTGCACCAGCCGAGGAACTCCTCGATCTTGTCCGCACCGGCCCGGTGGCCCTGCGCGGCGGTGGAGCCCGCGGCCTTCGCCCAGCGGCGGTTGCCGTCCACGATCACGCCGATGTGCTTGGGCACCTGAGCGTGGTCCAGGTGGCCTTCCACCCGGCGTGCGTACAGCCTCACCAGCAGGCCGCGCAGCCTGTCGCGCAGGTTCACGTGATTGTCAGCCCCTCCATACGGTGGCGGTCCCCGCGGGCGAAGCCTAACGGCTGCACGGCCGGGGCGGGATTCGGGGGTGTGGATCGGTGGG
>NZ_VJZD01000442.1 GCF_009377175.1 Streptomyces adustus
GGCGGTGAGGTGGGAGCCGGGGGTGCCGGGGCTCAGGGCCGGGCGGTGCCCGAGGCCGGTGCCGGGTCGGGGCCGGAGGTCAGGGCCGGTCGGGGAGCTGGAAGGCGTGGCGGCGGCGCCACTGGAGGCGGACGCGGCTGCCGCGGTAGGCGGCGACGTCCTCGGAGGAGGTGTCGAGGTTCTGCTGGACGGCGGTGAGACGTCCGCCGGCGTCGAGGTCGACGAGGAGGCGGGTCGCGTCGCCCAGGTAGACGACCTCGGCGACGGTCCCGACGGCCGAGGAGTACTCGGCCGCGTCGGCCCCGGCGGAGTCGCCGGCCGCATCGGTCCCGACCGGGTCCGCGGCGAGGACCCGTATCTTCTCGGGGCGGATGCTGTAGGTGCCGGGGGCGCCGACGATCTGCCGGGCGGTGTCCCCCTCCAGCAGGTTCGAGGTGCCGACGAACGAGGCGACGAAGGGGGTCGCGGGCCGTTCGTAGATCTCGGCCGGGGTGCCGACCTGTTCGATGCGGCCCTGGTGGAAGACGGCGATGCGGTCGCTCATCGTCAGGGCCTCCTCCTGGTCGTGGGTGACGAACACGAAGGTGATGCCGACCTCCCGCTGGATCGCCTTCAGTTCGGTCTGCATCTGCTCGCGCAGCTTGAGGTCGAGGGCGCCGAGGGGTTCGTCGAGCAGCAGCACCCGGGGGCGGCCGACGAGGGCGCGGGCCAGGGCGACGCGCTGGCGCTGACCGCCGGAGAGCTGGGCGGGGCGCCGGTCGCCGAAGCCGTCGAGGCGGACCTCGGCGAGGGCCTTGCGGGCCCGCACGAGCCGCTCGGCCTTGGCGACCTTGCGGACCTTCAGGCCGTAGGCGACGTTCTCCAACACAGTCATGTGCGGGAAGAGCGCGTAGTCCTGGAAGACCGTGTGGACGTCCCGCTCGAACGGGGCGCGGCGGGTGACGTCCTGCCCGGCGAGCTCGATGACGCCGCCGGTGGGCTCCTCGAATCCGGCGATCATGCGCAGAACCGTGGTCTTGCCCGAGCCGGAGGGGCCGAGCAGGGAGAAGAACTCCCCGTCCGCGATCCGGAGGTCGACCCCGGAGACGACCTCCGTCTGGCCGAAGGACTTGCGTACGCCCTGGAGCCGGATGGCGTTGCTTCCCATTCGGGAACCTTTCTGCGTGGTCGAGCGTTGCAGCGAAAGATATGAAGTCATAGTTCAAAACTCAAGGGCTCGTTAGGGTAAAGAGTGATCCAAGTGGTTAGGGGTGGTGGCTGTGCAGCAGGAGACACATGGAGCGCGCAGGGCTGTCTTCGTGCCCGTGGACTCGCAGGCGCGGGTCGACGTCGTCGTCCGACGGCTGGGCAACGCCATCGAGCTCGGTCTGCTGGAGGACGGTGAGCAGCTGCCCGGGGAGCTGGAACTGGCCTCCCTGCTCGGCGTCTCGACCGTGACCCTGCGCGAGGCGCTCGTCACCCTCAGGACCCGCGGACTGCTCACCACCCGGCGGGGCCGCGGCGGCGGCAGCTTCGTGACGCTGCCCGCCGCGCCGCCCGCCGAACGCCTGCACGAGCAACTGGCCGACTGGAGCACCGAGGAACTGCGGGACCTGGGTGACCACTGGGCGGCCGTCTCGGGGGCCGCGGCCCACCTGGCGGCCCAGCGCACCGAGCCCGGCGACCTCGTACCGATGCAGCGCTCGCTCCAGGCCCTGCGGCAGGCCCGCGAACCCGCGGAACGGGCGCGGATCTACGGCCGGTTCCATGTCGAGGCGGCCGCGGCGGCCCAGTCCGCGCGGCTGACCCGGGCGGCGATCTCGCTCCAGGCCGAGGCCGGCGCCCTGATGTGCCTGGTCCTCGCCGACAACTCCTATGCGGAAGATGTCACGCGTCGTCACCATGACGTAATCTGCGCCCTACAGAATGGGGCGGGCGACCAGGCGCGTGCCCTGATGGAGGAGTGCGTCCGGGCCTCCATGGCACACCTCGTGGAGCTGCGCCTGCGGACACTGTGACGGCGACGAGGCTGCGGCCCGAGGAGGACTCAGATGGTCAGCAGCCTCCCGGCCACGACCCTGGCCGGGATCGACCGGGCGCTCCTCGACGACCTCTCCGACGCCGTCCGTGACGTGGTGGAGCGGGTCTTCGACACGGTCGCGCAGACCAGGGCGGTCTGCACCGCGCGGCTGGCCGCGGTGGCCGCCGAGGGCCGCCGCCCCCTCTCGGCCGATCTCGCCGCGCTCCGGCCTCATCTGACCAGCCGGCTGCGGCAGGGCGGTCTGGTCTCCGGGCTCGGCTTCGTCGCCGCCCCCGGGCTGCTGGCGGACACCGACACCCTGCTGGAGTGGTGGCAGGCGGACGCCGCCGGACAGGTCACGCCGCTGCTGCTCGATCTGGAGGGCTCGGACTCGCCGTACGCCGACTACACGCACTGGGAGTGGTACGCGCACCCGCACGACACCGGCCGTCGTATCGTCGCCGGCCCGTATGTCGACTACCTGTGCTCGGACGAGTACAGCCTCACGTTCTCCCTGCCGGTCGTCTCCGAAGGCCGCTTCGCGGGAGTCGCCGCCGCGGACGTGTACCTGCGCCACTTCGAGGCGACCGTCGCCCCGCTGCTGCGGCGCCTGCCCGCACCGGCCCGGCTGGTCAACGCGCGCGGCCGGGTGGCGGCCTCGACCGACCCCCACCACCTCGTCGGCTCGCTCACCAAGGGGTTCGACTTCGCCGCTCTGCACGCCGGTGCGGCCCTGCCCACGGCGCAGGGCGGGCTCGCCCTGTTCCCCTGCGGGGAGACCTCGCTGCTGCTGGTCACCCCCACCGCCTGACCAAAAACCCCGCCCTCCGGCCGCCTACCGGCCGAGGTCCCGGGCCACCTCGCGGGCCGCGCGCGCCCCCGACGCCAGGGCTCCCTGGACGGACCCGGTGGCCCGGTGGTCGCCGCACACGTACCGTCCGGGAGCGACCCGGGCCGTGCGGCCGAGCGGCTGCGGGGGTGTCATGACCGGCAGCGCGTCGCGCACGGTGCGCGAGGTCAGCAGGTCCCAGCCGTCGCTGTCGGCGCCGTACGCGTCGCCGAGCGCCTCGCGGACCGCGCGCTCGCGGCCCGGGGTGTCCTCGCCGAGCACCGAGGTGGCGATCAGGGACAGGCCGGCGGGCGCGTATCCGGGTACGACCTCGGTGAGGACGCAGGTGTTCAGGAACCGTCCGCGGGTGTCGGTGAGCAGTGTGGGCTCGGCGAGCGGGGAGCGCGCGCCGACGTGGTAGTACGTCGTCACCACGCGGTACGCGGGCACGTCGAGCCCCGGCAGCAGCACGGCGGCCGGGCCGGGACCGGTGGCCACCACCACGGCGCGGGCCGGGAGTTCGGCCCCCGTGACGAGTTCGACGCCGTCGTCCGTCAGAGCGGCCACCGCCCGCTCCAGGCGTACGGTCCCCGCGGGCAGCGCGTCCGCGAGCAGGCGTGGCACCGCGCCGATCCCCTCCGCCGGCAGACAGAGGTTGCCGCGCAGCATGCTGCGCCAGACGAGGTGGAAGAAGCGCGCGGAGGTCTCCAGTTCGTCCTCCAGGAAGACGCCGGAGAGGAAGGGGCGGAAGAACCGCTCGACGAACTCCTCGGAGAAGCCGGCCGCCGCCAGCGCGGTCCGGGTGGTGCGGTCCTCGCCGCGCTTGAGCAGCCGTACGGGGGCGAGCAGGTCGCGGGCCGAGAGCGCGCCCAGGGCGAGCAGGTCGCGCGGTCCCGCGAGGCGTCCGGGACGCAGATCGCCGAGGTGGCGGGGGC
>NZ_VJZD01000443.1 GCF_009377175.1 Streptomyces adustus
GTCGGCAGCGTCACATTTGTATAAGAGACAACTCCGTTCCCGGCCCACAGACGACCGACCCCCGCAACGGCACCACGGCGCACCACCTACCCCACACTCCCCCGGCTGCCGCACCGGCCCGGCAGGCCAAGCGCACACAGCCCCTGGCGCCGGGAGACCGGGCACGTCCCCCCACGCCGCAAGGCCGCCCTCAAGGAGAACAACTCACCGCACCCGACCGCTACTACCTCGCATGGATGCAGTATCAGAGCGAACACGGCACCGAACCCACTGCCGAACAGCTCTCCGCCCACCTCGCCCACCAAGGACTCCTCGGACGCGGCCGCCGACCCGTCAGCCCCGCCAACCTGCGCCGCCACTTCCTGCGCTGGCGCGTCTACAACATCTGGGCCGAGCACCGATGGCACACACAGGCGCCCTCCAGCGCCGACCTGGCCCAAGAATGCGCAGCCCGCGGCATCACCGGCCAGTACAACCGGCCCGTGACCGCCCGCTACATCACCGACGAAACCCCGGACTTCGAACGCCGCCGACACGCCCTCACCACCCACCACACCCCTATCCGTTGCGGTGGTTGACGCGTTCGTCGCTGACCTGGCCGTATTCGGCGTTGCAGAGGGCGTCGGCCTCGGCGGACATGAGGGCGTCGGCGAACGTCTTGACCATCGCGCGCAGCAGATCGGGACTCGCCGAGGCGAGGTTGTCCTCGGCGAGGGCGTGCAGGGGCAGACTGTCCGGTGCGGTCATCGTGCTGATCTCCTTCGAGCCTAGACATCTCGAAGATCAGCCGGTGGCCGTTCTCATATCCGGACCCTCACTCCGACGCCGGGACAAACACCCGGATCAGGTGGGAACAGGTACACCACTTCCAAGGACGCAACCCGCGCCCGCGCTCCCCGAGGGACTGGCCGGAGGCGCCCAGGCACGATCTCCTTAATCATTGGTGCTGTGCAGCTGCGCGGCCGCCCTGGTCAGAGCTGTGGGTCGGGGCCTTCGGACTCAGAAGTGACGAAGCGCGGGCGCGGACCGGAAGCAGGGGTGCCGTCCGGGCTGGGGCTGTCGGAGTCGAGACGCGGCGTACGGCTGCTGTAGGCGGATGATGCCGTCGTGCGCACGGGCGGCGCGGTGCCGGGGTCGGCCAGTGCTTCCCGCAGAAACGGCAGGATGCCTCGCTCCAGCAGCGCCTCCCGCCATGCCGCTTTGGCCTGGGTCACTTCATCGCTCAGTCTGCCCGGCGGCCCCGGCTCGCGAGAGGGGCTGTTGTGCAGGGCGGTCAGCAACAGCCCGATACCGGCGACAAGCACAGCAGCGGCAGTGACGGCACCGAACAGCCACCCGGCCGCGATCATGTCCTTCGAAGCCGCAGACTCTCGATCGAGCACCTTGAGAAGGAAGCCGGCGAGCAGGAAGATCGCCGCGGCCGACCCTGCAAGGACCGGCGCAAGAACTGCAATAACGGCAACGGCACCCGCGCCGCCCGTCGGCGTGGACTCGCCGAGTGCGGGACCAGGTTCCGCAGCATCCATGCCCAGCCCTGTGGGACCGGTTCCCCGAGCCCCCGCGGGTATGGGCAGGGCCGCGCTGCGTAGTTCCTCGCGGACCTTCACGTAGTGCTGGTACTCGTTCGCCGCGGCCGCCGTGATGAGGGGGGTGGCGTTCAGCGCCATCAGGCGCAGCTGTTCGGTGTTGAGCCGTTGCCCCACAGCGGTCAGTTGCGGGCGGTGAGGTGCGAAGCGCAGCGCCTCGTCGAGGATCCGCTCGTACTCGTGGCGGTCCTCGCTCAGCAGATGCTGCGGGACGGAGCTTCTACGAGCACGTGGGCGCGGCCGCCCTTCGGCACGGCCGGGTGGCGGGGACGGTGCGGTCGGCTGTGCCGGCTCTTCAAGACGTCCGCCCCCTGGCGGCATGGGATCGGCTTGCTCAGGGACGGCAGTGTCGGACGGGGTGTGCACGGTGCTGGCGGCGGACGGGCGCGCGAGGTCCGGGCGTACGCGGATCCCGAGGAGGGCTGCCAGCAGCCGTCGGGAAAGCGGAAGGGTGCGCTGCTGCCCGGCCGTCGGGGGCCTGTGGGCCGGCCGGCCGGCTCCCAGCGCAGCGTGCGCGAAGCGCCTGGAGAAGGAGCGGGTGGACATCACGTGCTCTCCCCCTCCCTGGCGAGCCGTCCTTGGCGCAGCGCCTGAACATCGCCCTCAGGACGCCCCGCCGTGGAGCTGCTCGCTGCAGACGCCGAGTTGTCTGCGGCCGTCACCGGGTGGCCATTCAACTCCCGCCGTGCTGCCGGCTCAACGTGCGTGCCGCCCGCGTTGAGGGCGGACGCGGGCGGGGGAAGCGTCTGCGGCGTGGTGGGTTGGACCGCCGGCTCAAAAGCGTCTGACGCGGCCGTCTGGCCTGCGGTGAGCGCATCGTGCACCGACTGAATACGGCTGAGCTGGGTCAGCAGCCCCGGGGCGGAGATCCCCACCACAATGGCGGCGTATGCACCGCTGATCTGCCCGGTCGTGCCGAAGAGCACGGCAGCTCCTGCGCCCATGGCGCTGTGGAGCACTGCCGCGAAGGGTTCGACCCCCACATCGAAGTACTCCGTGAACCGGGGAGGTTCGCCTTCCCTCCCGGTCTGCCGGTGTGTGCGCCGGTCCGTCTGCCAGTCGAGGAAGCGGGCATAGGCGTCCAGCAGCCCCCGTAACACGCCACCCGTGGCCCCCAAAAGGATCAGCGTGGCGACATCCACAACGCCCCCCGGCAGACAGCGCGTCGGGCTCCGGCCCGGAGCTCGACCACGAGCGTAGAGCCGACAGGCAGGGACTGGCTACTACGCCCCCGCACCCACCGTAGGCCCGGGCTCGCCGTCGCCGGGCAGTCCATGTTCGGTCTTCACTCCTACCGAGCAGGGCATGCCAAAGGGCCTGCTCGGTTGATTTCCGGGTCGCGGGTAGGGCGGTCGACGTAGCGTTTGATGAGGCCGGGCGCCGCGCCATCCCGCCACCGGCCGCCGTCGGGAACCCGGTCCCCAGGCGCAGCGCAAGGACGACCAGGTCGTGGTCGCTGCATGCGGTGCCAGGAACTTCACCGCCCCTGCCTGCCTGTCACCGTCGGCCTCGGCCGCGGCACGCAAGGAGTCCGGGTCCGCCGCTACGGGGGAAAGCGGCGGGCCCGGACTCCTTGCCACGCTTCCACACCCCCAGCGCACGGCATTCGCGCCCCGCCGGCCCGGGCCAGGAATCTTGGTCAGCTGAGGCCGAGGGTACTGAGCGCGGTCGTCCAGTCCGTGGCGATGGCCTGCTGCGCGGCGGCGAGGGTGACCTTGCCGGAGCAGACCGCGGTGTGCAGCTTCGTCTCCACCGGATCCTTGAGGTTGTTCACCCCGGATCCCTTACGGTGGCCGGGGTCGGCAGGCTCCACCCACAGGTTCCGGGCGTCGTTGGGGTCACCGCCGAGCTAAAGACTGATCAGGTGGTCGTACTCGGCGTCCCCCATGCTGCCGGTGAATCCGTAGGAGGCCGCGTTCAGCTTCTTCTCCTTCGCCGTCACATAGGTGGAGGGGCGCACCCCGGAGGTGTAGCCGCCCTTGCGGCAGATCGTCGACTTCAGGTTCGCCTGGGTGACGGCCGGAGAGATCGCACCCGGCGTGCACGCCGAGTCCTCCAGCGGTTCGCCCTTCTCGTACCGGTAGTGGCACGTCCCTGCCGCCGGCTGCTGCTGGACGGTGTACTTCTTCTGCGGCCCCGCCCCCACCGCGATCGCCCGGCCTGCGCCTTT
>NZ_VJZD01000444.1 GCF_009377175.1 Streptomyces adustus
CTCCCCGACCCGGCACGCGACACCGCGGCGACCGCCCGCAGCCTGACCGTGACCCTGCCCACGGAGGTGGTCCGACCGCTGCTGACCAGCGCCCCCGCCGCCCTGAACACCGGCCCCGACGAGCTGATGCTCGCCGCCCTGGCGCTGGCCGCCCACCGTCGGCAGCAGCGCGCGGACGGTACGGCGCCCGTCTCCCTCCTGGTCGACCTGGAGGGCCACGGCCGGGACGCCGATCCCACCGGCGCCCTCGACGTCTCCCGCACTGTCGGCTGGTTCACCACCCAGTACCCGGCCCGGTTCGACCTGCGGGGGCTCGACCTCACCGCCGCCTGGCACGGCGGCCCGGCGCTGGCCGACCTGGCGCGGCGCGTACGGGACGGCCTCGCCGCCCTGCCGGAGCGTGCCGGCTACGGCCTGCTGCGCCACCTCGACCCGGCCGCCGGCGCCGAACTCGCCGCACTGCCGCAGCCGCCCGTCCTGTTCAACTACCTCGGCCGGTTCCCCGCCGCCGACGGCGGCCCGTGGACCCCGGCTCCGGAGAGCGGCGCCCTGCGGGCCGACACTCCGCCGGACATGCCGGCCGAGCACTGCCTCCAGATCGACGTCCTGGTACGCGAGGAGCCGGGCTCCGCCGAGCTGACCGCTGTGTGGACCTGGCCGCAGGCGCTGCTCTCGGAACCGGAGGCCGCGGCCCTCGCCGAGGACTGGGGCCGGGCCCTGCGGCTGCTGGCGGACTGCTCCGCCCCGGCCCCCCGACTGAACCCGGCCGACTCGGCCCCGGCCCCCCGGCTCACCCCGGGGGACTCCGCCCTGGCCTCCCGGCTCACCCCGGCCGACTCGGCCCTGGCCTCCCGGCTCACCCCGGCCGACTGCCCCCTCGTACCGCTCGACCGGATCCGGCTGGACCGGCTGATGGACGCCCACCCCGGCCTGACCGAGGTCCTCCCGCTCTCGCCGCTCCAGGAAGGCCTGTTCTTCCACGCCTCCTACGACGAGCAGACCATCGACGCCTACACCGGCCAGCTCGTCCTCGATCTGCGCGGCCCGCTGGACCTCCCCGCCCTGCGGCAGTCGCTGCACGCCCTGCTCCGCCGCCACGACGCCCTGCGGGCCGGTTTCACCGACCACGGCCTGACCGAGCCCGTCCAGATCGTCCTGGCCGAGGTCGACGCCCCGCTGGACGTCGCCGACCTCTCCGGTCTGGGAGCGGACGAACAGCGGACAGCGCTGGAGGAGTTGCTGACCGAGGACCGGCTGCGCCGCTTCGACCTCGCCCGGCCGCCCCTGGTGCGCTTCACCCTCGTACGGCTCGGGGAGAGGGAACACCGCCTGGTGATGACCAACCATCACATCCTCTGGGACGGCTGGTCGGCCGCGGTGCTGCTGAAGGAGCTCCTCGCCGACTACGCCTCCCGCGCCGGACACACTCCGTGGACACCGGAGCCGGCCGCGTCCTTCCGCTCGTACCTGGAGTGGCACGCCCGCCAGGACCGCGCCGCCGCGGCCGCCGCCTGGCAGGGAGCCCTGGACGGCCTGGAGGAACCCACCCTGCTCGGCGGTACCGGCCTCAACCGGGTCGGCGTGCTGCCCGAACGCACCGTCGTCGAACTGGACGCCGGCCTCACTGCGCGCCTGACCGCCCGCGCCCGGGCCGCCGGAGTGACCCTGAGCAGTGTGGTCCAGGGCTGCTGGGCGATCCTGCTCGGCCGGTTCACCGGCCGCGACGACGTGGTCTTCGGCGGGACGGTCTCCGGCCGCACCCCCGACCTCCCGGGCATCGAGAACATGGTCGGACTGCTGATCAACACCCTCCCCGTGCGCTTCCGGATCAGGGAGGACGAGCCGCTGATCGAGGCCCTGGCACGGTTCCAGGACGCGCAGACCCCGCTCCTCGACCACCAGCACCTCGGCCTCGCCGAGATCCAGCGCGACAGCGGACTCGGCACCCTCTTCGACACGGCCGTGGCCTTCGAGAACTATCCGGTCGACGAGGAGACCCTCAGCGGCTCGGCCGCCGGGCTCCGGCTCGCCGGAGTCCTCGGCACGGACGCCACGCACTACACCGTCAACCTCGTCGTCCTGCCCGGCGAACGGCTGTGCCTCCACCTCGACCACCGGCCCGACATGCTCGACCCGTCCACCGCGCGAGGCATGGCCGAAGCCCTGCGGCGGCTGCTCACCGCGGCGGCCGAGCAGCCGGCGCTTGCGGTCGCAGAGGTGGAGCTGCTGTCCGACGAGGAGCGCCACCGCGTCCTGAGGGAGTGGAACGACACCGCCCACCCCGTGCCCGAGGGCACCCTGGTGGACCTCTTCGAACGGCAGGCCGCCCGCGCACCGCACCGCACCGCCACCGTCTTCGAGGAGGAGACCCTCACCTACCGGGAGCTGGACGCCCGCGCCGACCGGCTCGCCGAGCGGTTGCGGGCCCGGGGCGCCGGGCCGGAGGGGATCGTCGCCGTGGCCCTGCACCGGTCGACCGAGATGGTCGTCGCGCTGCTGGCCGTCCTGAAGTCGGGCGCCGCCTATCTCCCGGTGGACCCCGGCCTGCCCGCCGACCGCGTCGGGTACATCCTGGCCGACGCCGCCCCCGCCCTGCTGATCACGACGTCCGCCACGGCCGCCGTACTCCCGGACGAACCGGCGGTGCCACGACTGCTCGTCGACGAGGGCGACGAGGGCGACGCGGTCGATGCCGTCGCCGCCCCGCCCCGCCCCGTCGGCTCCAGTCCGGCCTACGTCATCTACACCTCCGGCTCCACCGGCCGCCCCAAGGGCGTCGTGGTGGCGCACGACGCCATCGTCAACCGGCTGGCCTGGATGCAGGCCGCGTACCGGCTGGACGACACCGACCGGGTGCTGCAGAAGACGCCGTTCGGGTTCGACGTCTCCGTCTGGGAGTTCTTCTGGCCGCTGCTGGAGGGCGCCACGCTGGTGGTGGCCCGGCCGGACGGGCACAAGGACCCCGTCTACCTGGCGCGCACCATCCAGGAACAGCGGATCACCACCGTCCACTTCGTGCCCTCGATGCTCGCGGCCTTCCTGGAGGAACCGTCGGCGGCCGGCTGCCGCTCGCTGCGCCGGGTGGTGTGCAGCGGCGAGGCGCTGTCCGAGCAGGTGGCGAACCGCTTCCACGAACTGCTCGGCGTACCGCTGCACAACCTGTACGGACCCACCGAGGCCGCCGTGGACGTGACCTCCTGGGAGTGCCGTCCGGGCCCCGGCCCGGTCCCCATCGGCCGACCGATCTGGAACACCAGGCTGTACGTCCTCGACGCGGCGCTGCGGCCCGTGCCGGTGGGTGTCACCGGCGAGCTGTACCTCGCCGGGGCGGGCCTGGCCCGGGGATACCTGGGCCGCCCCGCGCTCACCGCGGAACGCTTCCCCGCCGACCCGTTCGGCCCGCCCGGCGCCCGGATGTACCGCACCGGCGACCTCGCCCGGTGGCGTCCCGACGGCGCGGTGGAGTACCTGGGCCGCACCGACGACCAGGTCAAGATCCACGGGTTCCGCATCGAACTCGGCGAGATCGACACCGTCCTCGCCCAGGTGCCCGGGATCGCCCGCAGCGCGGTGATCGTACGAGAGGACAGCCCGGGGGAGCGCAGGCTGGTCGGCTACGCCGTACCCGAACCCGGGGTCCCGTGCGACCCGGACGCCGTGCGCGCGGACCTCGCGCGCACCCTGCCCGACTACATGGTTCCGGCCGTGGTCGTCGTCGACGATCTGCCGCTCACCCCCAACGG